>NVWM01000023.1 GCA_002733665.1 Lutibacter sp.
CAAAAAACCTGAACAATAGTACTATTGTTCAGGTTTAAATTATTATTTTTAATCCTTTAATAATCTGTATCGATTATTTAGGACGAGACATATTTTAAATTAAAATCCTGAGCCTGGAGGACTCTGTGCTTGAGCTTTCGTAGGATTTAATAATATGTAGGTTCCTATTGCTGTCAACGCAGCATACTTCCCATATTTTCCTATTTTTTTCAAGGCATCTTTACGAGAAATCTCTTGATCGTTACTTGAAGTAACTTTATTTTCTATTAATTTTTTATTTTTCATTATTCAATTAATTTAAAATTATTTTTTTACTCAAATTCCCAGTTTCTGTTTGCAAGTGAATAATATATACACCTGAAGATACATTAGGCAAATTAATATCTTTTATTCCATTGGTATTAAAAGATTCTTGTAAAATTCTTTGACCTAAAATATCAAACATTGCTATGCTCTTTTCGCCTGGCGAATCTAATCCTGCTATTCTAAGAGTTGAATCATCCAACTTATAAATACTTACATTTTCTAAATTTAAGTCATCTACTGATAAAGCGCTTGTATCTGATGTTCGTAAATAAAAACGTCCTATTCCACTTAATGAAGTATCAACTGTAATTGTATGTTCAGAATTATCTTCATCTAATCTAGTGAAAGTATTATTTTCTCTATCCTCTAAAAACACTTCAGTACCGAATGGTAAATTTATATCTTCAACTTTAAAAGTAATTTCTTTACCTGCTACTGCATTAATTCCAATAGGAATAATAACACTTTCATAATCAGAATTAGGTAACGCTTGAATTTCAAAATCTATCCCTTGACTATCTGAAAGTAAATGAGAGTATACTGTAAAACTATTATCAGTTGCTGTAAACATACCTACATCAAACATTGGATCTAAACCTATAGTTTTACCTTCTGCAAAATTAATCTTAGTAGTTCTAAATTTATTGTTTTGATCAGTAATAGAAAGATTCATTTCTATATCATCTGCAGTATTTTTATAAAACGTTGCAGTTTGATGTGATTGCATTGCTTCTGTAATATTGATTGATGCTCCACCAGTTGCTGATTTCACAAAGAAACCTTGTCCTGGTGCCATATAATTCGCTCCAGATATTGGTGCATAAGCAGTACCGTTCCATACATATACATTCGCGAATGACGGATTAAAACTTGCTAAGTTTGAAGTTAGAAAGGCATTCACATCCATATAAGAAGGGTAAGGATTTCCTACTAAATTCCATCCATCAACTCCTTCTGTAATACCGTATGCAAGCAAATCATCTGTTTTTAATGTTCCTGTATAATCTACTGTTCCCGCTGCAGTTCTTTTTACTGTGTACCCATCTGCTGAACTAAAGTTTGCAGAAACTGGTGCTGTTGTATCATAATATCCCCAAGCTGGTACTGCATTATTGTAATTACCTAAACCTCTACGAGTTGCAACAGTAGGACTTGTTACTAAAGAACTTGCTGCAACAAAAGCATCTACATCTTGACCAACAATTGGAGAGGTAACTAAATGCCAGTTTGTACCAACATAACGTTCATAGGTAATGTTACCTGTTGAAGTTCCACTTACTAGTAAAGATGCACTATCACTAGCGTCTGAACTTACAGTAAGTGTTCCATTATTTGTTAAATTACCAGCTAAAGTTAATGAACCTCCTCCAGTTACTGTAACTGAAGAGCTTGCATCAACAATAATATCGTTTGCTACTGCATTAGTACTAGAACTAACTATTGGTTTATTAGTAACATTTGGTATTGTAATATCATCTGTACTTATAGGTACAGAACCTGAAGACCAGTTTGTTCCTGTATTCCAATCTGTATTTGTAGTTCCTGTCCAGTTTAAACCAGAAGGTACCATGTATAAGGTTAATGCCAAAGGTATATTACCAACAGCAGTAGCATAAGCAGTATCAGCTATACTGTTTACTCTAATAGTATAATTTGAAAGATCTGAAAATGCAGTTTGAGCAGCAGCAATTGATGCCGCTAAAGATGCTTCTCCAGAAAAATCATAAGGTCCTGAATATATAACATTATCCCATTCAATATCAACTCCAGTACCAGCACCAACTCCTAGAGCTGTAAACGGTGCTACTGTATCACTTAATCCAGGCGGCAAACTAGTTTCGTTGCTATCTGTAGGGTTTCCTGAAAATTGAGTTGATGCATTGTGCATAACAAATAAAAATGTTGGAGTGTTACCAGCATTTGTTCCTCCAGCTGCACTTGTTGCATCTTGGAAGGCTATTACTTGGTCTCCACTTGTAGCAAGTCCAAAACCACCAGTAATTCTGGTGTCAGTGTAACTAGAAAAATCTGCACTATTTAAAGACCATCGAATAACATCTCCTGCAAGTAACCCTCCAGCAGGTGCAACATATTTTACAGCACCTTCAGTACACGCTGGTGTTCTAAAACCTGTAGTTGTTGTACCACAATCTGTAAAATATATTCCAGTTCCGGCATCAATATCAACAAAAGTTACAAATGCAAAATCATCAGGGGTATCTGCTTGATTTTGGAATACAGCATATCACCAGCAACCAAAGTTGTTTGCGCAAAGGATATACTTGTTAATAAAAGCATTGGTAGAATTACCAATCTAATAAGTAATTTTTTCTTCATAATAATAATTTAAAAGTTTAATAAACGCAAATATACAATCTATAAAATAAGTGGATTTGCGTTTTATTTTTCATAAGGTAATTATTTGCTTTAGGTAATTTTTTAACCTACATAAAACCCTAATTTCTAGAAGGGTAAACACCTTGTAGACATATAATATAATTGAGGCCTAAATATGGATTTCTTATATCAAATGCTTGTTGTCCTCCAGTTGCGCTTGTAGCTCCTGAAACACTAACTGTATTTGCACTCATAACTTTGTCATTTCCTTCAGAATTATATACTACAGCAGCACCTATCCCGAAATTTTTACCTTCAGGTTCGTCTGATGTACCATCTTCTTCATTACACATAATAGTACCTTGCAATGTTCCTGCATTATGAGTATGGTTTGGCAACTGTAAAGTAGTTAATGTTTTTGTTTCAAGACCGCCTCTTTGACCTATTCTGATATCAGATAAACCTGGCCCATGTCCTACACCTATAGCAGTTCTACCACGCAAATCTGGTAAACCAAAAGTAGTTCTTCCGTCTCCACCATACATAGTTCCTACTATTGAAAACAGTGCTGTTTTTGAAGATATCGCTAATAATTGCCCTTCACAAAGGGCCCAAGTTCGTGGTGCAAAGTTTCCAGCAAATAGTTTTACCTCTCCTATAAAGCCTTCTTGACCCTGAGCTTGAGTATCAATGCTAGTAAACATAGCACATATAGTAAATAATGCTATTAATTTTATTTTTAATTTCATAATATAATTTCTTTGGTTAATATAATAGTTTAGATATACAATAGTTTTAGTTCCTTGATGGGAAAACACCTTGTAGACATATAATATAATTAAGACCTAAATATGGATTTCTTATATTAAATGATTGTTGTCCTCCAGTTGCACTTGTGGCTCCAGAAACACTAACTGTATTTGCACTCATAACTTTGTCATTTCCTTCGGAATTATATACTACAGCAGCACCAATACCAAAGTTTTTCCCTTCTGGTTCATCTGATGTACCATCTTCTTCATTACACATAATAGTACCTTTCATTGCTCCAGCATTATGTGAATGGTTTGGCAACTGTAAAGTAGTTAATGTTTTTATTTCAGCACCGCCTCTTTGCCCTTCATTAAAAGATGATAAACCTGGTCCATTTCCTGGAGAGATTGGTGCTCTACCTCTTAAATCTGGCAAAGCAAAAGTAGTTCTACCATCTCCTCCATACATTGTTCCTAATATAGAAAATAACGCTTGATATTGATTTATTGGTAATAATTGCCCTTGACAAAGAGCCCAACTTCTTGGCGCAAAATTACCTGCAAACAATTTAGTTTCTCCAATAAATCCTTCTGTTTGAGCTTGACTATCAATACTAGTAAACATTGTACATATAGCAAATAATGCTATCACTTTTAATTTCATTTTCATAATATAATTTTTGGTTAGATTGTAATTATACTAAAAAAAACTATATCATTTTCCGATATGTAACTGAAAATAAAATACTTAAATATTTAAGAAGGCATTTTTAAGCAAAGTATGTTTCTTATCAAAACATTAACTTTCTTCATTAAAATAGACTTTGTAGTAGTGCATTTTTTTATCGTCATCAAACCCTTTTTCGAGGAATTCTGCTGAAGCGTCAGGTGCTTCAACATCTAGTTTTATTTGGATATTAGTATCTAATTTTATCTCGGTTTTGATTTTCGCTTTTTGTTTTTTCAAAACAATATCAGAAACAGCAAAATCGTTACGAACCAACACATTATTTAGTTCTTCATAATGTTTTTTATAATCGTCAAACATCGTTTTCTTTTTATCATCCTCTTCAAAAATTTCACTTTTAAAATCGTGAATGTTTACATGATCGTTTTCTTTAAAAAAATCAACCGTTTGCGCTAAAAATTTACTCTTTTCTTGTATTCCAAAGTCTTCTTTTATGATTTCATCAGAGAAATCTTTACACATTTCAATATAATTTTGAGTATGCTGATTGCTATCATCAGCAAACTTGATATTCAAGAAATTTTTGGTCCAATATTGAGCATCGTAATTATTATTATCTATACTCAATATGACTTTTCCTTCATCATCAGAATGATTGATAATCAAGCATCCTTTATCTAGTTTTTTGGTACTGATTCCTTTCTGTACAAACACATCCAACACATCTTCTTCCATATATGTTTGAAAAAAATCTATCTTATTTTCTATCTTAAAAATCCCAATGGCATTGGTGACTGAATCTTTGTATTGTATGTCTTCAAACAACGCAATAATAACATCTCCAACCTTTATTTGTGCCGAATTTGACTGCTCATATAAATGGTTGACTATGTGTTTTGAGATTTCTACGAATGATGATTCATCTTTAAAAACTTCAGAAGCATAATTATTAATCTCATTCAAATCAATGTTTGCATGATGTTTAAATCGAAAACTCTCAGAAACATTAGCAAATGGTTTTAACAAAAAAGGGAGCATCAAATCGTAACTTTCTTTATCAAAAGTGAGCTCTTTTTCAGAAAATATATTGGTAGCACTATTAAATTTATTACCAACCTTGTGAATAATAAATTTTGAGATTGTTGCTCTACTTCTTTTAATCATTGTTTCGATTTTATATGGATGACAAAAATAAGGATTTTGAAGGGTTTAAAAATCTAAAAAACATAATTAATGGTTCTCCTACCAACAACTCTTTTACGTTACTTGACTTTGTCATTTTTTTTAACTAACTTTACCTATCGTAAGATAAAGTTCATTAAAACGGAACATTATCTTAACCATTACAAGCAAGTTGAAGAAAAAATAGTACTAACCAATAAATATTAAAATTATGATTGTAAAAAAGGAATTTCTAAAATCGTGTAAAGGAATATTATTATTCACTTTTTTAAGCCTAACAATTTTATTACAAAGTTGTGACAACAAAGAATCGAAAACTGAAAAAGCAACGGAATTGACAAAAGAAGAAATAACTACCAAAACTGAAAAATCTGTCGGTGGAATTATGGAACCTGATGCAGGAGAACACTTATGGGTTTTCCCTAAAAATAAAGACACGCTTGGTTCGGGTGGAAAACTTCAAATATTTATGGATGCAGAAAGTCATCCACACGCATCTGCAAGTTTTGCGAAATATGAATTAGGAGTTGGAGGAGCATTACCTGAACATAAACACAATAAAACTGAGGAAATTGCATACTTTCTATCAGGAGAAGGAATTGTTATAACTTATGAAAATGAAAAACGTATTGAAACTCCAGTAAAAGAAGGTTATGTTTGGTACACTGCTCCCGGAGAATATCATTCATTTAAGAATACTGGAAATGAACCTTTAAAATTAATTTTCGCAATTATACCTAATGACAAAGATGGATTACTCTCTTTCTTTAAAAAAGTTGGGGCTGAACCTGGAAAAGAAGCAACAGTTTTTAGTCCAGAAGAATTTGGGAAAATAGCGGCTGAACACGATCTAATTCTAAAACCTGCGAAAGTGGAATAATGAACAAAACCTGCTTGTAACAACGGCTATACTTAATTGCTTAGTTCTGTTCTACTTTGGAAAAATCGGAGATTTTTCCAAGTTGGTTTTGTACTTATAAAGTTAAGTATTAAGTTGTCGCAACTAAGCATAGCCAAAACCGATACATAAAATTAAACAATACGCAACAACTACGTCTTAAAATTTTACAACTCCAACTTCAATTGTTCTGGTAACAATCTAAAAGTTTTTCGATGGTGTTTTGTGATTCCAAACTCACGAATAGCATTTCTATGTTGTTTAGTTGGATAGCCTTTATTTTGTTTCCAATTGTATTCTGGAAATTCTAATCCGATTTTTTCCATAAAAGCATCACGATGTGTTTTTGCCAAAACTGATGCTGCAGCAATACTCATAAATTTTGCATCACCTTTTACAATTGTTTGATGTGGAATCTTATTAAACGGTTTAAATTTATTACCATCTACAATGATAAATTCTGGCTTTACGTCTAATTTTTTTATTGATTTATGCATTGCCAAAATAGAAGATTGCAAAATATTTATCTCATCTATTTTTTTTTCGTCAACAAACGCTACAGCCCAAGAAAGAGCATGTTCTTCAATATACGGTTTCAATTCTCTGCGTTGCTTCTCTGTCAACTGTTTTGAATCATTAAGAAAAGGGTGCGAAAAATCATCAGGAAGAATAACTGCAGCCGCAACTACAGGACCTGAAAGACACCCTCTTCCAGCTTCATCTGTTCCTACTTCGATTAATTCTTTTTGGTATTTAAATTTTAACATTCCTTTGGTATAAATGAGGCTACAAAGTAAGTATTTTCGTGAAATCTACATTAGGCAATTTAGATTTATTAGTTTCGTTTAATATTTTATCTTTGCGTATTAAATAATAACCTCTCGACTTCGCTCGAGGAGACATTATCATGTTTTGAATAATTAACTGTCAGGTCGAGCGCAGTCGAGACCTATTTTATTGTGTTAAATTTTATTATGAGAAAAATCTTTCTTTATTGTTTTTTAGTATTTTTTACCGTTTCTTCTTTTGCTCAAAAAGAAGGAATTTCAAAATTGAAATCTTTAGAAGAAGGTTATGACCAATACAGTAGAGATTCTATAAACAGAGGGTTTGGTGAAGGAGAAATTGAAGTAGAACTCGATGGAAAAACTCATTTTACAGATTATAAGATAATCTCTTATAACCTTGACACCACATACATTGACACAACGTTGACAATGCAAAACAATTACAAACTCAATTATATTCGTAAAGATGATTTTGAATTACTCCCTTTTCATAATGTTGGACAAACCTATACCAATTTAGCGTACAATTTTGATGAAAATTCATACTTTCCAAAAATGGGTGCACGTGCTAAATACTTTAATTTCAAAGAAGTAAAAGATATCAATTATTATGAAGTTGCAACACCAACATCTGAATTGATGTATCGCTCAGGACTCGAACAAGGGCAAATATTAGATGCTTTATTGACTATAAATACTTCTCCTGAATTTAATTTTTCTTTTGCTTACAAAGGACTTCGTTCATTAGGAAAATACAGGAATGCATTGGCGAGTTTTGGTAATTTTAGAACAACATTTAATTACCGTACAAAGAACAATCGTTACTATGCACGAGGGCATTTTGTCTCTCATGATTTTTTAAATCAAGAAAATGGCGGTTTAACGGAAGCATCAATCATATCTTTTGAAGCCAATGATCCGAACTTTATAGATCGTGGAAGATTGGAAACTAATTACTCTAATGCAGAGAATTTCTTATTAGCAAAACGCTATCATTTAGAGCACGATTTTAAAATTTTTAGAAAAAAAGACAGTATTAAATCTAAACCTTCTAATTTTAAAATTGGTCATCATTACACCTACAAAACAAAACACTATACGTTTGATCAAACCACTGCAAGCACAGCAATTGGTAATGCTTTTCAAAATGAAATTAACGACCATCAAGGGTTAAGGACAATGAATAACTTAGTGTATCTTGAGTTAGAATCTCCTCTAGTTTTAGGAAAACTAAGAGCCAAAGCAAGACATTATAAGTTTGATCATTATTTTAATGGCGTTGTAAACCTCACAAACCAAACTGTTGATGCTCAACTTAAAGGCTCTACCGTTTCTGTTGGTGCAGATTGGAATGCAACAGTTAAAAACTTCAATTTAAAAGCTGATATTTCTTCTATTATTTCAGGTGATTTAGAAGGAAATAGTTTGATGGCTGCAGCAACCTATAAAAAAGATAGTTTGTTTAATGTAACTGCAAAAATATCGACAGTTTCAAAGGCTCCAAACTTTAATTTTGTGCATTTTCAAAGTGATTATATTGATTATAATTGGCAGAATGATGGTTTTAAAAACGAAGAAATTCGCAATTTATCTTTTGATTTTAATGCTGATAAATGGAACTTAGGAGCATCAGCAAGTATTACTCAAATTGATAATTACACTTATTTTGATATCGACTCAAAACCTCAACAAGCAAGTGAAGCCATTAATTATATAAAGATAAAAGCAAAAAAATCATTTACTGTAGGGAAATTTACGTTAGATAATACTGTCCTATACCAAAAAGTAGCCAAAGGCGAAACGTTTTTTAAAGTACCTGAACTTGTAACTAGAAACTCCCTGTATTACAGCAATTATCTATTTAAAAACAAGCCATTATACCTTCAAACAGGATTTACATTTAAGTATTTTACCAAATATGAGATGAATGCTTACAATCCGCTTTTATCTGAATTTAACTTACAAAATACTGCTGAATATGGAGGATATCCAATGGTAGATTTCTTTGTAAATGCGCAAATTCGAAGAACAAGAATGTATCTAAAAGCAGAAAATATCACAGCAGGTTTTTCAGGGCGAAACTATTATTCAGCACCATTAAATCCATATCGCGATTTTACGGTACGATTTGGATTGGTCTGGAATTTCTTTATATAAAATCATGCAACAAGAATTTCAACTTCAAGTAACTCCTGAAATTGCTCAAAATATTGAGAAGTTAAAAAAACGTATTGCTCAAAAAGAACATTTTAATGTTGATGACATCAAACATCTTGAGATTTTAAAAAGATCGATTGATGCACGTCAAAGAAATGTAAAAGTAAACCTTCGGATAAGAGTATATATTAAAGAAGAATTTTCTGAAAGCCCTATTGAAATTCCGTATTATAATGATGTAAGTAAAGCACGAGAAGTACTAGTAATTGGTGCAGGTCCTGCAGGATTATTCGCAGCTTTAAAACTCATAGAGAAGGGATTGAAACCCATTGTACTAGAACGAGGAAAAGATGTCAAAGAAAGACGTAGAGATCTTGCTGCTATTACAAAATTTCATATTGTAGATGAAGATTCTAACTATTGTTTTGGCGAAGGAGGCGCAGGAACTTATTCTGACGGAAAACTCTATACACGATCTAAAAAACGTGGTGATGTAAACAAAATTTTAAATTTATTGATTGCTCACGGAGCACCAAAAGATATTATTATAGATGCGCATCCACATATTGGAACGAATAAATTACCGAAAATAATTGCTGCCATTCGCGAAACTATTATCAATTATGGTGGTGAAGTAAGATTCAATACACGTGTTACAGATATTTTGATAAAAAGTAGTGCAGTAACAGGTGTAGAATTACAAAATGGAGACAAAATAAACGCATCTGAAATTATTCTTGCAACAGGACATTCGGCAAGAGATATTTTTGAATTATTACATAGAAAAAATATAGCAATAGAAGCAAAACCCTTTGCACTTGGCGTACGAGTTGAGCATTCTCAAAAACTAATTGATTCTATTCAATATCATTGTGAGACAAGAAGTGAGCACTTACCTCCTGCTCCTTACGGAATTGTAAAACAAGTAAAAAACAGAGGTGTTTATTCCTTTTGCATGTGTCCTGGAGGTGTAATTGCACCTTGCGCTACTTCACCTGGAGAAGTTGTGACAAATGGATGGTCGCCATCAAAAAGAGATCAACCAACATCAAATTCTGGAATTGTAGTTGAATTAAAATTAGAAGATTTTGCGAAATATAGTGATAAAGGTCCTTTGGCTGGAGTAGAATTTCAGAAGCAAATAGAACAAAAAGCATGGAAACTTGGAGGAGAAACTCAAAAAGTTCCTGCACAACGATTGGCTGATTTCACAAGCGGAAAATTATCTACTGATATTCCGCAAACATCATATATGCCTGGAACTACCTCTGTAGAATTAGGTGAGGTATTGCCAAAATTCATTCATGAGACATTGCAAGAAGGCTTCAAACAGTTTGGAAAGTCTATGAATGGTTATATGACCAATGATGCAGTTGTACATGCGCCTGAATCGAGAACTTCGTCTCCTGTACGTATTCCAAGAGATTTTAAAACTTTAGAGCATACACAGATAAAAGGTTTGTATCCTTGTGGTGAAGGTGCTGGTTATGCTGGAGGAATTATCTCTGCTGCTATTGATGGTGAGAAATGTGCGGAGCAGATTGGACTGAAGGTTAAGGATTAAGCATTTTCAAGAATCTCATCAACTGCTTTCTGATATTTTATAATATTACTGGCTTTTTTAATCTTTTTAAGCGTCTTTCGAGGATCCGAAAAGGACTGAGAGAAATATTCCCAAAACCCATACATTTTCATTCGAATAGGTGTTGGTCCTGAAAGATACGCATCGTATTGTTGAAAAATCGTATCATGAAATTCTCGAAAAATCTCCCATCTATTTTCAGGATATTCCAACGTATTGGCTTTTATCATACTTGGTAAAAAAGGATCTGCAATTAAACCTCTACCAATCATCCAATGGTCAATTGTTGGGAAACGTTCTTGTAATTCTCTATATTTCTCTACAGAAGTAATATCTCCGTTGTAATACAATTTATGCTTAGAATGATCCACACATTTCTGAAACGAATCTAAGTCAACTCCTCCTTTGTACAATTGTTTTCCAATACGCGCGTGTATAGCAATATTTTTTAGAGGATACTTTTCAAGGATTGGAAATGTATGTAAAATCTCTTCACTATGCTCATAACCCATTCTCATTTTCATAGAAACTGTAATGTCTGTTTCCGAATGAACTCGATCTAAAATATGGTCAATTTTTTCAGGCTGACATATCAATCCTGATCCCATACCTTGTTTTGTAACCATCGGATATGGACACCCTAAATTCCAATTCAACTCTTTATAACCAAATTGTTGAATATACTTGACGACAAACAAAAATTCGTCAGCATCATTGGTCATAATTTGTGGAATTACTTCTAAAGTGGTGTTATTCTCAGGAAGAATATCACGCTCATAAGAACCTTTGATTTTCAACTTTCCATTCAAACGGATATATGGAGAATAAAAAGTGTCAATTCCTCCAAAGTATTTATGCATTGCATTTCGAAATCGAAAATCAGTAAAACCTTGTAAGGGTGATGAAAGGAGTGTGATATTCATACTATTCTACTTTCCTCTTAATTGTTTAATCTTAATATTAAATGCAGCAAAGAGTAGTGTTGTAAATGGACTTAACCAATTAAAAATTGCATAAATCGCGTATTCTCCTACACCAACTCCCAAAACTCCTGATTGATATGCTCCACATGTATTCCAAGGCACTAAAACTGAAGTAACAGTTCCTGCATCTTCTAATGTTCTACTTAAATTTTCTGGAGCCAAACCTTTTTCATCATAGGCATCTTTAAACATTTTCCCAGGAACAACAATTGCCAAATACTGATCAGATGCTGTAACATTTAACGCCAAACAACTGGCAACTGTACTTGCAAATAATCCAAAAGTTGATTTTGCCAACTTCAATAAAGATTTTGTAATTCTTGACAAGGCTCCTATACCATCCATAACTCCTCCAAACACCATTGCACAAATTACTAACCATACTGTATTTAACATCCCAGCCATTCCCTTGGCTTTAAATAATTTTTCATAAGCTTCAGGTGCATCTAATTTTGTTTCAACAGTCATAGCGTTCATTACTGCTTGATATGAAGTTTTAAATGTAAGTTCGCTCGTTCCTGCCAACGTTTTAATTATTTCTGGTTGAAAAATAACAGCAAAAACTCCTCCCAACAATGTTCCTATTAATAAAGCTATTAAAGGTTGTACTTTTTTAATAATTAATATTATAACAATAATCGGAACGATAAATACCATTGGAGTTATATTGAATTTTGACTCTAATAAAGTCATCAGTTCAGAATCAACAGTTTTTCCAGTTGTATCCATAGTGAAACCTATAATCATAAAAACTATCAATGTAACTATAATTGTTGGCACAGTTGTTAAAGCCATATACTTGATATGAGTAAACAAGTCACTTCCAACCATTGCAGGTGCTAAATTAGTAGTGTCACTCATTGGTGACATTTTATCTCCAAAATATGCACCAGACAAAACTGCTCCAGCACTCATTCCCATCGGAATTCCTAATGTTTCTCCAATCCCAACTAATGCGATACCAACCGTTGCTGAAGTTGTCCAAGAACTTCCAGTAGCAATCGAAATAATAGAACATATAACAACCGTTGCTGCTAAAAATATTGTTGGATTTAAGATTTGCATTCCATAATAAATCATTGTAGGAATGATTCCGCTTATTAGCCAAGTTCCTGTCAATGCGCCTACCATCAATAGAATAATAATTCCAGAAGTAGTCGATCTAATATTTTCTTCAACTTCTTTCATCATAGTTTTAAACGGTACTTTATTAAAAAACCCAACAATTGCAGCTACTGCAGCCGCTAAAATTAATGCAACTTGATTAGGCCCCTCAATGGAATAATCTCCAAAAGCAACTAAAACATTATATGCCAACATTATTATTAATGCAACGATAGGGATTAATGCTTCCCAAAGATTTAATTCTTTGTTTTCAATGATTTTTTGATCTTGAATCTCTATCTCTGATAAGTTCTTATTTTCTTGCATCTGTTCGTTTTTTTTGAATTGTAATATTACGGCTTTTTGGGTACAAAAAAAAGTCTGTAGTTTTTCAACTACAGACTTTTTAAATAAAACCCTTTTATGAGGTTCTGAAACAAGTTCAGAATGACGCGTGATTCAAATTTTACACTTATTTTTTTGCCATTACATCAAATGACATCTCAAATAAATCATCAATAGATTTTTCTTTAAGTACATCTGCCAATTTTGTTGACTTATATTCAATCCCAAATACTGTTCTATCAATTTTAAAAGTATCGCTTTTAAAAGTTACAAAACCATTTGCTACTGCAAACGTTGCAGGAATTGTAATACTTTTTGTAATCTCTTTTGCAGTAAGATTTCCTGTTACGGCAACTTTACCTTCATTTTTTACAACATTGGTAATTTCAAAAGTTGCTGTTGGAAATTTCTCTACATCAAAGAAATCAGCTGCTTTTAAATGCCCAACTAATTTAGCATTATACTCATTATCTGCAGGCATATCTAAATTTACAATTGAATTCATATCAATAATAAATTTTCCTCCTACTAAATCATCACCTGATAAATCCAATTTCCCTTTTGAAATTGCAATTGTACC
>NVWM01000001.1 GCA_002733665.1 Lutibacter sp.
ATAAATCAAAAAACCTGAACAATAGTACTATTGTTCAGGTTTAAATTATTATTTTTAATCCTTTAATAATCTGTATCGATTATTTAGGACGAGACAATTTTTATTATAAAGTCCTTAAAAATTTAAACATTCTCCTTCTTTATCAAATTTAAAGCAGAACCTTCTTTAAACCATTCTATCTGACCTTCATTATAAGTGTGACTTAATTTGATTACATCTTTAGAGTTATCACTATGTACAATTTCTAAAGTTAACTGTTTACCTTCTGTAAAGTCAGCTAAATCAATGAAGTTAAAAGTATCATCTTCTTGTATTAAATCATAATCTGCTTCATTGGCAAAAGTCAAACCTAACATACCTTGTTTCTTTAGGTTTGTTTCATGAATTCTAGCAAACGATTTAACAATAACTGCAACTACACCTAAGTGTCTAGGTTCCATTGCTGCATGTTCTCTTGATGATCCTTCACCATAATTATGTTCTCCTACAACAATAGAAGGTACATTCGCAGCTTTATATGCTCTTGCTGTTGTTGGTACTGCTCCAAATTCACCAGTTAATTGATTCTTAACCTTATTTGTTGCTTTACCAAAAGCATTTACGGCTCCTATTAAACAATTCTCCGAAATATTATCCAAATGACCTCTAAATCGCAACCAAGGTCCAGCCATTGAGATATGATCTGTTGTACATTTTCCAAATGCTTTTATCAATAACTTTGCTCCTGTAACATTTCCTTTAATTGGTATAAAGGGTGTTAATAATTGCAACCTTTTTGAATCAGAATTAACCTTAATAGAAATATCAGAGCCATCAGCCATTGGCGCAACGAAACCTGGATCTTTCACATCAAATCCTTTTGGTGGCAATTCAAAACCTGTTGGTTCTTCAAATAATACTTCTTCTCCATTTTGGTTGATTAATTTATCCGTCATCGGATTAAAATCTAATTTACCAGAAATCGCTACTGCAGCAACTATAGATGGTGAACCAACAAATGCATGCGTGTTTGGATTACCATCTGCACGTTTAGAAAAATTACGATTAAATGAATGTACAATAGTATTCTTAGGTTGACCCTCTGCTCCTTCTCTTGCCCATTGACCAATACATGGTCCACAAGCATTGGTAAATATTTTTGCTCCTAAATCTTCAAATATATCTAATAATCCGTCGCGTTCTGCTGTATAACGTACTTGCTCTGAACCTGGATTAATTCCAAACTCGGCTTTTGCTATTAAACCTTTATCTACTGCCTGTTTAGCAATAGATGCTGCTCTTGATAAATCTTCGTAAGAAGAGTTGGTACAAGAACCTATCAATCCCCATTCTACTTTCAAAGGCCAATTGTTCTTTGTAGCTATTTGTGTCATATCGCTACCTACATGTGTTGCTAAATCTGGTGTAAAAGGACCATTTAAATGTGGTTTTAATTCATCTAAATTTATTTCTATTACTTGATCAAAATAGTCTTCTGGATTTGCATAAACTTCATCATCTCCTGTAAGATATTCTTTTATTTCATTCGCTGCATCAGCAACATCCGCTCTATTGGTAGCTCTTAAATAACGCTCTATAGAATCGTCGTAACCAAAAGTAGAAGTAGTTGCACCAATTTCAGCTCCCATATTACAAATGGTACCTTTTCCTGTTGCTGAAAGTGATTTTGCTCCTTCACCAAAATATTCTACAATTGCATCAGTTCCTCCTTTTACAGTTAAAATACCTGCTACTTTTAAGATAACATCTTTTGAAGCTGTCCATCCAGATAATTTTCCTGTTAATTTTACACCTATTAGTTTTGGAAACTTTAACTCCCAAGGCATTCCTGCCATTACATCTACTGCATCTGCTCCACCTACACCTATTGCTACCATACCTAATCCTCCTGCATTTACAGTATGACTATCTGTTCCTATCATCATTCCTCCTGGAAAAGCATAATTTTCTAACACTACTTGATGTATAATTCCTGATCCTGGTTTCCAAAATCCTATTCCGTATTTATTTGAAACCGATGCTAAAAAATTAAAGACTTCACTAGAAGTATTAATTGCTTCTTGCAAATCTTTGTCTGCACCTATTTTTGCTTGTATTAAATGATCACAATGGACTGTTGTTGGTACAGCAACTTCTTTTTTACCAGCTTGCATAAATTGCAATAATGCCATTTGTGCAGTTGCATCTTGACAAGCAATTCTATCGGGAGCAAAATCAACATAATCTTTACCTCTAGTAAATGATTTATTTGAATTTTTATCCCAAAGATGATTGTATAATATTTTCTCTGCTAATGTTAAAGGTTTTCCAACAACTTTACGAGCGTTATCTACATTAAGTTTCATGCGACTATAAACTCCTTTTATCATTTCAATATCAAATGCCATAATTTTCTGTTTTATTGTTATGCAAAAATACAAAAACATGCTTATTTATCAACAAAAACAAGTGTGAGATTTAGATAAAAATGAAGTATGTTTTTTATCAATTTAATAAAAAAGCAGATCTATAAGCCGGATTCTGTATTCCGATAAATCGGAACTCTTATCATTTATCTAGACTATTAATTACTCAATAGTTCTAACTGCCTACCCTTTGAAATCGAGCGAGTACTCTCAAACTCCAATTTACATGGCATTGCACCGCATAGAGTTTACCTGGTTTCACTACAGCATTACCTGTACATACTTTCTGCTGCACTTGTCCTCTTCCGATAAATCGGAATGACGGATGTTATCCGCTATGCTACTCTTTGGTGTCCGGACTTTCCTTTCCGAGTATATCGGAACGATAAGACGATCTGCTTTTGCAAAAGTATGGAATAAAAAAACCCACTCAAAGAATTGAGTGGGAAAATTGCTATGAAAAAGTGTTATTAATTATTACAATTAATAACGGTACAAATATATGTACTTTTTACTTCTATTTGGTAAAATTTATTATAAAAATATATTTTTTTTTAAGAAAACATGTCTTTTACTTTTTCAAAAAAAGATTTGTCAGCTTTTGATGGGTTTGGAGTGAAGTTTTCATCAGAAATATTTTTTTCAAAAAACTGCTTTTGTTCTTTTGAAAGATTCTGAGGAGTCCAAACATTAATATGAACTAACAAATCACCAGTTCCATATCGCTCTATGCTTGGTAAACCTTTACCTCTCAATCGCAATATTTTACCAGACTGAGTTCCTGAATCAATCTTAATTTTCACTTTACCAGATACAGTTTCTATTTCTTTACTTACTCCTAGTGTTACTTCAGATAAGTTTACATATAAATCATAATGTAAATTCATTCCTTCTCTTGATAATGATTCATGCGCTAATTCTTCAATAAGAACTAACAAGTCTCCTGAAATTGAATTATTTCCAGGTGCCTCATTCCCTTTTCCTGCAACTTTTAATTGAACTCCATCTGAAACTCCTGCTGGAATTTTTATAGAAACCATTTCCTCTTTCTGAATCATTCCATTACTATCAGAACCTTTAGGGCGATTATCAATCGATTGACCTGCTCCATGACATGTAGGACATGTTGCTGCAGTTTGCATTCTACCCAAAATAGTATTGGTCACTCTCATTACTTGACCTTGACCATTACAAGTAGCACATGTTTTAAAACTTACACCGTCAGCTTTTATTTTACGACGAATTTTTACTTTCTTTTCAACTCCATTAACAATATCCTCAAGCGTTATCTTCACTCGAATTCTCATATTACTTCCTTTTACACGAGCAGTTTGAGAACCTCCTCTACTTCCACCAAATCCGCCACCAAAAATATCTCCAAACTGACTGAATATGTCATCCATATTCATTCCGCCTCCACCAAAACCACCAAAGCCTCCTGCGCCAGCACC
This sequence comes from Lutibacter sp., assembly GCA_002733665.1. Taxonomy (GTDB): domain Bacteria; phylum Bacteroidota; class Bacteroidia; order Flavobacteriales; family Flavobacteriaceae; genus Urechidicola. The sequence goes on from NVWM01000001.1 coordinate 3,857, forward strand.
TCCGTTTTCAAAAGCCGCATGACCATATTGATCATAACGTGCCTTTTTATTATCATCACTCAAGACTTCATACGCTTCAGCTGCCTTTTTAAACTTTTCTTCAGCACTTTTATCTCCAGGATTTTTATCAGGATGGTGTTTTACGGCTTGCTTACGATATCCTTTTTTTATTTCAGCAGCAGTTGCTCCTTTGTTTACGCCTAATATTTCGTAATAATCTGTTTTCATTTATTCTATTTTATTATTGCTTCAAAGGAGCAAAAATTTTATTATTGCCCAATGACAACTTTAGGAAAACGAATAATTCTATCTCCAAGTTTATATCCTTTTTCAATAACATCAACAATCTTTCCTTTCATCTTTTTTGATGGTGCAGGAATTTGAGTGATGGCCTCATGAATTTCTGCATCAAAGGCATCACCTGCTTTCACTTCTGAAATAGCAAGTCCTTTTTGTTCAAGAGTTGTAATCAATTTTTTGTAAATTAACAACACTCCTTTACGTAATTCTTCTGCTTCTTTGTCATCTTCAATATGTGTCAAAGCACGTTCAAAATCATCAAGAACTGGCAATAAAACTGTCATTAATTCTTGATTGGCAGTTTTAAACAATTCTATACGTTCTTTAGATGTACGTTTTTTATAATTTTCAAATTCAGCAAACAAACGTAAAAATTTATCCTTTTCTTTTGCTATTTGCTCTTCAGCAGTAACTTCTTGAACTATTTCTTCTTGTTTTTCTTCTGATTGAATTTCTTTGTCTTCTATATTTTCTTTTGTGTCGCTCATAATTTATTTATAATACTAAAACTGTTTGCAAAAGTACTGCCATTTCTACAAAAATGACATGTTGTCAGATAAAAATATCTAAAAAAGAAATTCCAAATTACAAAGGGTTTCTTTGTAATTTGGAATTTTAAGATTTCTAGAGTTTTTGGAATGGGAAAATCAATCTATACGTTCAATCTTTGCGCCAATTGCTCGCAATCGTTTATCAATATCTTGGTAACCTCTGTCTATTTGTTCAATATTATGGATTGTACTTATACCATCAGCAGATAAAGCGGCAATCAATAATGAAATTCCTGCTCTAATATCAGGAGAAACCATTGTTGTTGCTTTTAAATTGGACTGATGATTCATTCCAATAACGGTTGCTCTATGTGGATCACATAAGATGACTTGTGCTCCCATATCAATCAGTTTATCAACAAAAAACAAACGACTCTCAAACATTTTTTGATGTATCAAGACACTACCTTTTGCTTGTGTTGCTACAACTAATACTATACTCAATAAATCTGGTGTAAATCCAGGCCAAGGAGCATCAGAAACGGTTAAAATAGAACCGTCAATATAGTTTTGGATTTCATATGATTCTTGTGCTGGAATATAAATATCATCGCCTCTTTTTTCTAATTTTATTCCTAATTTTCGAAATACTCTCGGAATCACACCTAAGTTTTCCCAACTTACATCTTTTATTGTCAATTCTGATTTGGTCATTGCTGCCATACCAATCCAACTCCCAATTTCAATCATATCAGGAAGTATTCGCAATTCACATCCTCCTAAAGAAGTAACACCATCAATAGTTAATAAGTTTGAACCTATTCCACTAATTTTAGCGCCCATAGAATTTAGCATTTTGCATAATTCTTGTAAATATGGCTCACATGCTGCATTATAAATAGTAGTTTTTCCTTTGGCTAAAACAGCAGACATTACAATATTGGCAGTTCCGGTAACAGAAGCTTCATCAAGCAACATATCAGTGCCTTGTAACCCGTTTGGTGCCTCGACACCATAAAAAGACTCTTCTTTTTTATAACGGAATTTAGCACCTAAACTCATGAATCCTTCAAAGTGCGTATCTAATCTACGACGACCAATTTTATCTCCTCCTGGACGTGGGATATATCCTTTTCCAAATCTTGCCAATAACGGACCAACAATCATTATAGAACCTCTTAAAGAACTTCCATCTCTTTTAAATTCTGGCGATTCAAGATATTTTAAATTGATGTCATCTGCCTGAAAAGTATATGTTTCCTTTGCAGTTTTTTCAATCTTGACACCTAATTCACCAAGAATAAAAATAAGTTTATTTACATCAATTATATCAGGAACATTACTGACTGTAACTTTTTCTGGAGTTAAAAGTGTTGCACAAATTATTTGTAAAGCTTCGTTTTTTGCACCTTGTGGAGTGATATTTCCTTTAAGTTTATGTCCTCCTTCTATTTTAAATGTAGCCATAAATTATCTAGTCTTTCTGCGGTAATTATTGCTTTTATAGTTTTTTTGATTCGTTTTCTGTTGCTTTTGATTTTTGTTAGTTCTTTTTCGAAGTAACTTATGACTTTCAGCTAATTTTTCCCCTGTTTTTCTTAAATCAATTTTACCATCAGATAATTCATTTAAGTGGTTGAAAATCACATCATCATCAACAGTATCTTTATTCCAGTTTAGATAACATTTTTTCATGTGATTAGCAATTACGTAATTCAAACCTTCTTTTGCTTCACCATCTTCCCAGCTATTTGCAACATCAATCATTGTTTGAATGTTATTTCCATAAAAGCGAAATTTAGATGCTGTTTTTGGGTAAGGCAACGGTTCTGGTTTTGCTTGCAATTCTTCTCTTGAAGGTTGTGGATATGGAGATTCTGCGTCTAATTTAAAATCTGAAATTATAAAAAGTTGATCCCAAAGTTTATGCTTAAAATCTGGAACATCACGTAGATGAGGTTGTAGATTTCCCATAACGTTTACAATTGCTTTTGCCATTTTGTTTCGTTCTTCAGCATCTTCAAGACTCACACAATGATTGACCATTTTTTGCAAGTGTCGTCCATATTCTGGAATGATTAAATTGCTTCTGTCTGAGTTATATTCTAATTCGAAATCCATATATATTGTTGAAATTTTATTTTATTTTAAATGAAGTATTTATGTGTGCAAATTACGTCAAATCCTCTTATTTTACAATTAAAATTTATCAGAAATAAAAGTGACAAAAATCAGCCTATAATTTTAAGTTTTGCAAATTGAAGTAATAGTTTTTTTGCTCCATGCTCTAAAAATAGTATTGTTGCTTTTTTATTCGCTCCTATTCCTTCTAAAGCCTTTACTTCTCCTTTGCCAAAGCGTTGATGCTGAACTATATTTCCAACAGTTATCTTACTGTCAAACAGGTTCGTAGTTGTTGAAATTGTTGCCTTAGAAACTTTTTTTAAATTCTTTGGAGCAGTAAATTTTGGTTGAATTTTCTTCGGGCTTTGTTTTGGTTTTGGAAAATTACCTCTAGAAATCGGTTTTTTAAATCGAATGGTACTTTGTGGAACATCGCTAAAAATATCTTCTGAAATGAATTTATTTTGCTGTGCTTCAGGTTTTCTTCTCAAATATTCTAAATATTGCTCATCAATTTCTTCCAAGAAACGACTTGGTTCACAATCAATTAGTTTTCCCCAACGATAGCGAGATTCTGCATAACTCAAATATGCTTCTTTCTCTGCACGTGTCAATGCAACATAAAATAGACGACGTTCTTCCTCCAATTCACTACGTGTATTCATACTCATGGCAGATGGAAAGAGTGTTTCTTCTAAACCAACAATATAAACATACGGAAACTCCAATCCTTTTGAAAGGTGAATTGTCATCAAAGAAACTCTTGGTTCGTCATCTTTTTGATCGCTATCAAAATCTGTAGCTAGCGCAACATCTTCAAGGAAAAATGCCAACGAAGCATCTTCTTCTTTTTCTTTTTGATTGATAATGAAATCTTTAATTCCGTTCATCAATTCTTGAACGTTTTCAACTCTACTTACTGCTTCAGGAGTTCCGTCTCCTTCTAAATCTTTAATAATTCTTGTTTGGCGGATAACCAAATTGGCAACTTCAAACGCATCTTGTTTTTCAGCTTCAATCTGAAAACGCTGCATCATTGTTGCAAAGTTATTCAGTTTTGTTTTTGTTCCAGAATTAATTTTAATATCAACTAAGTGTAAATTCTGAACAATCTCAAAAATCGATTTTCCGTAATGATTTGCAGCAACTATTAATTTATCAATCGTAGTTGCACCAATACCTCTCGCAGGATAATTTATCACACGCTTAAGTGCCTCTTCATCATTTGGATTGATTAACAAGCGTAAATAACCCAAAATATCTTTAATCTCTTTTCGTTGATAAAATGAAAGCCCTCCAAACATTCTATACTTAATATCTTTTTTACGCAATGCATCTTCAATAGCTCTAGATTGTGCATTTGTACGGTATAAAACAGCAAAGTTATCGTTGGTTAATTGCTTGTTCATTGCATTTTCAAAAATAGAATCCGCAACAAAGCGTCCTTCTTCTCCATCAGAAAAAGTACGCATTACTTTTATTTTTGAACCATCATCATTTGCCGTCCAAACCTCTTTATCGAGTTTAGTTTTGTTCTTTTCAATAATACTATTCGCCGCTTTAACGATATTACTTGACGAACGATAATTTTGTTCTAATTTGAATATTTTTACTGCGTCATAATCCTTCTGGAAATTCAAGATGTTTTGGATATTTGCGCCACGAAAAGCATAAATACTTTGAGAGTCATCACCAACAACACAAATATTTTGAAAACGATCTGCCAACGCACGTACAATCAAATATTGTGAGTGATTTGTATCTTGATACTCATCAACCAAAATATATCTAAAACGATCTTGATATTTTGCCAACACCTCTGGAAAACGAGTTAGCAACTCGTTGGTTCTCAATAGTAAGTCATCAAAATCCATTGCTCCTGCTTTAAAACAACGTTCTACATATTGTTTGTAAATATCTCCCATTTTTGGGCGACTTGCCATCTTATCGGCTTCTATCAATTCTGGATTTTGATAATATGCTTTTACAGTTATTAAACTGTTTTTAAACTGTGAAATGCGCCCAAGAACACGTTTTGGTTTGTACTTTTCTTTATCCAATTGCATTTCCTTAATTATCGAAGAAAGTAATCGAACAGAATCTTGGGTGTCATAAATCGTGAAATTTGAGGGGAACCCTAAATGATGCCCTTCGGAACGCAAAATTCTTGCAAAAACGGAATGAAAAGTTCCCATCCATAAGTTTTTCGCTTCACTATTACCAACAACTGTTGCGATACGCTTTTTCATCTCTTTAGCCGCCTTATTAGTAAAGGTCAATGAAAGAATGTTAAAAGCATCTACACCTTGATTCATCAAATGAGCAATTCTATAGGTAAGTACACGCGTCTTTCCAGAACCTGCTCCTGCAATGATGATCATTGGTCCGTCTTTATGCAAAACGGCTGCTTTTTGTGGTTCGTTAAGTTCGTTTAAGTAATTTGACAATTTGTATTATTTATTAGATTTCAAAAATACAATGTCAATGATTGAGAAACAATAAAAGTTATATTATTTATTCACAAATAAAAAGCGACTTCTAATTAAAGAAATCGCTTTATTATTATTTGTAAAAAAAGAATTAATTACTCTCTTTTTTTGATTTATTAAAAGTATAACTAGCACCAAACATGATTAAATCAGTAGTCATTTCATAAGAAACAGATGTTCCAGGTAAAGCGCCTAAAGGATTACTTGGTGTAATTGCTAACGGACTTAATAATTGTCCTGTTGTAGCGCCATCACTAGTTCCATGATGATATACTGCATCTAACTTGAAGTTATCAGAAATCTCATAACTAAAACCAAATTGATATGCATTCTCAATGATTGCTGTAGCTGGAATACTAAAAAACGCTAATTCATCTTTGATAGGGTTTGTACTATGTGTGTATCCTATTCTTAATGGTAATTTGTCAATTCCTTTGTATTGAACACCTGCAGATAAAATATTTATGTTCTGCCAACCAAATCCTGCAACTGAAGCGGTTGGTGTCCATCCAGATTCAGCAAATCCATCTGTGTTTTCATAATCTACCATTCTATAATCCAACGCTAAATCAAAATTTTTCTTTGAATATCCTAATCCGAAAGATAAAATTGCTGGATAATCCATATTAAAATCATTTACAGATTCAGATGCATCTAAATGTGTATTTTTAAATCCAAAATCACTAAACGCCTGTGAAGTTTTATAAGATGTTCCTGCTTTAAAACCATTTCCAGAATCATAAAACAACCCAATTTGTGCTCCAAAACCTGTTGCTGATGCTTTGTCAGATATAGGGTATCCTGCAGCATTTGAATTCGCTGTTGGATTTGGTGCTAATTCTAACGCTGCATAATTAAATGTAGGCTCTATACCTATAGAAAATTTATCAGACACTTCATACGCCCAAGTAAAACCTACTTGCATTAACATGTAATCTGATTCAATATGACCAAACCCGTTTGCTCCTTGAGGGTAATTTATTGGATTCGAATTTATTGTTGGATTAAAAGTACCACTAAATGGATTGTTTGCCTCTTCTGGAAAAGTAACTCCAAAACCGCTAATTCCAAATGCAGATGCTCCAAACGTATGTTTACTATCTTCCTTTCCCCAAACTATTGCAAATGCAGGCATTGGAGAGATTCCTCTATCACCTTCAGTAATTCCACTTACTGCAGGCGATCCAGCACCTAACATTCCTGCTGGTAACGATGAAGATAATGTTGGTGAAGAAAAGAATAAACCAATATCCAATTTCATAATTTTACTATCAAATGCTGAAATAGACGCAGGATTCCATTGTAATGCTCCTGAAATATCTATTGGTTGTGCTGTTGAGGCTCCTCCCATTGACATGTTTACTGCGCCAACTCCTTGCATAAGATGTCCAGTTTGTGCAAATAATGCAGTAGTAAAGAATAAAACTAATAATCTAAAAATGTGTTTCATAATGTTATTTATTTTAGTTTGATGTTCATAAATTTCGTGTATTATATAATAAAACTTTGTAACAAATGTTACACAAGATCACCTATAATATTCACCTTAATTTCCTCAAAATTAGACGTAAAGAAGTAACCAAACAATGATAATTATCATTTAAATGGAAATAAATTATGTGTAATTCATAACATTAGTTAATTTTGAAAATTCTAATTAAAAGCAGAAATGAATTTTACAAAAATTATAGAAATACTGTCATATACTATTCCGTCAATCATAACTGGAGCGGTAGCATATTACTTCTTTTCATCACAATTTAAAGAAGAAGTGAATCGCAAGAATTTTAAATTATTGCGAGAAGACAAAAAACAACTACTTGAAGCAAGATTGCAAGCATACGAACGCATGACGTTGTTTATGGAGCGTATAAATCCTGCTAAACTATTGGTTCGTGTGACTCCTACTGATGAAAACAAAGAACTTTATATGCACAAATTAGTGCAAAGTGTAGAACAAGAATTTGAGCATAATTTGGCACAGCAAATCTATATCTCTGAAGAATGTTGGAGCGTGTTAATCACATCAAAAAACGCTACGACACATATCATCAAAAAAACAGCAGAAGATACTTCTCTTAGTTCTTCACAAGAATTGAGAGAGGCAATTTTGCAACGTATGATTGATGGAAATCCTCCTTCAAATACTGGGTTAACGTTTATAAAAGAAGAAGTTAAAAAGATGTTTTAGATACGCAATGTCATTGCGATTCGCCAAAGGCGGAGAAGCAATCTGACTATCAATAATGAGATTGCCGCGTTCATTCTTCACTCGCAAAGACGAATTAAAAGATTTTTAATTTTTTTTTTGTATTATTGCAACCCTAACTAAAATAATTACAATGAACAAACAAACAAACAAACAAACAAACAAACAAACAAACAGTAAGAAAACATGGAGTACACCTAAGGTTGTAGATCTAGATATGAAAAATACAAAATCAGGGAGTTATCCTTTAAGTAGTGAATCCATTTTCCCTAATGATTTTGCTTATGCATCTTCTTCTTAGTATAGTTGTGAGGTGAATTTATTGTTTTAAAAATACTTTTTATATAAATTTATATATCGTTCAGAACACTATCTTTGCTGTTCAGAATAAAAGTAAATATCTGTTCTTTTTTTTACACTTTTTTTTGTATTATTGCACTCTAATTTTAAAAAAAAAATGAACAAACCAATACAAAAAAAGAAAACATGGACTGCACCAGAAGTTGTAGATCTTAATGTAAATAATACTAGTTCAGGGAGTGCACCTTATCCTTTTGAAAGTGTTTATTCATATTTTAGTGCCTCAGCTTCTTCTTAGGGTAATTGTGAAATAAATCGCTTTTATTTTTACGATACTTTTAAATTAAAAAATCCCGCTTTTAGCGGGATTTTAAGTTTTTAAAGAATTGAGTCTAAAAATTTAGTTTCAATCCCACTCTAAAGTTTCTTCCTTTGGTTGAGAACCCTAATGTATCTTCATAATCTTCATTGAACATATTATTCAACGAACCAAAAAGTACCATATGACTTCCTAAGTGATGGTTTACACTTAAATCTACCAAACTATAAGAATCAATCACAACATTTTCTCCAGCCGCACCAAAAGAGCCATATTGGTCGAAATAGGTTCTTTCTCCAACATTCTTAAAATTCAAAGAAACAAATGTACGTTCTAATGGCTTTACTGATATGTTCGCATTTATTTTGTGTTTTGGTATATAATCAAAATCAGCACTTTTATTTGTGTATGTATGTGCCAATGTAACCGTTACTTTATCAATAGGTTTTATACTTACAACCGTTTCAACACCTTTTGCATTGGTTGTATATGCTGCATTTCTATAGGTTATAAAGTCTGGTAAAACAATTGCGTTATCTTCTTCTCTATAAAAGAATACTGCACTTGCATCTAACCATTTTTTATACGAAGTTTCAAGCCCAAACTCAATTGTTGAATTCTCTTCTGGATCTAAATCCGTATTTCCATAAACTGAGAATAATTGATACGTACTTGGTGCAATAAAGGCTGTTGAATAAGATGCCAATGCTTTTAACTTAAAATCATCGCTTGATTTTAAGTTATACGATGGATTCACGTGATATACTAAGTGATTTCCATATTCACTATGATTATTTAATCTCAATCCTGCATTTAAATTGAACTTGTTGCGAATATATACAACACTTGCAAAAGGGTCAATAGTTGTATAATTTGCCAAATCATTATCAATATTACCAAAAGGAGTAGTAGTCTGATTGTCAAAGTCTTGGTAATTAACACCTGTAATTATATGTACATTTTCAGAGAAATTATATTTGTTGATGATTTCTGCAAATAAACTTTTTCCCTCATATAAATAATTGTCAACTGAATCAGAAAAACCATTGTAACTATCAAATCCTCTTTCAACATCACTTAAAGAAACAGTACCTATCATTTCTCCTTTGTTGTATTTAAAATTTGATTTAAAACCTACTCTCAATTGATTTTCAAAACCATTATTAATTTCTGAATCAAAATATGCGCCTCCATCATAATCATATTCATATTTATTATAATCACCAAATAACTCAAAATTCAATTTTTCAGTTGCTTGATAAGATAATTTCAGCATAGAATTGTTACTTTGAAAAGCATCTTTTTCAAATGGTGTAGCAGCATTTTTATCATTGGCAGAAGACATACCATCTACAGACGACATACTGAAATTTGCCAAATATGAAAACTTATCTAAAGTTCCTCTCACTCCCACGCTTTGATTGAGTTCGTCAAGATTTGTCTTACGATTTCTTTGCGTATCGTTAGTTCCGACACTTGCCATATAATTGAAAGAAATAGGTGTATTTGATGCTTTTTTTAATTTGATGTTAATCACACCATTTGCAGCACCAGAACCATATAATGTACTTGATGAACCTTTTAAAATTTCTATTGATTCTACTTGGTTTAAATCCAATAAATTCAAGTTATAACTAGAAGAAATTCCCGTAGGATCGGTTACTAAAACACCGTCAATCACAACTGCAACTTGGCGATTACGTCCTCCACGGAAGTACAATCCAACATTAGATCCAGAAGCATTGTTGTTTCCGTTTACTTCAACTCCAGCAATATTATCAAGCAAGTCAATTACTGTTTTTCCTGTATTTTGCTTAATTTCTTTAGAAGTAATCTTATAAATTACTTTTCCTGAGTTTTCTTTTTTTAACTCAAATTTTGTGTCAGAAAGGACAACTTCATCAAGTTGTTCAATTTCTTTTTGATTTTCTTGTGCAAACGCAACACTTGCAGTTGTTAATAGTAGCGCCAAAGCACTTAATTTAATACTGATTTTTTTCATTTTATAGATTTAATTCGATTAAATCAGGTAAAAATTTGGGAATAGAAACGATCTATACCAAACCTTTCTTCCCGAAAGTTTGTTATTCAATGATTATGGCAGGTCTCCTGACTTGTGTCTTGCTACTTAACCTTCCCGTATTAACAGTGGTTTTTAGATTGGTAACAAGCGTTCCAAAAATTTAGGAACTAAACTTACAGTTGCGGGAACAGTCTTGGATTTAAACCAAGTTCCCTTTTAATTTCGATTCTATTGTTATAGAATTGAAAACCAAATTCGCGACAAATGTATATATCTTTTTAACATCAATCTAATAAATAATCAAGAATTTTAATACCTTCGAAACTTCTATTAAACAAACCATGAAAATAACAAAATACACTCTTTTCTTTATTCCTTTTTTATTACTATCATCTTGTAAGGCTGATGTAAAAAAAGCGGCTTCATCACATGCATTTAAAACTTCAATTAAGTACGCACAAGGATTTGAAATTGAAGAATTTACAAATTACAAAAAATTAATTATAAATTCGCCTTACAAAGATTCAAAACAGCCGTTAGAATATATTCTTACCTCTAAAAATACGGACGTTTCACAGTTCTCTTCAACAGATAAAATTATTCAAATTCCGATTAAAAATATCGTTGTAACGAGCACTACTCACATTCCTATGTTGGAATTACTTGAAGTTGAGCATACATTGATTGGTTTTCCGAACACAAAATATGTTTCTTCTGAAAAAACACGTGAACTCATTGATACAGGAAAAATCAAAGAATTAGGAATGGATGCCAATTTAAATACGGAGGTTTTAATAGACCTAAATCCATCTGTTGTTATTGGTTTTTCTGTAAACGGAAGTAATAAATCGCTCACAACTGTTGAAAATACTGGAATTCCTGTAATTTATAATGGCGATTGGCTTGAAGAAACACCTTTAGGAAGAGCAGAATGGATTCGGTTTTTCGGAATATTATTTGACAAAGAACAAAAAGCAGATTCAATATTCAAAAACATTGAAAATCAATACAATACTGCTAAAGAAATTGCATCCAAAGCAAAAAGTCAACCTACAGTTTTATCAGGAGCACTATTTAAAGATGTTTGGAATCTTCCTGCTGGAGAAAGTTTTGTAGCACAGTTTCTAAACGATGCAAATACAAACTATCTATGGAAAGGCACCAAAGGAAAAGGGAGTTTACAATTGAATTTTGAAAATGTACTAGACAAGGCGCAAAATGCAGATTTATGGCTTGCTCCAGGATACTTTTCAAGCAAAGAGCAGATGACACAAGCAAGTGAACATTATAAACAATTTGATGCTTTTAACAATGGAGATGTTTATACATTTGCCAATAAAAAAGGAGAAACTGGAGGCGTAATTTACTATGAATTGGCCCCTACTCGACCGGATTTAGTCTTAAAAGATATTATAAAGATTACACATCCAGAGTTGTTAACCAATTATGAATTAGTATTTTTTGAAAAAATGGAGTAATGATATGATGTTGAAAATCAGAATGTCATTTCGAATGAGGAACGAAGAGAAATCTCATCATATTTCTTAAGTGACTCTTAGGATGCGATTTCTCCTATCGTCGAAATGACTGAGAGGAATGATTCCTGCCTTCGCAGGAATAACATTGTATTGAAAAGTAATAATATATTATGCAAAAACTAAACTTTAATAAAGAATACATTTTAGAAAACGATGTTATGAAATTGCGTCTGTTGACAATAGATGATTTTGATATTTTATCACAATTTTCTGTCAATGAACCTACATTGTGGACGTATTCGCTACTCCCTGCAAATGGTTTAGACAATCTAAAAACCTATATGAATGCTGCCTTTAAGGACAAAGAAGCAAAAAAATCATATCCTTTTATTGTTTTTGATAAACGAACTGGAAAATATGCTGGAACAACACGATTTTATGATTATCAAGAATTTCATAATACAGTACAATTAGGCTATACTTGGTATGGAAAAGATTTTCAAAGAACTGGCTTAAATAAGAACTGTAAACTTTTATTACTACAGTTTGCCTTTGAAACCTTAAATCTTGATAGAGTAGAGTTCCGTGCAGATGCTAATAACGAACGTAGTATTGCAGCCATGAAAAGTATTGGATGTATTGTTGAAGGTATACTTCGTAGTAATTGTAAGAGTGCAAATGGACGTAGAGATAGTATTATCTTAAGTATTTTAAACGATGAATGGTTTGCCAACGTAAAAGAAAACCTACTAAATAAAATAGAAATCAGTAACTAATTTCAAGTTTTTATTTTAAGTGATTTTATGAATTGTCAGGTCGAGCGGAGTCGAGACCTTTTAATTCTTTCATATAGTTCTCGACTCCGCTCAAACTGACAAACTATAAATTATTATACAACAAATACTAAATGAATATTAAACAAAAAGGAAAGAAATCACAATTAGAATTTATTGCACTAATGGCTTCTTTAATGTCATTAGTAGCTTTATCTATTGACGCGTTACTACCAGCATTAGAGCAAATCGGTTTATCGGTTGGTATTCAGAATTCTACTGACAATCAGTTATTAATAACAATGATTTTCTTAGGCTTAGGATTTGGGCAATTAATATTTGGGCCCTTATCTGATAGTTTTGGTAGAAAACCAATGGTATACTTTGGATTTATTGTCTTTGTTTTAGCAAGTTTTATTTGTGTTGCTGCAACGAGTATTGAAATGATGGTTGTTGGAAGAATTCTACAAGGTGTTGGTTTGTCTGCTCCAAGAACCATTAGTATTGCTATGGTTAGAGATACTTTTAGTGGAGATTATATGGCGAGAATCATGTCGTTTATAGTGGTGATTTTTATTTTAGTTCCCGTTGTTGCTCCTGCACTTGGTAAGATAATTCTAGACCTTTATGGATGGAAAGCAATCTTCTATAGTCAATTGTTTTTTGGAGGTTTTGTGATGTTTTGGCTATGGAAAAGACAACCAGAAACATTGAAGCCAGAAAATAAAAAGAAATTCACTCTTAGCCTATTTGTAAGCGGAACAAAAGAGTTTCTAAAATACAAGCAAGCAATTGTATTCACACTCTTTTCAGGCTTTATTACAGGCTCTTTTATGGTGTATTTGAGTGCTTCTGAATCTATCTTTAGAGAGCAATACAATCTTTCAGAACAGTTTCCATATATTTTTGCTGGATTGGCCATTTCTGTTGGTTTTGCAACTTTTTTAAACGGAACATTGGTAATGAAATTCGGAATGCTGAAACTAGTCAAAGTCTCAACGTTATTATTCACTTTAATTCCGTTAGTATATATTTCACTTTTTTATGGAAGTCCAAATCCAAGTGTTACAGTTCTCTTGATTTTCTTTGGATTACAATTCTTTTCGTTAGGTTTTATCTTTGGTAACATACGTGCTTTGGCGATGCAACCAATTGGTCATATTGCAGGAATAGGCTCTGCAATTAATGGTTTTGTTTCAACAATTATGGCTGTACCAATTGCAACTTATATTGGAAGTTTTGTTGAAAACACTGCTTTACCTCTATTTGTTGGCTTTTTGGTTTGTGGTGTTTGTACGATTATTTTGTTGATGATGTTGAAGAAGAAGAAGAAACAAGCGGTTAATTCTTAATTTATTGTCGCTTTTGCTAGCGCGAGCATCTTGCTCGTGCCGTTAAACAAACTAAAATTAGTTTCTAGTATCATAAATCAATCTCTAAAATAGTTTGGTCTTCTTGATAATTTCTAGCTGAACTATATTTCCAATCTATTGGATCGGTAACAAAACCACTCTCAACAGGATTATTATGTATATAATCTATTTTCTGTTGTATTACCTTTTCACTCCACAATTCAATCGGTTTATTATGTTGTTGCCAAAACTGACGTTGCTGAACATTACTTTTCTTTTTTCCTGCTCGTTCCATCATCCATAATAACCATTCTTTTCTACTTTCTTGTGGATTTTCTTCTATTGTTTTAATTAACTTTCTTGCTGTAAAACCTTTGAAATCTCTGATCAATCCTGAAGGGTCTTCATTTGCTGACCTGAAAATTAAATGCACATGACTTGGCATAAAACAATACGCAAATACTTCCATTCCTTTTTCTTTTCTGCAATATTCTAGACTCTCTTCTAATACATTAAAATATACTTGCCGAGTGAAAACATCTAACCAATACACGGTAGCAAAACTTATAAAGTATGCTCCTTGCTTGTTATGAAATTTATATTTTCTACTCATTTTTTATTCTTTTCTTATTTGTATTGGTCACGAGCAAGATGCTCGCGCTAGCAGAGGCTTTTTGTTACAACTACTGCTTTACCTCTATTTATAGGATTCTTAGTTTGTGGAATTTGTGCTATTGTTTTGTTGGTGGTGTTGAAGAAAAAGAAAAGTTATTGATAATTTTTAAATTGATGATTTATAAAGTCATGTTTTATATATCTTTGTAATAAAAATTGCAATTATGATTAAAGATTTTTTAATTTCGTTTAAAGATAATATCAAGAAGAAAACATCAAACCCTTTTTTAGGAACTTATGCTATAGTATGGGTAATTAGAAACTGGGAACTTGTTTATTCATTATTTCAATTTGATTCTGATACAAACCGAATAAAAAGAATAGAAATAATAAAAGCATATTATCTTGATAGAAATTTTATTTACGACCTACTCTTCAATGTTTTATGGGCTTTTGGCGTACTAATTCTTACTTTCGCTTTAATAAATTTATCTAGATTAATTATTAACTTTTTTGAAAAGATTGTTACTCCAAAAATCTATGAAATCACAGATAAAAATTCTGTAGTATTGAAAGAGACTTACAATCAACTAAAAAGTGAAATGGATATTCTTGAGAGTAAATTAGAAAAAGAAAGAGAGAATAAAAGCAAATTACAAATTGAAATTACTCGTTTGGAAGAAAGGGACAGTAAAATTCAAATTGAAAGTTTATCTGGAGGAAATACAAACAAATCAAAAGAGGGAACAATAGTTAAGCAAACAAAAGAGAAGAAAATATCAACAATAGAATCATTTGAAATAGATAATTTAGCCAATCAAATTTTAAAAAACAACAAGTTAGGTAGTGGATTATCAACTATTACATATTACATTCAAGGCGGTTATTCTAATTTATCTACTGCTGAAGATATGTCTATAGATGTTTTATCTTTTTTTGAATCTAATGACCTTATTGAAAATATAGGTAAAGGGATGTATCAATGGACAAGAAAAGGGAAAGAAGTTAATAAAATAATTACAAGGTCTAAATTTTAACAAGTTAAATTACTCCTTCAAAGTCGTCTGAAACAATTTAAATATTCGCTTATACTCATCTGCCCACGAACTTGGTTCAATAAAACCATGACGCTCTACTGGATAAATAGCCATTTCAAAATTTTCTTTCTTTAATTCTATCAAAC
Source organism: Lutibacter sp. (assembly GCA_002733665.1). Lineage (GTDB taxonomy): Bacteria > Bacteroidota > Bacteroidia > Flavobacteriales > Flavobacteriaceae > Urechidicola. The sequence continues at coordinate 19,513 of NVWM01000001.1, forward strand.
GTTGCGTTAAACGCACAACATCTTGAAAATGAACATTGTCATCTACCATTCCGTGAAGCATCAATAAATTCCCTTCTAAGCCTTCAGCAAAATTTATTGGCGAACTCTTTTGAAATGCTATAGAATCTGTCATAGGAGTATTCAGAATATTGGCTGTATAATCGTGGTTATAATGTGCCCAATCTGTTACAGAACGTACTGCAGCACCACTTTTAAAGGTTTCTGGAGCGTTAAACAATGCCATGATAGAGATAAATCCTCCATAAGAACCTCCATAGATTCCAACATTAGCTGCATCAACACCTAATTCATTTACCAAATAATTGACACCATCAACGTGATCAGATAAATCTTTTCCTCCCATATGACGGTAAATCGCCGTTCTATGATTACGTCCGTAACCCTTACTTGCTCTATAATCTATGTCTAAAACAGTATAGCCATTATCAACCAAAAAATTGTTAAACATATATTCTCTGTAATAGCCACTCCACCATTTGTGAGCATTTTGTAAGTATCCAGCACCATGCACAAACACAACTGCTGGTTTCCCGTTTGAACCTCCTTTTGGTGTGTATAAACGCGCAGTTACATCGACTCCATCTGATGCTTTAAAAATAATGTTTTGAGGAATTCTCCAATCGTGTTTTTTAAATTCATCAGTTGTTGAATGTGTGATTTGGGTTTCCTTTGCTCCTTTTTTATGTTCTAATAAATACAGTTCCCAAGGTTTATTACTAAACGATTGACGAATAGCAAAGTGCTTTTCGTTTGGCGAAATTGAAATCTCATTATTTCCAACTTGACTTGTCAACTTCGTGCTTTTTAAACTCTTCAGGTTTAGTTTATATAACTGACGTTCACCAGTATTATCTTGATTGGTTGTCAGAAACAATGAACTTTTATCGTTTGATAAAACTGCATCATGTACTTCCCAATTTCCTTTTGTCAATGCTTTTTCATTTCCTGAATTTACATTGGTTTTATATATATGAGCAAAACCTGTTTTTTCTGAATGATACCAAATATTGTTATTATTTAGCCAACCATAGTTTGCGCCTCCATTCCACCAAGGAATTCCAGGACCTCCAATCCATGCTTCATCATGTTGATGATTTACTTCAATTAGTTTTCCGTTTTCAAAATCTATTTTTGCAAACCAACGGTCTTTATTATCATCTGATCTTAATTCTAAAACAGTGTTAGTGTCATTAAAATTATTGTTTGCCGCAAAATAATTAACATCTTTTGGCTCTTCGTATTTTGGCTTAAAATCTTTGTCGTAATCCTTTAGATACAATGGTTTATTATAAATTCCACTTAGCGAAGAAATATTAACTTGATATGCAGTATCTCTTTTCACGTCAAACACCCACAATTCATGACTTGCTTGTTTTCCTCCTACTTTTGGTCTCGTGTTCTGGTCATCTGTATATCCAGATTCTGACACAAAATGTGGCGTTATTGTTCGTTTATTCTTCGGATAATCTGACAGCTTATAACTTACAAATTGTCCGTTTTTACTCAATACAAGGTTTGAAAGTGATTTACCTCCTAAAAATATCGTTTTAGGTTTCTTAACTTTCAATTGATCAGCACGTTCTTTTTGTAAATCTTTACGCTCTTTTCTATCTCTTAACACTTCAAACAGGTCTAATTGTTGCTGTTTTAGCCATGCATCTTGTTCATTAGCATTTTTTTCTGATGAACTATCACTTCCAGATTTAATGTTTGTTATTTGCTTGATATGACCATCATTTAAACTTAACGAGAATAGGTTATCATCTTTTTCGAAGATTATCGTTTGAGCATCAGCAGAAAAAGACACATTTGATTCACGCTCACTAAAGGTTGTAATTAAGTTTTTTGTTTGATTTGTAATATAGTTATGCAAATAAATATCTCCGTTTTTGACAAATACTTTTTTAGATTTATCTTCAGATATATCTTCATCAAAACTCTGATTAATGTTCATTTCTTCACTAACAGAAACAGTCGTAATCTTCTTATTATCAAGCGAGTATTTATATAAAGAACGAATTGGTTTTAACTCAGGATTCCATTCAAAATAGATTGTTTTACTATCTGCACTCCAGTAAATGTTTGTTGGTGAATAGCCAACAAACTTCTCTGCTTGCATTATTTGATCTATTGTCAAATCTGATTTGTTATTCTCTTGCGAAAAAGCAGAAAGTGTAAATATCAATACTACTATGGAAATATATTTTTTCATTGTTGTTCGTTTTGTGTCATATTGAGCGTGATCGAAATATCTTTTGAGATTCTTCACTTTGTTCAGAATGACAATATTATTTATAAATTTTATGCATTGATTTAGGCAATTCAATTCCTTCTGTAGTAAATCTTTTATGAACTTTTTCGAAAAGTATGGCTCTATTCCTATATTCTTCAAATGGCTCATTCATCCAAACATAAGCACGTAAAAGGACTTTATTATCATCAGAAGAAATAAACCGTACATCAGAGTTATTCTTATTTTTTGATATTTTACTGTCAGGATTATCAATAATATAATTCAGTTTTTGAATTTCTTCTTGAATTATCTTTCGAGCCAAATCAACATCAGCATATAAACCAATATTAAAATCATTAAAACTCAACACTTTATGGTCTTCTATGGTATGATTCAACACCGATTCTGTACTGATAACCGAATTAGGAATAATTAGGCGTTTGTTTTCAAAATTATTAATGACTGTATGTCGCAAAGTAATATCTTCAACAATACCAACACGCAAATTATCTAACCGTATAAAATCACCGACTCTAAATGGCTTAAAAATAACGATAAATGCTCCTGCAATTAAGTTCGAAATCGCTGCTTGTGCTGCAAAACCAATAATCGCTGCCAAAATTCCAGCTCCAGAAAATATGAATGCTGCTTTTGCACGAAAAATGGGAATCGTAAAAATAATAATGAGTATTCCTATGACTCCGGCAAAAAACTTTACCGAATTCATCAAAAATTTAAGGCTTGTTGTACTGTAATCTCTTTTACGAGTTTGATTTCGTTTACTTATAATCTTACGAATAATAAATCTGACAATTCTTGAGACTATCCATGCGACAAATACAATACCGATGATATATAAGGATATATTCCAAAATTGGTCTAAATCAAATAAGTTGTCAAAAAAATCTTTCATTCTTTTATATCTTAAAATAGAGTTATCTGGTCCGGATCTTCATCATCAATCTTCTTTTTAGGCTTTAGATTTGGTGTTTTCTTATGCTCATCAATTATTGGTATTTTCTTTTCGTTCTGAACTTCTTCTTTTATTACTTTTGCAATTTCTAATTCCAATTCTTCTTCATTACCCTCTACAACTTCTACTTCTACAACCTCAACTTCTTCAATTTCAGGCGCTTCATAAGGCAATGATTCTAATAAGTTTACTTGCTTAATTTTTTCTGTAGTTAATTGATTACCAAGAGATTTAATTCCTTTAATAGCGATAAACTCTTCTAAATTTAATTGCATATTCTCTAAACTACGTTTAGAAAAGACCACTTCAGCCATTGGTCTAAAATCTGTTGCAACTAATTCTAATTGTGACTTTGGATGCTCGGAAATAAATACTTCTTCTTTATTCGGATTATCAATCATAAAGCGTTTTATGTAATAACGCTCTTTTTCTCCATCAAAATAGATTGCAGAAATAGGTTTGTTGGGAATCCATTTTTCAAGAACAATCATATCATCATCAAAATGTATTGTTAATTCAGGAGAAATTGTTTTCACAATCCCTTTTTGATTGATAATCAACAGTCTGTCTTCTGCTGTAAATTCCCCAAGTAATTCTCCACGATTATCAACATTAAGACGTTGTACAGCATCATCAAACCAGATCTTACGAGGCTTTAAGGTAGAAATTCCCTTTTCTTTTAATTCTATTTTTTTGACGGCATATTTTGTCAATCTATTTCCTTTAGAACTTCTTCCTTTTATCAGTAATTCAGAAAAATCTAAATCCCATTTTAATTTCTTAATACTTCCGACTGCACGAAGGTAAATAGTTACTATTTCTGCTTCACCATTTGGATTTGCAGTAAAATAATGTACAACAGAGCCTTTGTTTCCTGCCGTTAAATCGTATTCTTTATCACGTGTGACTCCTGTAACATTAAAACGTTTCATTAATGATGAACCTCTTGCACCATCGCGATATATCATATTGTAAACTGTACGCTTATCCCCTTTTTTGAAGACAGCAATGTAAAGGATATCTTTCCCTACAAATGTTTTAGAATCAACTTTGGTAATCAACATTTTGCCATCTTTTCTAAAGACGATAACACTATCAATATCAGCACAATCAGTTACATATTCATCTCTTTTTAATGAAGTCCCAACAAATCCTTCTTCTCTATTCACATAGAGTTTTGTATTACGCATAACAACTTTTGTTGCTATAATGTCATCAAAAATTCTAAGTTCTGTTTTTCGTTCTTTTCCTTTGCCGTATTTCGTTTTTAAATTCTTAAAATAATCAATTGCAAAGTCAATTAAATTATTTAAATGGTCTTTTACAGTTACAATTTTATCTTCAATTGCTTCAATATGTTGTTTGGCTTTATCAATATCAAACTTTGATATTTTCTTAATGCGAATCTCAGTCAATCTAACAATATCTTCTTCAACTACAGGACGTTTTAAATGCTTGATGTGTGGTTTTAAACCATCATCAATCGCTTTAATAACTCCTTCCCAAGTTGCAACTTCTTCTATGTCTCGATAAATTCTATTTTCAATAAAAATTCGTTCCAAAGAGGCAAAATGCCATTGATTCTCTAATTCGTCTAATTGTATTTCCAGCTCTTGTTTCAACAAATCAACAGTATGTTGGGTTGAATGTTTTAACATATCAGAAACACCAATAAAAACGGGCTTATTGTTTTCTATAATACAGCCCAAAGGAGATATCGAGTTTTCACAATTTGTAAATGCGTATAAGGCATCAATACTCTTGTCAGGTGAAATTCCTGGAGGTAAATGCACTAGTATTTCTACAGTTGAAGCAGTATTGTCTTCAATTTTTTTAATTCTGATTTTCCCTTTATCATTCGCCTTTAAGATAGAGTCTATCAGTGAAGTTGTGGTTGTTCCAAACGGAATTTCAGTAATAACCAACGTTTTTTTATCGTATTGAGAAATTTTTGCTCTTACACGAACTTTTCCTCCACGTTTTCCATCATTATAATTTGAAACATCTGCAATTCCTCCGTTTAAAAAGTCAGGAACAATTGTAAAACTACGTCCTTTTAATATTTTGATAGATGCATCAATTAATTCGTTAAAATTGTGAGGCAATACTTTCGTTGAAAGTCCGACAGCAATACCTTCGGCTCCTTGCGCTAACAATAACGGAAATTTTACGGGTAAATCTATAGGTTCTTTTCTACGACCATCATAAGACATCTTCCATTCTGTTGTCTTCGGATTAAAAACAACCTCTAATGCAAATTTTGATAAGCGTGCTTCAATATATCTCGATGCTGCAGCTCGATCTCCTGTGAGTGTATTTCCCCAATTCCCTTGCATGTCAATAAGCAATTCTTTTTGCCCAAGTTGCACCATAGCATCTCCAATACTTGCATCACCATGTGGATGATACTGCATAGTATGACCTACAATGTTTGCAACTTTATTATAACGACCATCATCCAAATCTTTCATCGAATGCATAATCCTACGTTGTACTGGTTTAAAACCATCATCAATCGCAGGTACAGCACGCTCCAAAATCACATACGATGCATAATCTAAGAACCACTCTTTGTACATTCCTGTTACACGAGTTATGGTTTCTTGTGGAGAATCGTCTTGATGTTGTAATTCTTCGTTATTTTCTTCTTCAATCATATATCTTCTTCAATCAAATCTTGTTCAACTTTAAGGTTTTCGATAATAAATTTCTGTCTGTCAGGCGTATTTTTTCCCATATAGAAAGATAACATTTCAGAAATAGGCATTTCTTTATCAAGCATTACAGGATCTAAGCGAATGTCTTTTCCTATAAAATGCACAAACTCATCTGGACTAATTTCTCCCAATCCTTTAAATCGGGTTAATTCTGGTTTTCCTCTTAACTTTTTTATAGCATCTCTTCGTTCTTGTTCAGAATAACAATAGAACGTTTCTTTTTTATCTCGAACTCTAAACAAAGGAGTATCAAGTATATACAGATGTCCTTCTTTTATCAATTCTGGAAAAAACTGTAAGAAGAATGTAATTAATAATAGTCTAATGTGCATACCATCGACATCGGCATCTGTTGCAATTACAATATTATTATAACGCAAATTTTCAATTCCATCTTCAATATTCAATGCAGACTGCAAGAGATTAAATTCTTCGTTTTCATACACTATTTTTTTACTCAACCCATAAGAATTTAAAGGTTTTCCTTTCAAACTAAAAACAGCTTGCGTATTTACGTTTCTCGATTTTGTGATCGATCCACTCGCTGAATCTCCCTCAGTAATAAACAACGTTGTGTCCAAACGATTGTCTTTCTTCATATCGCCAAGATGTACTCTACAATCACGCAGTTTCTTGTTGTGAAGGCTTGCTTTTTTGGCTCTATCTCGTGCTAATTTTCGTATTCCAGATAATTCTTTACGTTCTTTTTCTGCTTGAACAATTTTTTTCTGAATCTTATCTGCAACATCAGGATTTCTATGTAAATAATTATCAAGTCTACGTTTTACAAAATCATTGATAAATGTACGAACAGTTGGTAACTTACCACCCATTTCTGTAGAACCTAACTTCGTTTTGGTTTGACTTTCAAAAATAGGCTCCATCACTTTGATGCTTATTGCTGTAACGATAGATTTTCTAACATCTGAAGCGTCATAATTCTTTCCGAAAAATTCTCTTATTGTCTTTACAATTGACTCTCTATAGGCATTCTGATGTGTCCCTCCTTGTGTTGTATGCTGACCATTTACAAACGAATGATACTCTTCACTATATTGTGCTTTACTGTATGTTAATGCAATTTCAATATCCTCTTCCATCAAATGAATTGTTGAAAAAAGTTTAGATTCATCAGCAATGTTTTCGTCTAATAAATCTTTCAGTCCATTTTCTGAAAAATATTTTTCTCCATTAAAAATAATCGTCAATCCTGTGTTTAAATACACATAATTTTTAATCATTTTAATAATATATTCACTTCTGAATTTATACTTTACAAAAATTTCAACATCTGGAGTAAAGGTTACTTTTGTTCCTTTTCTGAGTGTTGATTCTTCAATTCCAGGAGTGTTGGTGAGATTTCCTCGTTCAAACTCAGCAATAGATGTTTTGTTATCTCTAACAGATTGTACTTTAAAAAAAGATGAAAGTGCATTTACTGCTTTTGTCCCAACTCCGTTCAGTCCAACAGATTTCTTAAATGCTTTAGAGTCATATTTTCCTCCAGTATTCATCTTAGAAACAACATCAACAACTTTACCAAGTGGAATTCCACGACCGTAATCACGAATAGTTACAAAAGTTTCTTTTACCGAAATTTCGATTGTTTTTCCTGCTCCCATCACATACTCATCAATAGAGTTATCAAGGACTTCTTTAATCAAAATGTAGATTCCATCATCAGGAGAAGAACCATCTCCTAATTTCCCAATATACATTCCAGGACGCATACGTATATGTTCCTTCCAATCAAGTGAGCGTATATTATCTTCGGTATATTTTGTTTCTTGCGTCATCTATCTATATAAGTATTGTAGGAACGCTAAAGTACTATTTAGATATAAAAAAAGAAATACTCTTTTTAATTAGTTATTAACAAGAAATGAAGTGTGTGTTTTTAAAGATTTTAAACGTTAAAACGGAAATTCATCATATCACCATCCTGCACGATATATTCTTTTCCTTCAATACCTAGTTTTCCAGCATCACGAACTTTTGCTTCTGTACCATACAAAACATAGTCATCGTATTTAATAACTTCAGCACGAATAAACCCTTTTTCAAAATCGGTGTGAATTACTCCTGCTGCTTGTGGTGCAGTATCACCAACATTTATAGTCCAAGCTCTTACTTCTTTAACTCCTGCAGTAAAGTAGGTCTGTAAATTTAATAATTTATATGCTGCACGAATCAATTTTGATGCTCCAGGTTCTTTTAAGCCTAAATCTTCGAGAAACATTTGACGTTCTTCATATTCTTCCAGTTCAGTAATATCAGCTTCTGTTGCAACTGCTAAAATAATAACTTCAGCATCTTCATCTTTTACCGCTTCTTTTACAGCATCAACATACGCATTTCCAGAAACTGCAGCTTTATCATCAACGTTACAAACATAAAGGATTGGTTTGTCTGTCAATAATTGTAAAGGCTTTAAGTATTCTCTTTCATCTTCAGTTAAATCAATAGAACGAACAGAATTAAAACCTTCTAATCCTTGTGCAGCTTTAGTTAACGTATCAAATTCCTTTGTTGCTTCTTTATCTCCTGTTCTTGAAGCCTTTTTAACTTTTTCAAGTCTTTTTTCAATGGCTTCTAAATCTTTTAATTGCAATTCAACATCAATAGTTCCTTTATCTCTTACAGGATCAATTCCTTCTTCTACATGCACAATATTATCATTATCAAAACAACGCAAAACGTGAATAATAGCATCTGTTTCACGAATGTTCCCCAAAAATTTATTTCCAAGCCCTTCTCCTTTACTTGCTCCCTTTACCAATCCAGCAATATCAACAATCTCAACAGTTGCAGGCATTACGCGTTCTGGATTTACTAATTCTTCTAATTTTTGCAATCTAGAATCTGGAACATTTACAACGCCAATATTTGGCTCGATAGTACAAAACGGAAAGTTTGCACTTTGTGCTTTTGCGTTTGATAAACAATTAAATAAGGTTGATTTTCCTACGTTTGGTAATCCTACAATTCCTGCCTTCATTATTGATAAATTTTTGAGGTGCAAATATAGTATATCGTTTTAAATTTAATTCTATATTTATAGAGTAAATATTTTTGCTATGCGTAAAAAAAGAATTGTTGTACTTACTGGTGCTGGAATAAGCGCAGAATCTGGAATAAAGACCTTTAGAGATGCTGATGGTCTATGGGAAGGACATGATGTTATGGAAGTTGCAACACCTGAAGGTTGGCAGCGAAACACTTCTTTAGTGTTAGGTTTTTACAATCAAAGGAGAAAACAACTATTAACTGTTCAACCAAATAATGCACATAAATTACTCTTTTTATTAGAAGAAGAATACACTATTTCTATCATAACTCAAAATGTTGATGATTTACATGAACGTTCTGGAAGTACTAACGTAATTCATTTGCATGGCGAGTTACGAAAAGTGAGAAGTACTATTGATGAAACTTTAGTTTATAATTGGAATACAGATTTGAAATTTGGAGATGTCTGCAAAAAAGGTACTCAATTACGTCCACATATTGTTTGGTTTGGTGAGGCTGTTCCAAATTTAAGTTTGGCTGAAGAAATTACTCAAACTGCCGATATTCTCATTATTATTGGAACTTCTATGCAAGTGTATCCTGCAGCAAATTTGATTTATCATTGTAAAGATGGTGTTCCAATTTATTTCATTGATCCCAAGCCTAGTATAACTGAAAATCAGTTTAAAAACTTGACTGTTATTGCAGAAAAAGCAACTATTGGGATGGAAAAACTATACAAAATCTTATCTAAACCTTAACTATAATATATCCTTTCGAAGTTTTTCTATAATGTTTACCATTCCAGAAATAATATCGTTTCCCTTTAATAACTACTATTTTATGGTTTTTTGGAGCGTACTTAACATAAACTACTTTTGCTTTTTGATGATTATAACGTGCAGGTTTTGTATGAACAACACACGATTGCAAACTAAATGCGAATATGAATGCAACTAAAAGTAAAAGGAAATTTTTCATAATTTCTGTTTTTATATATTTTATACTTTGACAGAAATAATTGGAAAAGGTTTAAAAAGTAATTTATTCTTTATGCATAAATGCCTGTTTTTCTAACAACTCTTCTTCAGTCTCTACAACATCTTCATCAGGAATACAGCAATCTACAGGACATACAGCGGCACATTGTGGCTCTTCATGAAAACCTTTACACTCAGTACATTTATCTGGCGCAATAAAATATACTTCATCATCAACAGGCTCTTGTGCTTCATCAGCATCCACTTCTTTTCCGCTTGGCAATACAACTTTACCTTTCAGTGAAGTCCCTTCAGAATATTTCCAATCTTCAGCACCTTCATAAATAGCTGTGTTTGGGCATTCAGGCTCACAAGCACCACAATTTATACATTCATCTGTTATTATTATTGCCATTGTTTTTTATTGCATTAAATTTGCCTACAAAAATACGGCAAAAGTTTTAAAAAATGAAATTAGTAAATAGAATATCCGCATTTGAGAAATTAGGTGACTTTTTAAGTCAATTTTCTACGAAAGGTATTGAAAACAAAGAGAATATCCTTTATAATGATTTATTTTTTGATATATTTAAAACACAAATTAAACGAGCAAAAGAATACAATGGCTGGTTTACTGACGAAAATGTATTATTTTCTCTCGAAAATTGGGGGAAATCACTCTCAAAAGAGAGCCTTTCAAAGTGGACTTCAGCATATACATTTCCAGAAAAAACAAACAAAACAATTGCCATTATTATGGCCGGAAATATACCATTAGTTGGTTTTCATGATTTCTTATCTGTTTTAATTTCAGGAAATAATGTACTTGCAAAATTATCATCAAATGATAAGCATTTTCTTCCATTAATTGCCAAATATTTAGAACACGTAGAACCAGAATTTAAAGGCGCTATTTCATTTACTGATAAAGAATTAACCGATTTTGATGCTGTTATTGCCACAGGAAGCGACAATACAGCACGCTATTTTGAGTATTATTTCGGCAAGTATCCAAGTATTATCAGAAAAAACAGAAACTCTGTAGCAATCTTAACAGGAAATGAAACAGAAATTGAATTAGACGCTTTTGGTGAAGATATTTTTAGATATTTTGGCTTAGGATGCAGAAATGTTTCGAAAATATTTGTTCCTGCCAATTATGATTTTGACAAATTATTTAAAGCGATTTTTAAATATGGTGATATTATCAATTATAACAAATATCAAAATAATTACGATTACAACAAAGCAGTGTATTTAATGAGTCTTTTCAAACTTCAAGAAAACGGGTTTTTGATGCTCAAAGAAGACCCTAGTTACTCCTCACCTATTGCTACGTTATTCTATGAGTATTACAGTTCAGAAGAAAAGCTACTTCAAAAACTAAATAAAGATGCTGATAAAATTCAGTGTGTTGTTGGAAATATCAATATTAAAAATAGAGTTAATTTTGGAGAAACACAGACGCCAAAATTATGGGATTATGCAGATGACATTGATACAATTAACTTTATAAACAGCCTATAATAGTGTTGAAAAAATTGCAAATAATTTATTCATTTTGTAGTAAATAATTCCCTTTTTTTATAGAAATTTGCTTATTAATATTTATCGACAATGAAGAAACATAATTTTAGTGCAGGACCATGCATTTTACCACAAGAAGTTTTAAAAAAAGCATCAGATGCTATTCTTAATTTTAACAATGATAATCTTTCATTGATTGAAATTTCTCACAGAAGTAAACCTTTTGTAGCAGTGATGGATAAGGCAATTAGTCTTGTAAAAGAATTACTTAATTTACCTGAAGGATATTCTGCTATGTTTTTGCAAGGAGGCGCAAGTATGCAATTCTTAATGACCTCATATAATTTAATGAAGGTTGATGGTAAAGCAGCATATTTAGACACAGGAGCTTGGAGTTCTAAAGCATTAAAAGAAGCAAAATTATTTGGAGAAGTTGATGTAGTTGCATCATCAAAAGATAAAGGATATAATTATATTCCAAAAAATTATACTATTCCTTCAGATACAGATTATCTACATTTAACAAGTAATAATACTATTTACGGAACCCAATTAAAAGATTTTCCAAAAACAGAAGGATTGTTAGTTTGTGATATGAGTTCTGATATTTTTTCACGACAAATAGATTTCACACAGTTTGATTTGATTTATGCTGGCGCACAAAAAAATATGGGGCCTGCAGGTGCAACATTGGTAATCGTAAAAGATGAAATATTAGGAAAAACAGGAAGAAAAATCCCTTCAATGCTTGATTATCAGACACATATTGATAAAGAAAGCATGTTCAATACACCACCCGTTTTTGCTGTTTTTACTTCAATGTTGACATTGCAATGGCTAAAAGATTTAGGTGGAATAGCAGCAATTGAAAAAATAAATGAAGAAAAAGCAGCATTATTATATGCCGAAATAGATAATAATCCAGCATTTGTTGGTTTTGCAGCAAAAGAAGATAGATCATCAATGAATGTTACTTTTAATTTGACAGATCAAAATAATCAAGAAAAGTTTGACAAACTTTGGAATGAAGCAGGAATAAACGGATTAAAAGGACATCGTTCTGTTGGAGGATATAGAGCAAGTATCTACAATGCATTACCTCTTGAGAGTGTAGAAGTATTGGTAAACGTGATGAAACAGATTAAATAAACTCAGGAATCCAAACTGAAAATAGATTCCTGCCTTCGCAGGAATGACAAAACAAGAAAACATGAAAGTATTAGCAAACGACGGAATAGCACAAAGTGGAGTTACAGCATTAGAAAATGCAGGTTACGAAGTAATTCTAACAACTGTAGCGCAAAATCAATTGGTAGACTATATCAATAAAAACGAAATTACAGTGCTGTTAGTAAGAAGTGCAACCAAAGTACGAACTGATATTATTGATGGTTGTCCGTCTTTAAAAATTATTGGTCGTGGAGGCGTTGGAATGGATAATATAGATGTTGAATATGCTCGTGAAAAAGGATTAAAAGTTATCAATACACCTGCAGCATCATCACATTCGGTTGCAGAATTGGTTTTTGGTCACCTTTTTGGAATGGCACGTTTCTTACATAATACTAATAGAGACATGCCTTTAGAAGGAGATACTAACTTTAAAGGATTGAAAAAAGCAGCAGCAAAAGGTGTTGAATTAAAAGGAAAAACATTAGGAGTTCTTGGTATTGGTAGAATCGGTCAAGCAACTGCAAAAGTGGCGTTAGCAAACGGAATGAAAGTTGTTGCTTTTGATCCATTTATAGAAGATGTAAATTTAGAACTAGAGTTTTTTGATGGTCAGACAGTAAACTTCGACATCAAAACTATTTCTAAAGAAGAAGTCTTAAAGCAAGCAGATTTTATTACACTTCACGTTCCTGCACAAAAAGAATATGTAATAGGAAAAGAAGAATTTGACATGATGAAAGAAGGTGTAATTCTTGTAAATGCTGCACGTGGAGGCGTTGTAGACGAAGTTGCATTGGTAAACGCAATTGAGCAAGGAAAAGTTTCAAACGCCGCATTAGACGTTTTTGAAAACGAGCCAACACCTGAAATGCAATTATTAATGAATCCGGCATTATCACTATCTCCACATATTGGTGCTGCAACTGGCGAAGCACAAGACAGAATAGGAATGGAATTAGCAGAACAAATTATCTCAATTTTAGGATAATTTAATGGCTACTGTAAAACCATTTAGAGCCGTACGAGCGCAAAGAGACAAAATAGCTTTGGTTTCTTCGCGTTCATATGAATCTTATACTGACGCAGAATTAGGAGCTCAACTTGAGTTTAATCCTTTGTCTTTTCTACATATAATAAGTCCAAGTTATAAGTCTCAACACGAAACTTCGGCAGAAGAGCGTTTTTCTATGATTCGCAGTCGATATATAGAGTTTAAAGAAAATAATCTCTTGACAAAAGATGAGAAGCCTACATTTTATATTTATAAGAAAGTAACAAAAGAGACTACTTTTTGTGGAATTATTGCTGCAACTTCGTCTGAGGATTATCAAAATGATATTATTAAAAAACATGAAGAAACTATTCACAGTCGAGAAGTTTTATTTGAAAAATATCTAAAAACAGTTGGTTTTAATGCCGAGCCTGTACTACTCACCTATCCTGACAATAGCATTATAGAAAATATACTTCTTAAATATCAAGAGCAACGTGCAGAGTATGAGTTTACATCGCGTGATATGAAATCTCATTACGTTTGGTTGGTAACAGATGCAAATGATATTTCAACAATTTCTGATGAGTTTGAAAAGATGAATGCGATTTATATTGCTGATGGTCATCATCGTTCTGCCTCATCTTCACTCTTAACTAAAGACTTAAAATTAAGTAATTCAAATCACAATGGTTCAGAAGATTATAATTTTTTTATGAGTTATTTAATTCCAGAATCTAATTTAAAAATATCTTCTTTTAATAGATTTGTAAAAGATTTAAACGGACTTACAAAAGAGCAATTTTTAGTTAAACTTGATGAATGGTTTAGTGTTACAAATCTAGGTCAGCAATTATACAATCCTTCAAAGAAACATCATTTTTCTATGTATTTAGATGGTGAGTTTTACTCACTATACCTTCGGAAAACTATCTATAAAATAAAAAATGCATTAAGCGATTTAGACGCGCAGTTATTATATGACACCATATTGCACCCAATCTTAGGTATTGATGATTTGCGCAATAGCGACAAATTAAAATACAAACCAGCAAAAATTGCAGAAATAGATTTAAAAACGGAAGTAGACTCTGGGAAATTTAAAGTTTCTTTTGGCTTATATCCAGCAACTGTAGCACAATTAAAAGCAATTGCTGATGCAAACCTTAAAATGCCACCAAAAAGTACGTATATTGAACCTAAATTACGAAGTGGTTTAACTTTGTATGAATTTTAATCAACCTTATATGTCTATTGCTGATAATCTGCAAAAAATCACAACTCTACTTCCAAATTCTGTAACACTTGTAGCAGTTTCTAAAACAAAACCAATTAGTTCTATTTTAGATGCTTATAATAACGGACAGCGAATATTTGGAGAGAATCGAATCCAAGAAATGGTTGAGAAGTATGATGAATTACCAAAAGATATTCAATGGCACATGATTGGTCATTTACAAAAGAATAAGGTCAAATATATGGCACATTTTGTAGATTTGATTCATGGTGTTGACAGTTTTAAAACATTAAAAGAGATAAACAAACAAGCAAAAAAGCACAATAGGATTATCAACTGTTTATTGCAAGTAAAAATAGCACAAGAAGAAACTAAATTTGGCTTAGAAGTATCAGAAATTAAAGCAATTTTAATTGATGATGAATTTAAACAATTAAAAAATATTTCTATTGTTGGTTTGATGGGAATGGCAAGTTTCACAAGTGATACAACGCAATTAAGAGATGAATTTGCAGCTTTAAAGTCAGTTTTTAAAGAACTTAAAATTCAAAACTCTCAACTCACAACTTTGTCTATGGGAATGAGTGGTGATTATAACATTGCAATAGAAGAAGGAAGCACCATGATACGTGTTGGAAGTGCTATTTTTGGGAATAGATAATTCGATAAAAATAATTAATAAAACAAACATTTGTACGTAATACTTGATATAGAAACTACTGGAGGAAAATTTAACGAAGAAGGAATAACTGAAATTGCAGCCTATAAATACAACGGACACGAAATTGTAGATCAATTTATAACACTTGTAAATCCTGAGCGAGACATTCAACCATTTGTAGTAAATTTAACTGGAATTAATAGTGGAATGCTCCGTAATGCACCAAAATTCTATGAAATTGCAAAACGCATTATTGAAATGACTGAAGATTGCGTTATAGTTGCTCATAACTCAAATTTTGATTACCGGATTTTAAAAACCGAATTTAGACGGTTAGGTTTTGATTTTCAAAGAGAAACACTTTGTACAGTTGAATTGACTAAAAAATTAATTCCAGATTTAGATTCTTACAGTCTAGGAAAACTTTGCAAAACTTTATGCATACCTGTTTCAAACAGGCATCGTGCCGAAGGAGATGCATTAGCAACAGTCAAACTATTCAAACTGTTGATAGATAAAGATACCGAAAAAACAATTCTTAAAAACTCAATTAAACAGGGATTGGCTAAGGAATTATCTTCAAAATTTCAAATAATTTTAGATGATTTACCTTCAAAAAATGGTGTGTTTTATCTTCATAAAAAAAATGGTGAGATTTTATACATAGGTAAAGGAAAAAACATAAAGAGTAGTGTCAATAAGATATTCTTAAAAACTTCAAAAAAAGCAAAAACACTGCAGCAATTATTGTTTTCTATTTCATACGAACTTTCTGGAAATGAACTAATTAATCAATTAAAATTTCACAAAGAAGTTCTTGCAAATAAGCCTAAGTTTAATCTTTATTACCCAAAGAAAGTAATAAAGATTGAATTTAGCAATAGCAATCTTATCATAGTAGATAAAGGAAGGAGTATCGGAGAGAAATCAATAATATTGATTGAAAACGAGATACTTTTAGGGTTTTGTTTTGTAGATTTGGAATATCAAATTAGCACAATTGAAGTGTTAAAATCATTAATTGTTCCATTAGAGAATAGCCTGGAAAATAGATTTTTTGTAAAAAATCATTTACAGAAAAATAAAGTTGAAAAAATTATTCGGTTTTAAAAAGTTGCAAATTTATATGAAAAAGAATTTTACTTTACTCCTACTCCTTATCTCTCTTCACTCATTTAGTCAACAAGATTATGCTTTTGGAGTTTTAACTCAGAAAGAAAAAGAAATGGTCACTTATGAAAAGGATACTACAGCCAATGCTGTTGTTCTCTATGAAGAGGCAAATACAGAGTTTTTTATTTACAATGATAATTCAATAAATATTAGAACAATAGTATACAGAAAAATTAAAATTTTTAATAAAGAGGGGTTTAGCAATGCTGATGTTAGTATTACAGCCAGAATAGATGATGAAAGAAAGGATAGAATAAAAAATATTAAAGGAGTTACTCATAATAATGGAAAAACCATATTCCTAAAAAAAGAGAACATATATACTGCAAAAGCTGCTGATGATGATACCGAAATTACTTTTACCTTACCAGATATTCAACAAGGTAGTATTATAGAATATATGTATACTAGAGAGTCTCCTTTCCTATTCAATTTTACGGGTTGGACATTTCAAAATGAAATACCAACAATTGAAAGTGTTTTTATAGCTGAAGTACCTGGAAATTTTGTGTACAACAGAAAACTAGTTGGTTATCAAAAATTGAATAGAAATGAATCTACGATTAAGAAAAAATGCTTTAATCCTGGAATTATGTCAGACCCAATAAATTGTGAAGTGATGACATATAGCATGTTAGATATTCCAGCCTTTATTGAAGAAGACTATCTAAATTCAAAATGGAATTATATTTCGAGAATTGATTTTGAAATATCAGAATATAGAGGGTTTGACGGTCACAATACTAAATATTCAAAAACTTGGAAAGACGTAGATAAAAAGTTTAAGAATAATAAAGATATTGGTGGTCAATTAAGAAAAAATACTTTTTTTAAAAATGAAATACCTGAAGAAATTCAATCCGAAACCGATAATATGCTTAGAGCTAAAAAGATTTATCTCTTTGTACAAGATCACTTTACTTGGAATGAACAATATAGAATGTTTGATAACATCAATATTGTAAAGGCATATAAAAATAGAATTGGAACTATAAGTGAGATTAACATGTCATTAATAAACGCTTTAAATACGAGTGGAATCAATGCTAAATTAGTTTTATTATCAACTAGAAAACATGGATATCCGACAACATTATATCCAGTAATATCAGATTTTAATTATATTGTTGCAAAAGTCAGCATTGATGGAAAAAATTATTTTTTAGATGCTACTAATAAAAATTTACCCTTTGGCATGTTACCATACAGATGTTTAAATAAACAGGCACGTGTAATGGACTTTAAAAATGGTAGTTATTGGGAGGATATTATACCAAGCAACAATAATGGTCGGAAAGTTCAAATGCTTTTAAAACTAAACGAAGATCAAGAATTTGTAGGGAATATGAGGATTATTCATAATGGTTACTCTGCAATCAAAAAAAGAAATAAGTTAAATCTTATTGAAGAAAAAAAGTATGTTGAAAATTATGAAGATGAAAATGACTATTTAGAAATAATCTCTTACAAAAATTTGAATCTAAATGATAATGAGAAACCTCTTAAAGAAGAGCTTGAAATAAGTATAGAAAATGAATCTACAATTGCAGACAAAATATACTTAAATCCATTTTTTATTGATCGACTGGAAGAGAATCCTTTTAAATTAAATCAACGCCAATATCCCGTAAACTTTGGACATCCTTTAAAATTTGATTGTATATCGACTATCATATTTCCAGAAAATTATACTGTTGAATCTATTCCAAAAAGTAAAATTGTTAAATTACCAGATAACAAAGGTCACTTTGTTTATAAAGTCAGTACCAAAAACTCGAAAATTATGGTTAACTATAGTTTTAACGTTAATGAAGTTGAGTTTTCAGGAAATGATTATCTATACTTAAAAGAGTTTTTTAAACAAGCAATTATTGCTCAAAACGAGCCAATAATACTAAAAAAGAATTAGATTTTGGAAAAGCAAAAAACAACAGAAAAAAACTGGAAAACTAAACTTCATGAAATAATTTATGAAGCAGACACACCAGCAGGAAAACTATTTGATGTATTACTGCTCATTTTAATTCTCGTAAGTATTTTCGCAGTAATGTTTGAAAGCATTGAAGAAATTGACAATAAATACCATGTTCTTTTAAATACTGTAGAATGGATAGTTACAATATTATTTACACTTGAATATATAGCCAGAATAATAAGTGTTAAAAAACCTTCACAATATATTTTTAGTTTTTATGGAGTTGTAGATCTTCTATCAACCATACCAAAATATCTTGCATTAATCTTTGCTGGAACTCACGCTTTAGTTGCCCTTAGAGCCTTACGATTATTACGGATTTTTAGAATATTAAAACTTGTTCAATTACTTGGTGCATCTAATAGTTTAGTGAAAGCTTTAAAAGCAAGTAGAGCAAAAATTTCAGTATTTCTATTTGTAGTTATCATTTTGGCTGTTATACTTGGTACAGTCATGTATTTAGTAGAAGGGAATAGTGATAGTGGATTTACAAGTATACCAACCAGTATCTATTGGACCATTGTAACACTTACAACAGTTGGATATGGTGATATTGCTCCAGTAACAGCTTTAGGACAATTAATCGCATCAATCATAATGATTCTAGGTTATGGTATCATTGCTATTCCTACAGGAATTGTAAGTGCAGAATATGTAAATCAAGGAAAGGAAGAACATATTGATATTAATACACAATCTTGCCCTAGTTGTTCAGCAGAAAGTCATCATGATAATGCAGATTTTTGCTACGATTGTGGTCATAAATTAAATCACTGATGCAAAGTGGAAAACATTTAATTACAATTGTTGGTGCTACTGCTATTGGAAAAACAGCATTGAGCATTAAACTAGCAAAACACTTTGATACTGAAATAATTTCTTGTGATTCTCGTCAATTTTATAAAGAAATGACTATTGGAACTGCTGTTCCGTCTACTGATGAACTTACAAGTGCAACACATCATTTTATCCAAAATCGCTCAATTCATGAAGATTATAATGTTGGTCAATTTGAAAGAGATGCATTGAAAAAATTAGATGAACTCTTTTTAAAGAACGATACTGTAATTATGGTTGGCGGAAGTGGCTTATATATTGATGCTGTTTTAAAAGGGTTGGATTATTTTCCTGATGTAAAGCCAGAAATTCGTGAAAAACTGAATCAACAATTAAAAGAAAACGGATTAGAATTTTTACAAGAACAACTAAAAGAATTAGATATCGAGAGTTATAACTCAATCGCAATAGATAATCCACACAGAATAATTAGAGCTCTTGAAATTTGTATTGGCGCAGAAAAACCATATTCTTATTACAAAAATAAGCCAAAGAAAAAGCGTAACTTCACTCCTATCAACATCGGAATAACTGCTGAGAGAGAAATCATTTACAATCGCATCAATCAACGTGTTGATATTATGATGGATGAAGGATTACTAGATGAAGCAAAAGAATTAGTTCAGCACAAAGACTTGAACGCACTACAAACTGTTGGCTATCGAGAACTCTTTCAGTTTTTGATAAACGATATTACATTAGATTTTGCAATATCCGAAATTAAAAAAAATACAAGAAGATTTGCTAAACGTCAAAATACTTGGTTTAAAAAAGATAAGACTATCAAATGGTTTGACTTTGAAGAAGATTCAAAAGAAATAATCAGTTATATCAATTCAATGCTTTAATTTTGTACTCAATTTATAATTGATGTCATTCCTGCGAAGGCAGGAATCCATACAAAGTTAAGTTTAGATTCCTGCCTTCGCAGGAATGACAGATGCAACAGAGTTAATGACAAAAAAGTAATAAAGAATTTAAAATATAAAAATGCAATTCAAAGAATTACACTTAAACAAACCAATTCTAAAAGCAGTATCAGAAAATAACTATGATACGCCAACACTTGTTCAAGAACGCAGTATTCCTGCAATATTGGCAAAAAGAGATGTCATCGTATCTGCACAAACAGGAACTGGAAAAACAGCTGCTTTTGCATTACCTATTCTTCAAATGTTGTATGACAGACAAAATGCATCAGTAAAAAAAGGAAGAAAAATTAAAGCATTAATTATCAGTCCTACAAGAGAATTGGCAATTCAAATAGAAGAGAATTTTAAAACATATAGCAAACACACTACTTTACGAACAACTGTAGTATATGGTGGCGCATCTATAGAGCCACAAAAAAATGTATTGCGTAAAGGTGTTGATATTTTGATTGCTACTCCTGGACGTCTATTAGACCTTCATAAGCAAGATGAACTAAACCTTGATTATATAGAAACTTTTGTACTAGATGAAGCTGATTTAATGCTCGATATGGGTTTTATAGATGATGTAAATAAAATTGAGCATCTATGCCCTGAAAAAAAGCAAACTTTATTGTTCTCTGCTACTATGCCTCATAAAGTTGTGGAATTGTCAAAAACGATGCTCAACAATCCAGAGCGTATAGAAATTTCGCCAACTTCATCTGTAGCCAAAGATGTGAGTCAAGTGCTCTATTATGTGCCAAAACCAAAAAAAATAGAACTCTGCTTACATTTATTACGCAATTCTATAAAAGGCAGTATTCTTATTTTTAGACGCACAAAATATGGTGTTGATAAACTAGAAGAAACATTGTTGCGAAATAATTATAAAGTTACAAGCCTTCATGGTGACAAATCACAAAGCTTACGTCAAGAAGCATTAAAGCAGTTTAAAAACAACGAAGTTAACATCCTTATTGCGACTGATGTTGCTGCTCGTGGAATTGACATCAATGATTTAGATGCAGTTATCAATTTTGACTTGCCAAATGTTCCCGAGACGTATGTTCATAGAATTGGTAGAACTGGACGTGCAGGAAAGATAGGAACTGCTTATTCTTTTTGTTCTGCTGATGAAAGATTATATGTATCAGCGATTCAAAAATTGATAAATACACAGATAACTATTGAAGAGGATCATCCATACCCATTAGATCCAAAAGCAAAGCCACAAGTGCATAAAAAGCAAGGAAGCAAATACAGAAAAGGTCGTAAATCTGAAGCGTCTAAGAAGAAAAAGAAGCGTTGGTATTAGAAAAGTGACTGATAAAATTTGAAATGTATGTGGTTCTTGAGTATATTCAAGAGGGTTTTATTAAAAAAATTTAATTTTATAAAAACAAAACATTTCTTTTTCACTTATATTTTATAGGGCCTTCAGAGGTTTTCATAAACAATTTCTTAATCAATCTTGTCAGGTTTAAAATTATTTTTAAAATTTTTATAAAAAACTCATTGTATTTTTGAAAATAGTATTACTTTTGCCGACTGATTTAAAAAAATAATAAAATTATGAAAACAATTAATATTAATAATAAAGCTGAAAGTAAAGTAGGTGTTAAAACAAAAGCTTTTAGTAACACTAAAGCACTTGTTTGGAATTCTAGAAGAAGATTTATATAAGTATAAACTTAAATCTTTTTACAGGTTTTGAAATACCTGAGAAATAAAAAAACATAAAAACAATTACTACAAGAAAAGCCCTCTAAAATTTAGAGGGCTTTTTCCTTTTGCAAACTTTTAGTTGTAATTGGAGTATTAAATGATGGCTCAACAAAATAAATTGCCAATTCATTTTCTTTCACTAATTTAGTTCTTGCCAAAACACAAATTAACTAATTAATAAGCCTATGACTATTGCCGAACTTATAAGTAAAGTATTTCTACCATTATCTCTTGCTATTATTATGTTAGGAATGGGAATGACTTTAATTATTGCAGACTTTACTAGAATAATAAAATTCCCTAAAGCCGTTTTAATTGGCCTTACAAATCAACTTATCTTTTTGCCAATTATTGGTTTTTCACTGGCTGTTGCTTTTGATCTAAACCCAACAATGGCAGTTGGATTAATGATATTAGCGACGTGTCCTGGAGGCGCAACTAGTAATTTGATAACACAAGTCTGCAAAGGAAATATTGCCTTATCGGTTACTTTAACAGCCATTGCAAGTGTTGTAAGCATACTAACAATCCCTTTTATCTTGTCATTTGCATTAGAGTATTTTGGCTCTGGCACAAACACTAAAATTGAATTACCCATACTAGAAACTATTATACAAATAATGGGAATCACAGTTATCCCTATTTCTATAGGAATGCTCATTCGCAGATACAAAACCAATTTTGCAGTAAGCATGGAAAAAACAATGCGAATTGCATCAACAGTCATTTTCATTTTAGTTTTTATAGCAGTAATAGCAGCAAATTTTGAGCTATTAGGCACTGCAATGAAAGAAGTAGGATTGGTAACATTGATCTTAAACCTTACAACAATGGGATTGGGATTTGTAACAGCAAGGCTGTTCAAATTAAACTTGAAGAACTCGATTTCAATTACTGTTGAGAGTGGTATACAAAACGGAACCTTAGCATTTGTAATTGCTACATCTGTACTAAATAATGTAGAATTAGGTATTCCAACAGGAGCATACACAATTTGGATGTTTATTACTGGTGGAATTTTAATGTGGCAATTTGGGAAAAGAAAAGAGACAGTATCTAAATAAAAAAATTACTGCAACCATTTTTTTATTATTTTTAACAAAACTTATTTAAATGAATAAACTCACTATTATATTAATTTTTGCAACCGTTTTTACAATGACTTCTCAAGAAAAACTCCCGTATTACGAAATACCTGAAGCACCAAAAGAATTTACGCCAGGAACAACTGCAAGTAGAATGGTCGACGGTTTAGGATTTAGATATTATTGGGCAACAGAAGGTTTAACGGAAAAAGATTTATCATATAGACCAACTAAAGAAGCAAGAACTACCGAAGAAACCATTGATCATATATTAGGTTTATCGCAAGTAATTCTAAACGCCACTTTAAAAATTGCAAATGGAGACAAACAACCAACAATGACTTTTGCAGAAAAGCGCAAAAAAACATTAGAAAATTTGCTGCAAGCAAGTAATATACTAAAAGAAAGCAACGATATATCTCAATACAACATGATTTTTGGCGAAACACAATTACCATTTTGGAATGCTATAAATGGCCCTATTTCAGATGCGCTTTGGCATACAGGACAAGTAGTTTCTTTTAGACGCTCTTCTGGAAACCCGTTTCCAAAAGGAGTAAGTGTATTAAGAGGTAAAAGAAGAGAACAATAGTTTTATTATGATTAAAATTCAAAAAATAAACTTCCCATTAGACTGTATGGTCATTAATCATGATTTCCATGATTATGATCCTAAAAGTTTATTTAAGGAGAGTGATAGTTTAAAATATTTAAATGAAGATTTACTGCAATGTAAATTTCCATTGGTAGATATAATTATAGATTTGGGTTGGTATGGAGAACTCACTTCAGACAGAGGAGAATTTAGAATTTATATTATCAAAAGTGAAAACTGGGAGATACCTTCAAATATCATCTATCCTAAATCTACTGAAGAAACTAAAGAATTACTGACCAAAATATTGCAATACTATACGAGTATAGGAGATAAAAATGAGCACGATAACGAACATAATTAATTCCCTCTCCTACTTTAATGCATTGCATAGAAAATGAAAATTGGAAAAAAATTTAATAAAATAAGTAAAGGTGATTATTTTCACTTCATAGACAATTACAAGAAATATACAGATTTCAATACTTTAGGGATGTATCGTTCTATATGTGAGAATGAAAGTCTTGAATTAAATGATCGAATTGAAATAAGAGATTATGCAAATGTTGTATTCGGAAAAACATTCAATTTCTATCAACTAAAAGACCCAAAAACATATTTTGACCTAACTACTTTGGGCATAGAAATGACTGTTGCAGACGAAAGACAAGTTTGGGAGGACATTAGAGTTAATCAAGAAAAAATATTGTCTGAAAAGAAAATTAAACATCGGAATTTCGGAGATTACTCAAAGCATAATTGTGGCTATGATGACTGTAGATATAACGGCTTGATGATTAAACAAGGTTCTGGGCTTTCAGAAGGTAGTATGCACTTCAAATCTGATAAAAATTTACATTCAGGAAAGACAAAATCGGAACGAATTAAAAAGCAACGGAGAAATAAGAATCAAATAATAAGAGATGAATTTGACGACTAAAAACGAGTGTATTAGTGCTTTATAACTAAAAAAACAAGAAATCTACTGGCACTTAAGTTAAGCCTTACCTACTCTGCGATTGAAAATCGACTAAAACTTGGACAAGAGATAAATGATTTAATAAAAGTAGAATTACAACAATAACAAACCATACACAAACACGTTACAAGCAAGGTAAAAAACGAACACAATAAAATTAGAAACTACAACTAATTTTATTACTGAATAATATCAAAATGATTATAGAACAAGAGCAAAAATTTAAAGAAGTACTTTCTAAAATGGAAGGGGAAATTAATGAACAAAGTTTTTTTAATAAGTTCTTAGAATTGTATCCCGAAGTTTGGAAAAAACATAAAATTACGTTTTCAAAATTTAATAGAAGTAAACAATTTGGACAAACAATTCCGTTACCAAAACCTGAAGTTTCTTTACGTAGAGAAATTAGGAAGTGGCTACAAAAACAATAAAATAATACTAAAAACAAGCGTACAGTAACGTACACAATTTAGCACACCTTCTCTCCTACTCAACAACTACATAAATAAGGGTTTTTCCCCTAAATAAAAAGGGTTTTTCCTCATAGGCTTGCTGTTTTATTAAAGTAACTTCGTTAACTTGTAACATCTTATATCATTGCTGTTTTAGTTACATGACAATAGTCATAGGCTTGCATAATAGTATTCGATAAATTTGTGTTAACTAAAACAAATTGAATATGAACGAAATTATTTGTCCAAATTGTAAAAAGGCTTTTAAAGTCGATGAATCGGGTTTTGCTGCTATTCTTAAGCAAGTTCGTGACCATCAATTTGAAGAAGAATTAGAAAAGCGATTAGAACTTGCTGAAAAATCAAAAGATGATGCCATTAAACTTGCTGAAGCAAATGTTAGAAATTCATTACAAGAACAACTTGCAAAAAAAGATAATGAATTAACTATATTAAAAGCCAAAAGTGATAGTGAACTAATAGAAAAATTAGCAAAGAAAGAAGCGGAAATTTCTGATATGAAATCAACAATTCAGAATGCAGAAATATCCAAAAAACTTGAAGTATCAGAAGCAATTAAAAAAATAGAAAAAGAACGTGATAGTCTTGCTAATGACTTAAAAAGTAACGAAACAGAAAAACAGTTACTTGAAAAATCTATAAACGAAAAATTTAGTGGACAACTTAGCATAAAAGACGTAACCATTAAAATGAAAGATGATGAAATTGCTCGTTTGAAAGACTATAAGCAAAAACAATCTACAAAAATGATTGGCGAAACATTAGAACTACATTGTGAAGCAGAGTTCAATAAACTTCGTGCAACTGCCTTTCAAAATGCCTATTTTGAAAAAGATAACGATTCAAGAGGTGGAAATAAAGGTGATTTTATTTATAGAGAAAATGATGAAGCAGGTAATGAAATCATTTCAATTATGTTCGAAATGAAAAATGAAAATGATGAAACTGCTACAAAAAAGAAGAATGAACATTTTTTTGCAAAACTAGATAAAGACCGAATAGATAAAAAATGTGAATATGCCGTTCTTGTTTCTTTACTTGAATCAGAAAGCGAACTCTATAACACAGGAATAGTTGATGTATCATATAAATTTAACAAAATGTACGTAGTTCGACCTCAATTTTTTATTCCCATTATTACACTTCTTCGAAATGCAGCAATGAATTCAATGCAATACAAAGCAGAGTTAAATTTAATGAAAAATCAAAACGTTGACATCACCAATTTTGAAGATAAAATAAATTTATTTAAAACGGGATTTGCTAAAAACTATGATTTAGCGAGTCGCAAATTCAAAACTGCTATTGATGAAATAGACAAAACAATTATTCATCTTCAAAAAACAAAAGATGCACTGCTATCTTCTGAAAACAACTTACGTTTGGCTAATAATAAGGCTGATGATTTAACCATTAAAAAATTAACGCACGGAAATCCAACAATGAAAGCGAAATTTGATGGGCTTTTGTGAAAATTTGAATAAACAACTATGAAATTAATTAAAAAAGTGTAAACCAATGCCTATACTAAACGATATAATTAATTGGGTCGAGTCCAAGCCTGTTTTTTGGCAAGTAGCAATTGACCGCTTAATTAGAAATAATGAACTAACTAATAATGACATTACAGAATTAACAGAAATTTGTAAAGTAGATTTTAAATTATCGCAATTTAATTTTACTAAAGTAGATTTTAATGATTTAAGAAATTTTGCAAATAACGCAACAAGTAATGATGATGTTATACTTTCTAAAATTTTTAATATTGATAATGTAAACGCACTCTCAAAAACTTGTGAATTAGAATTTGCCCCAAAAGGACTTACGATAGTCTATGGCGATAATGGTTCTGGAAAATCAAGCTATGTGAGTATTTTAAAACACGCTTGTAGCACAAGAGGACATAAGCCAAAAATAAACGATAATTTATACGACCCAACTTGTTTTGGAAACGATAAAAAAGCGGATATAGAATATACAATTGATGGCACAAACTTTAATACAGTAAATCTCGTAAACGAAGAAGTAAGTAATTCTGTTTTAAAAAGTGTAGATGTTTTCGACACATTTAGTGCAAATCATTATATTGATGGAGAAGATGAAATTGCTTTCATTCCTCAAGGTTTGTCTATTGTAGAAAAATTGGCAATTGATATAAAAAGAGTTGAGAGCGAACTAAATTCAGAATTATTAAGTCCAGCTTTAAAAGAATTTGACTATTCCCTTTTAGATGTTTCCGAAGGATCAACAGCTAAAACCTTTCTCGACAACTTAAACGCAGAAACAAAACTAGATGAATTAAGGGCTGAATCTATTTGGAATTCAACTAAAGATTCTAGAATTGAACAATTGATTAAAGAAATAGAGAAATTAAACGCAACAGACCCAAAGAAAAACTTAAAAGAAAATGAAGAAAAGATAAAACGTTTTGAAATTTTGCAAAATAAATTTCAAACGCTCGAAGATAATTTGACAGGTCAAATCTTAATAGATTTAAAGCAAACATTAAATGATTTTGTAACAACAAGTAAAGCTTTAAAAGAATCTTCTGAAAAAGCATTTTCTGATTTACCAATTGAAGGTGTTGGTAATAGTTCGTGGAAATTACTTTGGGAAAGTGCCCGTAAATTCTACAATGAAAGCTCGGAAACGGAGAACTTTCCAGAAGTAAATAAAGATAGTAATTGTCCTCTTTGTCTTCAAGATTTAGATGAGGATGCAAAAAATAGATTTACTTCTTTTGAGGAATTTATAAAAAATGATATTCAAAAAACTTATGATGAAGCATCTAATATATTTGATTTAGCCATTGAAGATTTGAATAGACTAGACTTTTCTTTTGAGGAACAAAAACCTACAACAATAGAATTAAATGAATTGATTGATGATTATTCTCAAAATCAAGTACAATATTTAGAGTTGCTTTCTAAACAAAAAGAAAATTTGATAACTCATTTTAATTCTAAAAAAACTATTGAAGATTTTAATAAAATTGAAATTGAGAATACACCAAAAACATTAATTCAAGAACTCATTAAAACCTTAAAGGAAACAAATGAGAAATTAAAAGTCCAATCAATTGAAGAGGATTTAAAACCTCTAAATAAGGAGCTAAATCAATTAAAAGGAGAAAAAAAGATTTTTGATTTTAAACCAAAATTAGGTCGTGAAATTTATAGACAGAAAAAGGTTAAGTTACTAAATCAGTGCATTAGTAAATGCAACACAAGAACAATCACAACTCATAGCAACGAATTAGCAACGAAATATATTAGCCAAAACCTTAAACAGAATTTCAAAACAGAATTAACCAAGTTAGGTTTTAAGAATATCAAAATTGAAACTGAAACAAAAGGACAAAGAGGAAAGCAATATCATTACTTAAGACTTGACGAGCAAAACGGAGATGATATCGCTTTAAAAGATATTTTAAGTGAAGGAGAACATAGATGTATTTCCTTGGCAACGTTTTTATCTGAATTATCCATTTCAGAGCATAAAAGTGCTATAATATTTGACGATCCAGTTTCATCTCTTGATCATAAATGGAGAAATAAAATATCAAAAAGAATTGCAGAAGAAGCATTAAAGAGACAAGTCATTGTTTTTACTCACGATATTACTTTTCTACTAATGATTCAAGAACATTCTAATAGTCTAAATTGTGATTTAGACATAAAAAGTCTTACAAGAAAGAAAAAAGAAACAGGACTGATTGCAAGCAATCCACCTTGGGATGCTTTACCTGTTGGCAAAAGAATTGGTTTGTTAAAAGGCGCATACCAAAAATTGGAAAAAATAGAAAGAACTGAAACTGAAGAAGTATATAAAGAACGAGCAAAAATTTTATATGGTAAACTTCGAGAAACTTGGGAACGTTTTATTGAAGAAGTATTCTTGAATGGAGCAATTCAAAGATTTGGAAGAGCAATACAAACTCAACGTTTATCAAAAATTGTAGATTTGACAGATGTTGATTACAATCTTGTAGATACTAATATGAGTAAATGTTCTACTTATTTTACTGGACACGATACAGCAGGAACATTAATTGAAGAAATGCCTGACTCTGACGAATTTCTAGCAGATATATTGATATTAGAAAATTATATAAAAGTCATTAGAAAACGTAGATAATAACGAAAGCACAACAAAATATATATTATTTGTTAGATTTTGACCAATTAAAAAAACACCTTACCTCCTACTATAATTCGGTGCTTCTTTAGTAATCGTTACATCGTGTGGATGACTTTCTGCAATACCAGACGAAGTAATCTTTACAAACTGTGCTTTTTTCTGTGTTTCTATGTCTTTAGCACCACAATAACCCATTCCTGCGCGTAAACCTCCAATAAATTGGTGCATCGTTTCATCTAGTTCTCCTTTGTATGGTACACGACCAACAATTCCTTCAGGAACCAATTTCTTGAGATCATCTTCTATATCTTGGAAATAACGGTCTTTAGAACCTTGTTTCATCGCTTCTACAGAACCCATTCCTCTGTATGATTTGAATTTACGTCCTTCAAAAATAATCGTTTCTCCAGGAGATTCTTTTGTTCCTGCTAATAATGACCCTAACATCACTGAGTCTGCACCTGCGGCAATCGCCTTAGGGATATCTCCTGTATAACGTATTCCACCATCAGCAATCACAGGAATTCCTGTTCCTTTTAGTGCTTCTGCAACTTCATGTACTGCCGATAATTGAGGGTAACCAACACCTGCAACAACACGTGTTGTACATATTGATCCTGGACCAATACCAACTTTTACAGCATCTGCTCCTGCATCAACTAAGTATTTTGCTGCGGCTGCTGTGGCAATATTACCAACAACAACATCAATGGTAGGAAATTTTGTTTTTACGTCTTTTAATACACCTACAACACCTTTTGAATGTCCGTGAGCAGTATCAATAATCAATGCATCAACTCCAGCGTTTATAAGCGCTTCTGCCCTATTTATCGCATCTTTTGTAACACCTATTGCGGCTGCAACACGCAAACGACCATACGAATCTTTATTTGCATTTGGATTTTCTTTTACTTTTATAATATCTCTAAAAGTTATCAGTCCAACCAACTTATAATCAGCATCAACAACTGGTAATTTTTCAATCTTATTATCTTGTAGTATTATTTCGGCTTGTTGTAACGAAGTTCCTTTGGCAACAGTTACCAAATTCTCTGAAGTCATTATTTCAGAAATCTTACGTTCGTTATTCTTTTCAAATCTTAAATCACGATTGGTAACAATACCAATCAAAACGCTATTTGCATCAACAACTGGAATTCCTCCAATACCATATTCGCGCATCAATGACTTTGCATCAAATACTGTTGCGTCTTTACCAACCGTTATAGGATCTATAATCATTCCAGATTCAGAACGTTTTACTTTGCGCACTTCTGCGGCTTGTTCGGTTATAGTACAGTTTTTATGCAATACGCCTATTCCACCTTCTTGAGCCATGGCTATTGCCATTGCCGATTCTGTAACAGTGTCCATCGCTGCAGAAATAATTGGTGTGTTGAGTGTAATGTTTTTGGTGAATTTTGTTTGAAGTTTGACGTCTCTTGGCAATACTTCTGAGAATGCTGGTATTAAAAGTACGTCGTCGTAGGTTAGTCCTTCTCCTACAAATTTTGATGAGTTTGAAATCATGATGCAATTAAGATTTAATTGCAGGCAAATCTACAACATTATCTCTATAAAAAATAATATTGATTAATTATTTACATTATAACGGATAATCTCTTGAATACTAGTTTCACTTCCACTACTTGGGAATGGATATGTAATTCCAGGAAGCGTTACTAATTCATAACTTATTTCTGTTATCGATTTTATTAAGCCAACTTCATTAGCATAACTATTAATCATAACCAATACATCTTGTGGCTCAAGCACAGTTATAGGCAATGTAACTCCAGCAACAGTAACCTGTGCAGTTATTTTTATGTTCAATGTGATTTCTGTTTCAATAATATCAGAAAAAGTTTCAGAATTTACAGTTAAACTACTTGTTCTGTTATTTAAAGTGTTTTGTAAAGTGTAATCTATCGTTAACGGAATTCCGTCTAAAGTCTGTGATGCTGTATCGCTTTGAGTAGCCAATACTGTTCCAACTGCTGCAGTTTCGTTTAATAAAACTACATCGTTGAGTACAATTTCAAAATCAAAAATATCATTAAATAGATCACCTAAATTTATTGAACCATATATCAAATGATCAGCATTAGATTTTCTATGCAAGTTTTGAGCATATAACTGTGTTGCTAGACCTGTACTTGCTGCAGAAGCGTCAAAATCAAAGTAATTGAAACCATTGGTATTGGTAGTTCCAGAAATATATAATGAGTCTTGTGACATTCCGTTTAATGAAGAGTTTGCATCATAAACCCAATAATTAGAAACTGCCATTGGCATAAATTCTTGTAGTTCATTTGTTTCTAAATCTATTTCAGATTCATTACAAGATGACACTATAAATAACATACTAGCAAAAACAATTAGACTATACGCAACTTTTCTCATGCTATTTTTTTTAAGGATTTTAATAATTCAAATATAATAATAAATCAGAAGCAGTAAAACTAAGTGTCATTTCCAGCCATTATATATTATTCTTTGGCAGAAGTAATCATATTAATATCTCTATCAAATAAATAATGACCAGACTTATCAGTTCCAATAATATTCAATTTACCCAAAAGCGTTCTTGCCGTCGCTTCTTCCTCAAGTTGTTCAGTAACATACCATTGCATAAAATTATGTACGTTGTAATCTTTGAATTGTAAACATTCATGAATTACATGATTCACTTGCTGTGTTACAAACACTTCACTTGCCAAGAAAGTCTCAAACAATTCGTTTATAGATGTATAAGTGCTCTTAGGTTTCTCTAAGGATGGTATCACAACTTTTCCACTTCGCTCATTGATAAACTTCACCAATTTGGTCATATGCAATCTTTCTTCTTCAGATTGGAGATAAAAGAAATCAGCAACACCATTATATCCATTCTCATCAGCCCAAGAAGCCATTGCTAGGTATTGCATTGAAGCCGCAGCCTCAAATTTAACTTGGTCATTTAGTAATTTTTCAATTTGCTTTTCCATGATAGATATTATTTTCTGTAAAATTAAGAAACTTTAGGCTTGCTTTTTAAACAATTGTAATAAAATTAGAATTGTTGCAGCCATAAACGATAATGTCATCAACATTCCAGAAATCATAATTACATATTTCATCCAACCGATGTCTAACCATAAAAAGTAAATTCCACCAAAAGTTAGCAATACAGATGCAAATGGTTCAAACATTAAAAAGTGCTTTAATTTTTTGTTAATACTTGTTGTTGAGAGTATTAGTGACAGTAGAAAGAAAATAATAGAGAGTGATATAATGTGATTATGCACCAACGTCAATATTTCTCGTTTAGACTTTTTAAACTGCATAGTTGTGGCGTTTTCGTCAGTCTCATTTCCATTATAATGCGATTCTATTCCTTCAGGATTTGCTGCAGTCGTTTCGTTTACAAATGTAAGACCTGTATAAAAACCGATACTCAATATCACTAAAAAAACAGCAAGTAATGCTTTTATTTCTTTAGGAAAACTATGTATTTTACCGTGAACTTGCATCATAATATATTTTTTTGCTGTAGCGTTTCTATAGATTGTAATAAGTTATTGATTGCAACTGTTAGAGAACGTGCCGAAATTGTAGCACCAGAAATTGCAATAATATCTTTTTCGTATTTCAGTTTTTGGCCTTTTGTTTTTCCAACAAATTGTCTTAACCAACGCTTACTTCCTATTTCAGAGCCATAATCTTCTCTGTAAATAAGCACTTTTGTTTTCTTGATGATAAAATCATTGTCAAACAGTACCAAATAATCAAATTCATCTGTTTTACTTGGCGCTTTATCAATATAAGCATAGCCAATTTGTTCTGAATTATTTAGTATCTTAAAAAAACTATTCTCTTCTATTTCGAAATCTAATTGTGAGTTTATTTCATCAGAAATTAAAATAGACACTAAAGTGAAGTTTTCTACTTCATATGTAGTTTTTATTTCTTTTGAGGTCTTTTTCTGAATATTCTTAGGTAACTGAAACGACATTAAAACCGTAGTTAGAAGAAATAGCAGTAAAAAAAACAAGTGTCTTATTTTCATTTTTCAAAAATATAAAAATTAAATAGCAAATAGCTGAACTCAATTAAGAATTCAACTATTTGCGTTGATAAAAACTAACTTAACTCAAAATATTGTTAGAACCAAACTCCAATTCCGAAGTTTAATTGACCTGTTGAATCACTACCAGCAACTTCGTTGCTCTTTATTTGGTAATCTACTTTTACAACTGCTCCAGGAGCAAGTTTATAATTTAAACCGAATGTAATATCATTTCTGTCAAATGCATCGTTTTTTGTCAATGCTCCATCAACTGAAGCATGTGTATCATAATCTTCGTATCTAGCGAAAGCCCATAATTGTTGTTCTTTATCTTGTGATAATAGATTGTAAGAACTTTCTAAATACCATCCTTGCAATTTACTTCCTAAATCTGCAGAATTTAATGTGTTATAAGCATCTGTATCACTCAAACTTGCATTTATAAACTGACCTCTTGCTGCAAAACGTTTGTTTGTATAACGTGCGTCTAGACCAACCATAGCAATACCTACATCAGCACCATCCAACATATCTACATCATCTTCGGCTTGTGTGCGTCCAAAATATCCTGCTAAACCTAAACGCAAACCATTGATACCATAGTAATCTACTTTTGCTGAAAAGTTAGGTGTATTTATTGTTGATTTTGCTCCTTTTTGGCGTCCGTTTCTCAAACCATTTTTTCCTCCAAGAACTTTTGAACCGTTCACAGAAGCAAATCCGTTAAAGATATATGCTTGGTATTTAAGTGATGCTGCATCACTTCTTCCAGAAACTCCTATTCCAATTTCTCTCCAAGTAGATGGAATAATTGAACCATCTACAGAAGGACGCTCTACTCCATTAAAAGTTGTAGGCTCATGATATTCGTTTACAATTCCCATAGGAACTAACATTAATCCTCCACGAAGATTCACATTATCATTTAAACTGTATTGTAAAAATGCTTGCTCTACAAACACTTCACTTACATGTTCGAATTCAATTTCAGTAATAAACTGAGTTTTGTCATTAAATTTGTAACCAAACATCAAGACAAGTCTTTGAATGTCTAGTTCTCCATTATCACCTTCTGGTTGATTGTAAGTGATTTCACCATATCCACCAATTGTAAGTGGTGATTTTTGATTTTTTGCTAAAAGTCTGTCAGCAGTATTTTGTGTTAATTGTGGAATACTATCATTAGTTGATTGTGCTGAAACGATCATTGAACTTAAAAGAATTCCAGCGAAAAAAAATTTTCTCATTATTGTTATTTAGATTGATTAAAAATAATACTATTTGTTCGGGACAAAAATATTATAATTATTAAAATCTGCAAACTTTATTTAGAATAATTTTAAATAAAGTTATAATAAACTTACTTAGTGATAGATACAACTGAATTTACAAAGATTTAAGGTGTTTAATAACCACTTTACGGATATCTGAAGCAAGATCTTCTGGCTTATTTTTAGTTATGTTGTCAATACCCTTAGCATCTGCTTTCAAAAATGGAATATCAAAACCAAGTAATAAATAGTCAGTCATAACAACTGTGTAAGTTTTGTTTTTATTAATGCGCTTACCTCCTACTTTCCACTGTTTATTTTCTACATCATATTCAATATTATAATGTTGTAAATATGCTCCTGTTCCAGCTCTTAAGCGTCCGTATTGTAAAACTCTTCGCAACAGTTCACCTGTCATTTCAACTTTGTTAATTCCTCCTCCAAAAGGCAATACTCTAAAAATATCAACACCTGTAATATCACCTTGTAACTCTTCATCAAGTCTAATGGAACCTCCGTTTACAAATGCGCAATCAATCTTAGTATCACCAAATGCTTGTGACATCGAAGTTGCTATTAACTGTCCAAGATTTGTTTGCACACTTCTTGTTGGCGTATCACGACCATCAAGAGGAACAGTTGTTGTATAAATTACTTCGTATGGATTTTTGATAATTTCTTTCAATTTATTATCCAATATCATTAACCATTTCTGAACAATTTTGGCTACTTCTGCATCTTCACCTGTTGATTCATTTATTTGTACCAATTCAGATTTAATTGTTGATTTTTTTGTTTTTTTATCAAATGTTATTCTGTGTACATATGCTGTTTTTGCATTTGCATCTGCTTTAGAAATAAGCGCATCGCCAACAGGAATCAGCATATTCGTATGTTCATGACCTCCAAAAATGATTGGAACATTTGGCAATGATAAGGAGACCAATCTGTCTTGCCTAAATGATAGATGTGTCAAACCTAGAACAACATCTGTTGATGGTTTTAAAGTATTGTATGCATTTATTGCATCTTGATATAAATCGCCATAATCAACATAATCTTTTGGGTTAGAATCAATTGTAGCGCTAAAAAAACCAACTTTAATTTCTGTTCCATCTGTATCTTTAAAATCAAATGTTATTGTTCTTGGAATATCGGTTTTCATGCCATTTTTTTCAACAAAAAAAGGTGTTTTTGTAATGCTGTCTTTTACCAATTGTGTATTTGTAGCAATCCACTGAAAATTAGATTCGTTTAATCTTTTTTGAAAATCTTTATACTTTAAATCAAACTCATGGTTACCAAAAGCGACCAAATCAAAATTCATAGCATTCATTACTTCTATCATTTGTTTTCCACGAAAACGCTCTCCATCTTCTCCTTTTAATGTTGCTATAATTGAAGGGTTTAAAAAATCTCCTCCATGAACTAATAATGTATTTGGGTTTTCGCTTTTTAATGTTTTGTATAGATTCGCAACACGAGCCAAACCTCCAGTTTTTCCGCCATCAACTGCACCAATTTCATATACATCATTGACTTGAACTACAATAAACTCTAAACTATTGTCATCTTTTTTGCACGCAATAAAAAGTAAAGAAATTAGTAAAATGGATATTTTTTTCATGTAATAATTTTTATGTTTGTACAAAGTTAACAAATACATTTATTACTCAATAAATAATTTATGAAATCCATTAACAAAATTCCATTAATCCTACTTATAATTTCTTGTTTTGCATATAATGTACATTCTCAAGAAAAAAAAACTATCAAATATGGTTTTAATTATGGAATTGGCAAACAAGGGAACTTTCCTGTAAGTGATAAAGATTATTTATATGAACTTCAGTTTTATAAAGGGCAAATAAATTATATATTTAAGACTAAAGGCAAATTCTGTTTTGAATTAAACTTTGAGCCTAGTATTTATATTTCAAAGCATCAGTTATTAAACAAGAATTTTATTACGCCATATAGCGGTGATGATTATTTAGAGCGAAGAGAACGATTTACCAAGAAAAAAACAATGAAAGAATATGTTTTAGGCGTTGGTATTATTGCTAGATATAATCTGGTAGACAATATAAGTATTTATGCTCTTGGTAGTGTTGGTCCAATGATTATTGATACAGAGACTGAAAGAATGGCAAAAGGATTTGCTTTTTCTGATGTGTTTTCGTTAGGTTTATCATATAAATTAAACTCAATAACTATTGACACACGATATGGTGTGAGACATGTCTCAAATTTCAATTTTCAAAACCCAAATAGTGGTTATAATAGCGCCAATTTTGAAATAGGAGTTCTTATTCATCCTTAAACTAGGATAATATTTAACATAAAATTATCACTAAAATACGTGGTGTAATTTTATTTTTGTTGAATTAATTTTATAAAATATAAAATCCTTACAATCTGTTAAATGAAAAATTTAAAGCCCTTATTACTAATTTTTGCAGCAACAATGTTACTTTCTTGTGGAAACACAAAATCTGCAATAAATCAAACAAGTATAAATAACACTACAAACAATGATTTAAAATTTCATATCAATCTAAATGATCGAAAAAATGATACCTATAAAGTTAAAGTAACCGTTCCAAAATTAACTGAAGAAAATAATATTTTTCAGTTTGCTGCTACGGCTCCAGGAACATACCAAGTTATGGATATTGGTCGTTTTGTACGTTCTTTTAAAGCATTTGATCATAAAGGCCAATTGCTTAAAACGGTAAATATTTCTACAAATCAATATCAATTAATAGAACCTGAAAAAGTACATACAATAGTTTATGAAATTGCGGAAACCTATGATACGCCTGTAACAGAACTTCCAATATATCCTATGGCAGGAACATCGATTGAAGATAATCATTCTTTGATTAACGGTCAAGCCGTTTTTGGGTATTTAAAAGGGATGCAATCTCTACCAATGAATATCAAAATTGATTATCCAGAAGAATGGATTGCAGGAACCGCGCTTGAACTTAATGAAGATGGCTCTTATACTGCCAACAATTATGATCATGCTGTCGATTCACCAATTTTATTAGGGAACTTAACAAAAGCATCTACAAACGTTCAAGGGACTGTTGTTGATATTTATACCTATTCAGAAAAAGGGTTGGTAAAGTCTTCACAAGTATTAGAAAGTATGGAAGGAATGCTAAATGCGGCAAGTAAATTTTTAGGCGGTTTACCAGTAGATAGATACACTTTTTTAATACACCTTGAGGAAAACACATTGAATCCTAAAGGTGCTTGGGAACATTCATATAGTTCAGAGTATACGTTGGCAGAAAAGCCTTGGGATGATATGAAAAATGGTTTTAAAGATATGGCTGCTCATGAGTTTTTCCATGTTGTTACACCATTAAATATCCATAGCGAAATTATTCAAGAGTTTAACTTTATTAAGCCTGTAGCATCTCGTCATTTATGGCTATATGAAGGTACAACTGAATGGGCATCTCATATGATGCAAATGCGCTCTGGAGAGAAATCACTTGAAGATTATTTAGCAAACCTTAGAAGAAAAAGTTATATCTCAAAAAATTATTTTGATGATAGTTTAAGTATTTTAGAATTATCACTGAATTCTTTTAAGCCTGAAACTCAAAAACAATATCCAAATATCTATATGAAAGGTGCTTTAACTGCTGGATTGTTGGATATTAAACTATTAGAATTATCTAATGGTAAGAGAGGTTTAATCGATGTTGTAAACGAATTGGCAAAAAAGTATGGCCCAAACAAACCATTTAATGATGCTACTTTCTTTGATGATTTTGTCGATTTTACATATCCAGAGATTGCAGAATTTATGGATTTATATGTCAAAAAAGCAACTCCACTACCTTTAATCGAATATTATCAAAAGATTGGTATAATATATGATGCCGAAAAATACTTGTTTGAATTAAATGAAAACGCTTCAGAAAAACAAGTAGAACTTCGTGAACATTGGATGAAAGCATTGTAAAATTTAAAACTCTTAGAAATTTCTAAGAGTTTTTTTATGCCAATTGTTTACATTTGCAACAATGCAAAAAAAGATAAACATACAAAACAAAAAAGCACGATTTGAATATGAAATTCTTGATGTTTATACTGCTGGAATTAAATTAAGTGGTACAGAAATCAAAAGTGTTAGATTAAGTAAAGCACGTATTACTGAGAGTTTTTGTGAGTTTAATGAAGCAGGAGAACTGTTTGTTATTAATATGTTTATTGAAGAGTATTCGCATGGAAGTCATTACAATCATAAGCCAAAAAGTGCACGTAAACTGCTCTTAAATAAGCGTGAACTTAAAAAACTGCAAAAAGAAATTCAGAATGTCGGCTTGACAATTATTCCTATAAAACTTTTTATGACAGATAAAGGTTGGGCTAAATTAAATATTGCATTGTGTAGAGGAAAAAAACTCCATGATAAGAGAGAAACTATGAAAGATCGTGATAGCAAGCGTGAATTAGCACGAATTAAAAAAGACTTTTAATGAAATTTGTGGCGTTTTTCAACTTGATACGATGGAAAAACTTGCTACTTATTGCATTGATGCAAATATTAATTGAATTTTACTTTTTAAACGGTTTTGACTTTCAAACACTACTTTCAGATTCATCTTTCTATTTATTAGTTTTCCCAACAATAACAATCACTGCTTCAGGATATATTATCAATGATATTATTGATTTAAAAATTGATGCTATTAACAAACCAAGTAAAGTAATTGTTGGTAATAAAATTTCGATTTTGAATGCAAAAAAATGCTATATACTACTTACAAGTATTGGAATTTTGGCAGGAATCTATGTGTCATTCAAAATAGGAAAACCATTTTTAAGCCTTTTGTTTATAGGAGTTTCTTCACTCTTATTTATTTATTCAAAGTTTCTAAAAGGGAAGGTTTTAATAGGAAATATTATAGTTTCACTTCTTTTAGCATTCAGTATTTTAATACTTTTAATTTTTGATATTCCTATAGAAATGAATTCTAAGCAATGGGATATATATTTAAAAATTAAATTTACCATTGTAATCTATGCTGTCTTTGCTTTCTTATTAAATTTCACCAGAGAAATCATAAAAGATATTGAAGATGTTGATGGAGATTATAGTGAATGCTTAAAAACATTACCAATAGTTTTTGGTAGAAAAGTTGCTCGTAATTTTGCAATTTTTATCAGTGTAATTAGTATTTACTTGCTCATTTTTACAACTGCAAGTCTAATAGAAATAAAAACAATTGGATTTTTATATATTTTTGTATTCGTGTTCTCTCCTCTACTCTATTTTATAGTTAGACTGTGGAATGCAAAAACTAAAAAGCAATACTCCTTTTTAAGTAATTTATTGAAAATCATAATTCTCTTTGGAATTCTCTCTATACCCATCATCTCAAATCTCCTGAAAAATGCTTTCAACTAAACTAAAAAAATACAATCTCATACTTGCTTCAGGTTCGCCAAGAAGACAACAATTTTTAAAAGATTTAATGCTTGATTTCACTATTGAAGTAAAAGAAGTCGAGGAAATCTATCCAAAAGATCTAAAAGGAAGTGAAATCACAGATTTTTTAGCAGAATTAAAAGCAAACGCATTTAATAATTTAAAAAATAATGATATCTTAATCACTTCAGATACAATAGTTTGGATGAATGGTAATGCAATCGGAAAACCAAAAGACAGAAATGACGCTATCAAGATATTTAAGGAATTATCAGGAAAGAAACATCAAGTAATTACGTCAATTTGTATTAAAACAATTAATGAAACAAAGATTATAAATGACAAAACAAATGTTTATTTCAAAGAGCTATCTGATAAAGAAATAGCATTTTATATTGATAATTTTCATCCTTATGATAAGGCTGGAGGCTATGGGATACAAGATTGGATAGGTTATATTGGTGTTGAAAAAATTGAAGGAAGTTTTTTTAATGTTATGGGATTACCTGTTCATAAGTTATATACAGAATTGTCAAAATTCTAATTTTTAATTTATTATAAACCATTATTTTTGCTAAAACAACACAACTAAAAACACAATGAAAAAATACACTTTCACAGAAAAAAAAGATACACGATCAGGTTTTGGAGATGGATTAACACATTTAGGACGTACAAACCCTAATGTAGTTGCTT
This sequence comes from Lutibacter sp., assembly GCA_002733665.1. Lineage (GTDB taxonomy): Bacteria > Bacteroidota > Bacteroidia > Flavobacteriales > Flavobacteriaceae > Urechidicola. Next base: position 60,401 of record NVWM01000001.1, read on the forward strand.
TATGTGCCGATTTAATTGGTTCTTTAAAAATGCAAACATTTATTGATGAGAATCCTGAGCGATTTTTTCAAATTGGAATTGCCGAGGCTAATATGATGGGAATAGCTGCTGGTTTAACTATTGGAGGGAAAATTCCATTTACAGGAACTTTTGCTAATTTTTCTACTGGAAGGGTATATGACCAAATCCGTCAATCAATTGCATATTCAGGTAAAAATGTAAAAATTTGTGCTTCACATGCAGGTTTAACTCTTGGTGAAGATGGTGCAACTCACCAAATATTAGAAGATATTGGATTGATGAAAATGCTTCCAGGAATGACTGTTATAAATCCTTGTGATTACAATCAAACCAAAGCAGCAACTATTGCAATAGCAGATCATGAAGGTCCTGTATATTTAAGGTTTGGTAGACCAAAAGTTCCGGTTTTTATGCCTGAAGGACAGAAATTTGAAATTGGAAAAGCAATACAATTAACTGAAGGAACAGATGTTACAATTGTTGCTACTGGACATTTAGTTTGGGAAGCATTACAAGCATCTGAACAATTAGAAAAATTAGGGATTTCTGCTGAAGTTATCAATATACATACTATAAAGCCTTTAGATGAAGAAGCTATCTTAAAATCAGTTTCAAAAACTGGTTGTATAGTTACTGCCGAAGAACACAATAAATTTGGAGGTCTTGGAGAAAGTGTTTCAAGAACATTGGCTCTCAACAATCCTACACCACAAGAATTTGTTGCTGTAAACGATAGTTTTGGTGAATCTGGAACTCCAGATCAACTTATGAAAAAATATGGATTAAGTTCAAATGATGTTGTAAAAGCTGCTCAAAAAGTAATTTCAAGAAAATAAATTGGCACGATTTTCGTTAAACAACTATAAATCTTAAAATTTATAAAATTATGAAGAAAGTATTTATTGCATGTGCAATTTTTTGTGGTGCTTATTTAACTAGTAACGCACAATTTGGAGTAAAAGGAGGTTTAAACTATAATTCTAATGGTGACCTCAAAGAATTAAGTCAAGACATTAAGTCTGATGGAAAAATTGGATATCACGTAGGAATCATTTACCAAACAAAAGGTTCAGGTTTTTACTTAAGACCAGAGTTAGTATATACATCTACAAAAAGTAAGTATACTAGTAAGGGTGAATTTACTATGAATAAAATTGACATGCCTATCCTGTTAGGTTATCATGTTTTTAAACCAGTAAGTATTTTTGCAGGCCCTTCTCTTCAATATATTTTAGATACTGATTTAAAAGGATTTAATTTGAATGATGCTGAAAATGATTTTACAGTTGGAATTCAATTTGGTGCTGCTGTAGAACTTGGAGAAAAACTTTCTATTGATTTGAGATATGAAAAAGGGTTGTCTGATAATCTAGTTGAAATTAGTGGTATTGATGGAGATCGAATTGACTCAAGACCAACACAATTAATTGTAGGATTGGCATTCAAATTTTAAAAAAAGTTTCTTTAAATAAAAAATCCTGTAATTTCTTACAGGATTTTTTTTGTGATATAAAGTGTATTATTAACTATCTGAATCTAAATAATTTGGCGTTCCATCATTATCATCATCATCATTTCGTGGGTCACCATCACCATTAGTGTCTTCATTTATTGTTTGTATCCCATCTCCATCATCATCAGTATCTGTAAAGTTAGGGATTAAATCCTCATCAGTATCGTCATTAGTTACATCTCCATCACCGTCAATATCTTCATCATTTGAAAGAACACCATCACCATCATGATCTGCAGCAGTTGCATATTGAACAGCAATTTTAAAAATTAATGGCTCACTTTGTGGAATTAATAATTGAGGAGCATTTCTATATCCTAGTCCTGAAGGAATAAATAAAAATCCATTGCTAAAATCAACAAACTCAAGTGGTTGATTTGGCATAGAAATATTTGTTCCTCCTTTAAAATTCGGAATACCATATGTCCAACCCTTTACAACACCTGTCAAGTTAATCCATGGATTTCCAACAGCAAGTGAAGGGCGGTCGTCAAATATAGTACCGTCTAATAATTCCCCTCTATAAGTAACCAAAACATTATCTACTTGTGATGGCTGATAGCCAACTCCTTGTTCTGAGACTATATAATATAATTTATAATCAACCTCATTTTCAACAATATCAATTGTAATAATTTGATCAGAAAATGGAGTTTGTCCTGCATCTACTACTTTTATAGAATCTAATGCAGCATTATAATAATGTGTTTGCATGTATTCAACCAGTTTTGCATCATCCACAATTGCTTGTCCAGCATGATCAAAAATAAATTGTTGATTCGTGTCATCATTACATGAAAAAATTGTTAATGCTAGCGCAAAAACTAAACCTATGTTTTTTATATTCATTTTTAAACTTAATTTAAGTGCGCAAGATACAATTTTCATACCTTTGTTAAAAGACAAACGTGAAAATTTAACTTTTTGTATGAGAATTGATAAATATTTATGGTGTACACGCTATTTCAAAACAAGAAATATAGCAACGGAAGCCTGTAAAAAAGGACATATTCGTATAAATAATAGTGTTGCAAAACCATCAAAAGAAGTTTTTAATGGAGAGCAAATAACTATTCGCAAGAACCAGATCAATTACCAAATTGTTATTTTAGATATTCCGAACAGTCGAGTTGGTGCTAAATTAGTTGACTTATACCGAAAAGATACGACTCCAAAAGAAGAGTTTGAAAGACAAGATTTATTAAAATACTCTAAAGATTATTATCGTAAAAAAGGAATGGGAAGACCTACAAAAAAAGATAGAAGAGATATTGATGAGTACCATGAAGAACCATAAACAAATATGCTAAAACTTTATCACTCAAAGAAATGATAAATTGCGAACAAAATGTGACCATTGAAAAACAATAAATAATACCCATGAAAAGCACAATAATACTTAGCAACAACCAAATAAATCATATAATCAAGAGAATTGCTTATCAAATAATAGAGGTAAACAATAATGAAAAGGAGATTATTCTTGCTGGAATTACTGGAAATGGATTTCTTTTTGCAAAAAAAATAAAAACAACACTTAATTCTATTTCTTCAATAGATGTTATTTTATGTGAAGTGATAATAGACAAACAAAACCCTTTAAATCAAGTAACAACTTCTATTGAATCTGAGAAGTATAAAAAGAAATCTTTAGTCTTGGTTGATGATGTTTTAAATTCTGGGACAACTTTAATCTATGCGATTAAACATTTTCTTGAAGTTCCATTAAAACAATTTAAAACGGCAGTTTTGGTTAATAGAAATCACAAAAAATATCCTGTAAAGGCAGATTTTAAAGGGATTTCTTTATCTACAACTATTGACAGTAATATTACTGTTGAGTTTAAAGGAAAATCAACAATTGCCTATTTAGATTAACTTATCCTTAATTTCTTCTACAATTTCGTTGATAATCTTGTCATCAGTATTTATTGAATGAATTGATTGCTCATAGAATGAAGTTCGTTCAAATAAATGCTTCGCGATAAATTCTTTTAAATTTTCTAATTTCAAATTTGCAATTAAAGGACGGCTTTTTCGCTGTCTTTTTAACCGATTATAAAGTGTATTTAAAGATGCTTTTAAATAAAATGATTGTGCCTTTTCTGAAATCAATTGAATGTTATTAGCATAACAAGGAGTTCCACCACCAACAGAAAGCACAAAATTATTTTCTGAATTCAATAATTCTGTAAGATATTCTGTTTCTTTTATTCTGAAATAAATTTCTCCTTTTTCAGCAAATATATTAGAAATAGAATGCCCTTCATTCTCCTCTATATATGCATCTAAGTCAATAAAATCGAGATTTAATCGCTCTGCAATAATTTTTCCTACAGATGATTTTCCACTTGCCATATATCCTAGTAAAACTACTTTAATCATACAATTTTTATAAAAGACAAATATCGATAAAAAATTATAAAAATAGGCTTGTGTTTTATAATATTAGGCAGTATATTTGCACTCGCTAATAGAAAAAGGACTTGGTAGCTCAGTTGGTAGAGCACCTCCCTTTTAAGGAGGTGGTCCTGGGTTCGAGCCCCAGCCAAGTCACAAAAAAGTTAAGTTTTTACTTGACTTTTTTCGTTTAGAATAGTTTCTAAGAGCGCGTATGGCGGAATTGGTAGACGTGCAAGCTTGAGGGGTTTGTGTTCGCAAGGACGTGCTGGTTCGACTCCAGTTACGCGCACTAAAAAAATCTGTTAAGAAAATTCTTAACAGGTTTTTCTTTTTATACTCTTTTAGACTTGTCAATTCTGATGCATAGAATAACAAATTATAAGTGTTTATATAAAGAATTAATTTGCTATTGTTATTTCACATTACTTTAACTTCTTGTAAAATATTTATTCTTATACTTGCATATGATTAAAAAAATATTATTTATTACAGTATTATGTATAGGTTTAGTAGGATTTTCACAAGAAAAATCAACAGATTCTACAGAGGTAATTAATCTTCCTTCAATTGATTTAAAAGGATTTATTGTAAACGGTTTTGATAAAAAACCACTAAAAGGTGCACATATTTATAATATGAATTCTGTTAGAGGAACTGTAAGTAATAATGATGGTTCTTTTATTATACCTACACGTGTAAACGACACAATTTTCTTTTCTCATATTGGTTTTCAATCTGTAAAAATAAAAATCACCAATGATTTATTAAAAGGTAATGAACTTGAAATTGCACTTTTTGAAAAGGCTGAACAGATAACAGAAGTAAGAGTAAAATCCATTCAACTGGTTGGTGTTTTAGAAATTGATGCTAGAAATGTACCTAAAGATAAGTACACTCGTATTCATATTAATGGATTGCCTCAAACGTATGAAATAGGACGTCCAAGACAAAAAACATATGATTCTCCTGTTGATGCAATATTTCACCCTATAGATTTTGTATATAATTTATTTGGAAAGAAACCAAAGCAATTAAAACGATTAAAACAGCTTAAAAAAGACAATGAAATTCGTGATATGCTAAATGCTAAAGTAAATCGTGAAATAATGCTTGAGTATCTTGAATTGAGTAGAAGTGAATTAGATGAACTACTTGATGATTGTAATTATTCTGACTATTTTATACGAAAAGCAAGTGATATTCAAGTCATTGAAGCAGTTTTGGAATGTTACGAAAATCACAAGGCAATCAAAAAAGGGAGTACTATACGAAAAGAGTAAGCAATATTCAGTATTCAGTATTCAGTATTCAGTATTCAGTATTCAGTATTCAGTATTCAGTATTCAAAACTAAAAAAAATCCGATTACAAAATTTGTGATCGGATTTTTTACGTCATTTATATCTAACGTCTAGAAGTTAATCTGTAGTCTTTTTAGTTATTCCCTAAAATCAATGGCATTCCATCTTTACCTCCAACTATTACTACTTTAGAATTTGGTGATTCAGCAAGTTTTAACGTTGCATCAATACCTTTATCTTTCAAAATTTTATCTGTTAAAGATGCACTTAAAATTCTATTAGATTCTGCTTTTCCTTCAGCTTCAATTATCTGTTTTTCAGCCTCTTTAGCAGCAGTAATTAATCTAAATTCATATTCTAATGATTCTTGTTCTTGCTTTAACTTACGTTCAATAGCGTCTTTAATTGTTGGTGGCAATGTAACATCTCGTATCAAAATATCATTAATTTGAACATATTGACCTTTTGCTTTTCTTGCTACTTCATCAAAGATTTCTCTCTGAATTACATCACGTTTACTCGAGTATAATTGTTCTGGAATATAACGACCAACAATACTACGTCCAGCAGAACGTACTTCTGGAATAATAACTACTTCTAAATAGTTTTCACCTTTTGTTTTGTGTAGTAATCCTAGTTGATCAATTTTTGGCTGGTATAGAATAGATACATCTAATTTAATCTCTAATCCGTTTGAAGACAGTACTTCCATATCCTTAATGAACATGTTTTGCTGACGAACATTATAAATATCTACCTTATTCCAAGGTGCAACAATATGAAACCCTTCACCCAATGGTGGTGAATCTGTAACAACTCCTCCATCAAAACGTTTCCATAAAACTCCTGCTTCTCCTCTGTCAACTGTAACAAATGTTTTGGAGAAAAACATCATTGCTATAACCGCCAAGACGACGATTCCTATTAATCCTTTTGGTAATTGTAATTGTGGTTGTTGTGCCATTTTTTTATATTTTTAAGTTGATACCTCGATGCAGAGAATTCGAAGTGTTATTTTTTTATCTATTCTTAAACCTTTTGATTATCGCCCTGCAATTAAATTAATCCTTTATATTTTCTTATAAACCATTCGATGCTCAAAGATACTATAATTACTGCTAATAACCACTTCCAATCTATAATTGAATTTGATTTCTTTTCTGATTTTTGAATGGATACAAACTTCTTATCTATAAGTAAGTCCGAGGTCAATTTTGTTACAGCATCCGCAAAATAAATTTCCCCTTTTGTCTTTTCACTGATAGATTTTAACTTATCTACATTTGCATTAACAAATTGTTGTTCTACATCAAATTCTAAGATTTTAAAACTTCCATTTGTTTTCACATTTTGGTTTTCTAATGATACATTAAAGTTATAATTTCCTGCTTCTAATCCAGAAAGTGATGCTAAGTAACTATTTCCATTTAATAAAAATGGAAAACGTTTCTTTTCATTTGTTTCTCTATTTACTACTGATAACCAAACCGTTGCACTAGAATAAAACATATAATTCTTATCCAAATAATTTGCCGAAACACGTACATTTTCATTAGCATAATAAATAGACCTATAATCAATCGTTAAACGTTTTGAATTTATATTTGATGATAAATATTGAATAATTTTATTAATATAATTATCGTAATCTACAAACGTTTTACGTTCTAATTTGGATGTCATTCTCCATCGCCAACTATTCTCACCAAATAATACTGCTCCTCTCATATTAGTTGCTTCATATGTAGCCAATAATGGTTTTTCTGTTATATAATTTCCAACTTGTTGAAATAACAAACTCTCAAAAGACGTTTTGAACTTCACTTCACCAAACATATCAATCAACGGTGGAAAGTCTTCAAATCCGATATCATCAGTAATAAAAGAAGTATAACCTTGATTGAAAACTGGCGTATAATTCTCTGTCTGATTGATAGTCATTTTAGAAAAATGCTCTTGCGCATTATTCAAAAAATTCCAATCAGTTTTAGATCCAGTAATTACAAAATAATTCGTCTTTTCAGTAGTTAATTGAGAGAAAATAGTATTAAAGCTATTTGTAGGTTGATACAGTATAACTAATTGATAATCTTTTAGTTGAATTTTATCACCTATCTTTTTAATAATAACATTACGCTGCTTATTACTTTCAATAGATTTTTTTAATGCACCAATATCTGGATGCAAAAATGAGGTCAATATTAAGGTTTTAGACTGCTCATCAATCACTTCGACAACAAAATTTTTAGTGTTATTTACTGTGTTTTTCTCATTATCTAATTGACCAATTCTTGATGTGTAATAATGCGTACCAACTTTAGCTGTTGGTAAATGAAAAGAAAGATTTTGTGAGTTGTTTTCTTTTGAAAAGGAAACCTTTTTAGAATATACTTTTTGATTTCCTTTAAAAATAGTAAAAGTTGTGTTTACTGGCTTTTTACCTTCATAATTTAAAAACACTTCAACTGGAAACTTATTTTTTAAATACGCATAGCGATTCACGTTTTGTTGTGAAATTCTCAAATCAACATATTTCGTTGTATCACCAACAATAATTGAGTAAACTGGTTGATTTATGGTTAAATATTCATAGTCTGCTCCGTAGGTTTGGTTTCCATCAGTAATTAAAATAATAGGTGCAATATCATTTTTATAAAGTTCACTGAATTGCTTGAAAGGCTTTGAAATATTGGTTTGTGAATTATCAAAACTCAAAGAATCTAAAAGTTGCACATCATCAGAAAAAGAAAAGAAATTGATGTTAAATTTCTCATTCAAATCTTTATTATTCTTAATACTCTCAACCAAACTTAAAACTTCATCTGTTTGATTCATGTACTTGATCGATGAAGAATTATCAACAGCAACAACTAATTTCGGCTTGATTGTCTTAATTATACTTTGCTCAACTTTCGGATTTATCAATAGTAAAAACAGTGCAAAAAGGCTCAAAAAGCGTAAAAAAGTCAGTAAAATAACACTTCTTTCTTTACTTTTAGATTTATAGAAATAATGGAAAATAGCAATCAATAATGCAATAATTGCTGCTCCTATAATACATAAAAAATTTTCTGTTGTCAACTATTTTTTTACATTTATTAGTTCTAAAGATTCAAAAAATCGCTTAGCATTTTCATTGCCATCATCCTTTTCCTCGTAGATAACTTGAGCCAAATACAACCTAATATCTACTAAAAGCACTTTCATATAAATAATATAACCACCACTAAGTTTTATTTTAATAACTCGCCCTTTATAGCCATTAAATGTAATTTTTTTATCTAATATTAATTCCCCTTCTGTATTGGTAACTGCTCCATTAACACTGTTATCTAAAACTGTATTTTGTGACTCCTCTGAAACTAAACCATCTTCAAAAAAAGATTCTGGGTACTTGGTAAATGATGACATATAAATCATATTAACATCATCTGACGTCTGTAAAGTATATGTATTCATCTTAACAGTTCCTTTATCTGTCTGCACATCGTTTTCTCCTTTTTCCGGTTCGGAAGGAAAATCTATTAGATACGCCGCATCCTTGTCTTTAATTTCAAACCAATCATTGTTTTGTGCAATAGAACCATAAATGTTACAAAGTGCAAATAGGCATAGTAAAATATATTTTTTCATAATTATAGTAAGTTTATGTTAACATTCCACCATCTACACTAAGTGTTTGCCCTGTAATATAAGCGCTCATATCTGATGCTAAAAATACACATGCATTTGCAATATCTTCAGGAGTTCCACCTCTTTTTAGTGGAATTGCATTTCGCCATCCTTTTACAGTTTCTTCATCCAATTTTGCAGTCATTTCAGTTTCAATAAATCCTGGAGCAATAACATTACTTCTAATATTTCTTGAACCTAATTCTAATGCAACAGACTTAGAAAAGCCTATTATTCCTGCTTTTGAAGCAGCATAATTTGCTTGTCCTGCATTTCCTTTTAGTCCAACAACCGAACTCATATTAATAATTGAACCTTTACGTTGTTTCATCATTGGTCTAATCACTGCTTTGGTTAAATTAAAAACCGATTTCAAATTGATTTCTATCACTTTATCAAAATCATCTTCTGAAATGCGCATCAACAGATTATCTTTTGTAATTCCTGCATTGTTTACCAACACATCTATACTCCCAAATTCTTTTAAAACTTCAGATGCCAATTCCTGTGCAGCATCAAAATCTGCAGCATTTGATTGATATCCTTTGGCTTTTACACCATAAGAAGATAATTCTTTCTCCAATGCGTTTGCAGCATCTACTGACGAACTGTATGTAAACGCAATATTTGCGCCTTGTTGTGCAAAGACTTCTGCAATGCCTTTACCAATACCACGAGTTGCGCCTGTAATTATGGCTGTTTTATTTTCTAATAATTTCATTTCTAGTTGATTTTTGAAAATCAAAGATATAAAAAGTAAGTTTGAATTGATAGCACATTATAAAATATTATTATCATCCTTTTGTCATTTCACATTATCATTTTAAAACACTATCTTCGCTTTCGTATGTTTATAGTTTATTAAAAATAAACAGACCTTAAACTTAGTCAATAATTTAAAACCAAAAATTAAAATCAAGAATATGAGATATTTAATCATTCTATTTATTGTTTTATCATCTTGTAAATCTTCGCCAGATAAAGAATCTGAACCTAAAACATTTATAGAAATTCATAATGAGGCAATAGTAATTGACTCCCACAATGATATCCTAATGAAAACTGTGGACATAGGAATAATGTTGGATCAAGATTTAACCGGGAAAACACATAGCGATCTGAACCGTTGGAAAAAGGGAGGTTTGGATGTTCAAATATTTTCTGTGTATAGTGATGGAGGTGTTAAAAATCCTTATACAATAGCCAACAGGCAAATGGATAGTCTAGATGCAGTAGTAGCACGGAACCCAAATAAGATTATTAAAGTTGCCAACTCTGAAGCGATTTTAAAGACTATAGATGAAAATAAAATTGCAGCAATGTTTGGTGTTGAAGGTGGTCATATGATTGAAGATGACCTTAATAAATTAGAAGCACTCTATAAACGTGGCGCAAGATATTTAACTTTAACTCATAATGTCGCCCCTTCTTGGGCAACGAGCGCTGCAGATGAAACAACAAATCCAAACCTTCCCCAAAAAGGATTAACAGATTTTGGAATACAGGTTGTAACAAAAATGAATAAATTAGGAATGATGATAGATGTGAGTCACTCTGGCGACCAGACTTTTTGGGATGTGATTAAGATTACTAACAAACCAATTATTGCTTCTCATAGTTCGGTTTATAGTCTTGTTCCGAGCCCTCGAAATTTAAAAGACGATCAAATAAAAGCAATTGCTAATAATGATGGTGTAATTATGATAAACTTTCATCCTGGTTTTATTGACAGTAGTTTTGGTGAAAAAGAAACGGCCTTTTTTAAAAAACACGCTATTGAAAGTGATTCACTTTTAAAAAGAGGAATGGATGAATGGTATATGATGGATTACTTGTACAAAAAACATACTACAGAGGCAAACCAAATGAGACCTCCATTATCTAAGTTAATTGATCATATAGATTACATTGTCAAACTGGTGGGTGTTGATTATATAGGTTTAGGGTCTGACTTTGACGGAATCAATCTTACACCACTGCAATTGGATGATGTTACAGCATATCCTTTAATAACTAAAGCATTAGTGGAAAAAGGATACACTAAAAAAGATATTGTCAAAATTCTCGGAGGCAATTTCTTGAGAGTTTTAAAAGCGAATGAATTATAATAAAACTATTGCCAAAGCCGTATAAAATTAATTACTAGTGCAAGTCTATTTACAAAAATCTTTGCGAATTTTCTATTTGATTTGTATTTGCTAAATTAGGTGCGTTAAAACACGCAACTAAATCTTATATACGGAAGCGAAATATCCAAACACAATCCTTTATTATTAAAAATAATCTTACACACACATAACTATCAATAATTAAATAGTAGCAAAAATCGTACATTCGCTTTCATGAAGTCAATAAAAATTTTAATTCCCATTCCTTCTTACGGATTTGACACTACAGAAGTTGCCGTTCCATGGAAGTTATTCTCAGAAAATAATTTTGAAGTTGTATTTGCTACTCCAAACGGAGAAATAGGAATCACAGATCAATCAATGCTTCACGGCACTAAACTTGGTATTTGGAAATCGGCATTAATGGCTCGAAAAGATGCTGTTGAGGCACATAATGAACTTATAAAAGTATCTAATTTTCAGAAACCATTAAAGTATAGCGAACTTAAAGAAACCGATTTTGATGCGCTCCTTTTACCTGGAGGTCATGATAAAAAAGTAAAAGAATATTTAGAATCTACACTACTCCAAAACCTTGTTGTTGATTTTTTTAATGCTGACAAACCTGTTGCAGCAGTATGTCATGGAGTTGTGTTGGCCGCAAGAAGCATCAACCAAAAAACAGGAAAGTCGGTTTTGCATAATTTAAAAACGACTTCCTTATTGAAATCTCAAGAATTATTGGCTTACAATCTTACACGGCTTTGGCTTGGAGATTACTACCTTACCTATCCAGAAATAACTGTAGAAGATGAAGTTGTAGCAACATTATCTGACAAGAAAAATTTTATAAAAGGACCAACACCAATTTTAAGAGATGATATGAACCATCTCAATCGAGGCTTCGCTGTTACTTGCAAAAATTATGTGTCTGCTCGTTGGCCTGGAGATATCTATACCTTCTCTTTAGATTTTATTAAGTTGATTAAAAAGCACTATGTCTAAAAAATATATTATCGCATTAGATCAAGGAACTACAAGTTCTCGTTCTGTTTTGTTTGACCAAAACGGAAAACAAATAGCAATGGAACAACAAGAATTCAAGCAAATATTCCCTCATTCTGGTTGGGTGGAACACGATCCTCAAGAAATACTTGATTCGCAATTAAACACCTTTCAAAACTTAATAAAAAACAACAATGTTGCTATAAAATCTATTGCAGGAATCGGCATCACCAATCAACGAGAAACAACTGTTGTGTGGAATAAATCTACAGGAAAAGCGATTTATAATGCAATAGTATGGCAAGACAAACGTACAGCAAGTATCTGTGAAGATCTAAAAAATAACGATTTAGAAGAATATGTGAAGAAAAATACGGGATTGGTTATTGACTCTTATTTTTCTGGAACAAAAATTAAATGGATTCTTGACAATGTAGATAACGCAAGAGCATCCGCAGAAAAAGGAGAATTACTATTTGGCACTATTGATACTTGGCTACTTTGGAATTTAACAAATGGTAAAGTCCACGCAACAGATTATTCGAATGCCTCAAGAACAATGTTGTTTAATATCAATACTTTAAAATGGGATGAAAAGTTACTTAAAGCATTAGACATTCCTAAAAATATGCTTGCTAAAGTGCATCATTCAAGTCATCATTTTGGAAATTTTGAATACAAGAATCATCAAATTCCAATTGCAGGAATTGCAGGTGATCAACAAGCGGCATTGTTTGGTCAAGCATGTTTTGAAAAAGGTGAAGCAAAAAACACCTACGGAACAGGATGTTTCCTGTTAATGAATACAGGAACAAAACCACAATATTCTAAAAACGGACTTCTGACAACGATTGCTTGGGGTATTGACAACAAAGTATATTATGCGCTCGAAGGAAGCGTTTTTATTGCAGGAGCAGCGATACAATGGCTTAGAGATGGTTTGCAAATAATTGATACTGCTGAAGAAAGTGAAACTATTGCAAAACAATTAACTGGAGATAACCCAGTATATGTAGTTCCAGCATTTGCAGGTTTAGGAGCACCTTATTGGGATATGTATGCTCGTGGAGCCATCTTTGGTCTGACACGTGATACAGGAAAAGAACACTTAGTCAAAGCGACTTTAGACTCTTTGGCGTATCAATCAAAAGATTTGATAAATGCTATGCAAGAAGATTGCAACACACAACTCACTTCTCTAACCGTTGATGGTGGCGCAAGCGCAAACAATGTATTAATGCAGTTTCAAGCAGACATCCTCAACTGTACTGTAAATCGCCCTAAAAACACTGAATCTACAGCACTTGGAGCAGCATATTTGGCTGGAATTTCGGTTGGATTGTGGAAACAAAACGATATTCTCAAAACCAAAACAATTGAGCATACATTCACTCCAGAAATGGAAAACACAAAGCGAGAAAAACTATATAAAGGTTGGCAAAAAGCAGTAAAACGCAGTATGAATTGGGAAGATGAGTAATTATTAACAATACATAATCTTTGTTTTTAAAGTGCTATCTTCGCTTTCGTACGATATAGTTTATTAAAACAGAACCATATCTTATACAATTGTGTGCTATATACAAACTGAAAGGAACTAAATAAAAAAATGATAAAAATGATAAAAATTAAACTATGTAGTCTGATAGCAATTTTATGTTCAGGTTTTGTATTAATGGGGCAGGAAACTGTAGAAAACAATGTTCTCAAATATCATAATCAATATTTAGAAAATTTTACTTATAACAAAAAGGAGAATACAATTTCTATGCAAAAAAATTCTGCAAGATTTTCTTGTCAAGAAAATAAAAGTGATACAAAAAAAATAAATGTTTTATTAAAAAAAAATAAATCCAATTATACAAGCACTATGTATAAATGTAATTATATTGATTTTATAGGAGAATCTAATGACATAATAATAAGTTTATTTAAAGATGATGGATCAATTAGTATAACTTCTATTTATCATAATAGATTGAGCAATAACTTTACTTCTACAATTAAATATTCAAAAGGTAAATTGCTAAGCTTCGCTGGTTTCGCTAGCAATGCTACTTCAGGAGTGGCTAGTATAGATGAAGAAGGAAATTTACTTAATAAAGGGGATTATGTAAGTATACAAATACCAAAGAGATTTAAGGGAAAACTTTATACTCAAAAATTATGTGAAAAAATTTCAAATGTTAATATGACTTCTTCAATAAAATTTGAAGAATTTATAGATTACGTAAAATCTTCCGAATATAAGAAAGAAGAAAAAAAACAATTTTACCAAACGTATAGAGATGATTATGCTAGTCGCAACAAAGGACTTGGTCTAAAGTTAAATAGTTTAACAAAAACTAAAGTAATAGACATCATGTTTGAAGAAGAATATTCTGGTTTACTTGAATTTTTAAAAATAAAAAAAATAACAAGCCTTGAAGGTGCTTTAGAAAACAAACGGAGATTTGGTTATTTACAAAATAAGTGTGTAAGACTTTTTGATATTAAATTGCCCCCATCATTCGAATAATATAATTAAACGGCACACAACAATGGCTATAATTAATACGGGCTTTAGTGCTTTTCCAAAAGGTTAGTACTTTTTACAAAAACCGCAAAATTTACAATTTTGCATTTAGTTGAAATTTAAAAGAAAAATTGTAAATTTAGCTAAGTGCAAGACCGAAAGTTCAGTCCTTCGAAATCCCGTACTAACCATAGCCGAGCCAAAAAGCGAAACATTAAAAAATTCACTAATAATTATCCACATCCAACCCAAAACGAATAGGTCTAAAATCTTTAACCGCTTGAAAAGTATTTTTAATTCTCAATATATGTTCTTTCGTTGTTTTTAATGATTGCTTTGGTGGTATTTTAATCAATAAAGTGCGTATATATTGATTGCGAACTCTAGAAACCACAGGAATTGTAGGACCCAAAACATTTTCTTTAAACACATTGATCAAAGACTTTCCGAGCCAAATAGCAGCAATATCAACTTTTGAGTAATCACGATGCTTTAAGGTGATTTTAACCATTCTATAAAACGGCGGATAGTGATATTGCCAACGCTCATCTAACTGTTCTTTAAACATTGTTTGATACTCATTGGTAGAAACTTGTTGTAATATTTGATGGTATGGATTGAAAGTTTGTATGGCAACTTTCCCCCGTTTCTTTGCTCTTCCTGCTCTACCAGAAACTTGAACCATCAACTGAAAACTACGTTCGTGTGCTCTAAAATCTGGAAAATTGAGCATATTATCAGCATTTAAAATTCCAACGAGTGACACATTGCTAAAATCCAATCCTTTAGAAAGCATTTGTGTACCAACCAAAATGTCAATTTCTTGTGCCTGAAACTGTCCTATTATTTTCTGATACCCATACTTTCCACGAGTCGTATCTAAGTCCATTCTTCCAACCTTTATAGTCGGAAACAAATCTGCTAATTCTAACTCAATCTGCTCAGTACCAAAACCTTTGGTGTTTAATTTTTCACTTCCACAAGCACCACAATTGTGTTGCATTGCTTGATGATGTCCACAATAATGACAACGCAATTCATTTTTAAACTTATGATAAGTCAAACTTACATCACAATTAGAACATTGAGGAGAAACTCCACAAGTTTCACACTCAACAATTGGTGAGAACCCTCTCCTATTCTGAAATAAAATGACTTGTTCATTTTCTTCTAACGCATTGTTTATCAACGCTATCAAACGGTCAGAAAAATGACCTTTCATTCTTTTCTTACGATGTTTTTCCTTGATATCTACCAATTCAACTTCAGGCAACAATACGTTTCCATGACGTCGATTTATGGTAACCAAGCCGTATTTTCCTTCTTTCGCATTGTGAAAACTTTCTATAGATGGCGTTGCAGAACCTAATAAAATTTTGGCTTTATGCATGTGTGATAATACAATTGCTGCATCACGTGCATGGTATCTCGGCGCAGGATCAAATTGCTTATACGATGTTTCATGTTCTTCATCAACTATTATCAATCCGAGATTAGAAAACGGCAAAAATAATGAGGAACGCGCACCTAAAATAATCTGTGCTTTTGGCTTGTTTTCAAGAACATTATTCCAGACTTCAACTCGTTCATTCATTGAATATTTAGAATGAAAAACAGCAACTTTATCGCCAAAATAATGTTGCAATCTTGTGATGAGTTGTGTAGTTAAAGCAATCTCTGGAAGCAAGTATAAAATTTGCTTATTTTCATCAAGTTGTTTCTGAATTAAATCAGCGTAAATCTCTGTTTTACCACTACTTGTAACTCCATGAAGCAATACAACATCTTTTTCTTCAAATGATATTTCTATTTCAATTAACGCCTTTGATTGATGTTCGTTAAGTGTTTTCAGTTGGTTGTTCTTACCTTCAAAAGTGATTCTATCAACTTGTATAAAGTAATATTCAAAAACATCTTTCTCAACCAATGCTTTTATTACTGCAGTCGAACTTCCAGATGCTGTTTCTAAATCAGTAACTTTTACAGGCTTTTTGGTACTAAGTTGCAATTGAAAATATGATAAAACTGCTTCTCGCTGTTTCTTTGCTCTGTTTAACGATTCTAATAAATCATTTAATTTTTCTTCGGTATAAATAGAATTCAGGCGAACATATTTAACCAATTTTGGTTTGTATTGTTCGTAGATTCTTTCTTTTAAAATGATTGCTTCTTTATCAAGCATCGATTTTAAAATCGGAAAGACTGTTTTTTTATTTAGGATACTGACAACTTGATTTACATTTAATTCTGACTGATGTTGCAAGGCATCAAAAATCAAAAATTCGTCGTTACTGAGTTCGTTTTCGGAAGTAAAACCCTCTTTTTTGAGGATACTCGTTTCACTTTCCAACAGGAATGCTGAAGGCAGCGCAGCACGAAATACGTCGCCCAACGTACACATATAGTAATCAGAAATCCATTGCCAATGCTGCAATTGTATTTCGTTTACAATTGGCGTTTCATCTAATATTTGATGAATATCTTTTGCGTCATATCCTTTTGGTGCATTTTGGTGGATCTCATAGACAAGTGCTGTATAAATCTTCTTTTTACCAAATTCTACTGCAACACGCATCCCTTTTTTCAGGAATTGTGACTCTGCTTCTGTTATTTTATAAGTAAATAACTTTGGCAACGGAATTGGCAATATGACGTTAATATAATAGATACCTTTAGCCTAAAAGTAAGTTTTTTATTTTTGCAAGCATTTCTTTTTCAGCACTATTACGTCCATAAAAAGCATCAGCAATCGCTAAACATGTTCTCCAAATAATTCGTTCAACTTTTGGAGGAAATAATTCTTCATTTTCTTTTTTGAAAGTTTCAAAGTCACCAACAAAATCATTTGCATGTGCTTCAAATGCACTTGCATGTAAAAAATCAAATACAATTTCTATTTGATATGCTGCATCATTTCCAAATTCATCTTCAGAATCATCAATTTCCATCCAATGATTGGTTACTGTTTTCTTTAATGATGCGAATTCTTCATCTCTTACTACTTTATCACTTGCAGCAACTGCAAAAAATAGTTTTCCTAAATTTTGATAAAATTTATTTCCAATCAGATCCATAATTAGTGTTTTAAATTGTACTTCAAAAATACACTTTTTTACAATTGTGGAATTGCTTAACTGTTTATTTGTTGTTAGATTCTTCACTTCGTTCAGAATGACAAAAAAATATTGTTTGTAATAATTTGATGTTTATTTTCTTATCGATTCTTTGTTTTAGTTCAAATACACTCAACAACCAAACTCAGAATAACATCATTAATTTTTCACTATCAATATTCTTAGCAAGAAAATTTTGTTATAGTTTATAAAGGTTTGTCGTTACCATGGAAATGGGAATCCAGTTATAATAGCCTTTATGGATTCCGCATCTAGTGCGGAATGACAGATAATTAATATTCTTAAATCAATTCAAATAACTTTTTTTTTATAAATATTGGATATCATTGCGAACGAAAGAGTGCTTAGTAAAGTACGAATGTGGCAATCTCATCAAAAAAAGAGATTACTTCAGTCATACTTCCCTCGTAATGACGTTCCATTTTTTTTTGGCACGTTGTTTGTAAAGTATTCATTGTAATGCTAGCCAAGTATTATTAATTTTAAAACACGTACCATGAAAAAACGAATTTTATTAGTTGTCGCAATTGCATTATCAGCAATCTCAATGCAAACATCAAAAGCATTCGCAACAGGAATTTCAACTACCATTTACAATTCTTCAGATAATTCAATGACATTCGTAGAGAATGGAATTACATTTTCTATTTTCGAAAATGGTGAATTTGATTTTTATTTAAATTTTTTATCAAATGGTATACACGTTGGTTATAATAGTCCTGGAATTAGCAGTAGTTATAATTCTGGATATGATTACGATGCATATGTACAGTATGATAGTTATGGAGCAATCATCCAAATTGAAAACACTCCAATATATTATGATTCTTACGGGCGTATAAAACGTGCAGGTGATATTGATATATATTATAATTCTGGAAGATTGCGCAGAATTGGCGGTTTAAGTGTTTATTATAATAGTTATGGTCGTTATTCTCACTGTTCGGGATATATCAATACATACAATAGAAATTATGTGTATCATCCTTATCACAATTGGTTTGCAAGACCTTATTTCGGATTTACGATTGTAAGAGTAAACCCTTATAGATACAACTACAATCCATATAGATATACATATTACAGAGATCATCGTTACTCATATAAACACAATAGAAACAGATACGATATCCGTCAACAAAAAAGAAATAAGTATAACTCACGTAGAGCAACAAGCAATATCAGAAATAACAATGATTATAGAAGAACTGCTTCTACAAGAAACCAAAATACTAGAAGAGTTTCTGATAGAGCAACAACATCTACAAGAAGAAACCAGAGAACTGTGAGAGATAATAATACGACAAGAAATACTAGAGACGTTAGAAGAAAACCTTCTCAAACACAGAGAACAACACGTAGTACGCAGAGAAAACCTGCACAAACACAGAGAACAACTCGTACTACACAAAGAAAACCTTCTCAGACACAGAGAACGACTCGCAGCACACAAAGAAAACCTACGCAAACACGTAGCAATACTAGTAGAACTCCAACAAGACAAGCCTCAAGAAGTACAAGAAGTTCTTCTTCAAGAAGTAAATCTACAAGTTCAAGAAGCACGGGAAGAAGACGTTAATAGCATCTCCCCAAATAACTCCAAAAAAAAACCCTGCAAATTGCAGGATTTTTTGATTTAAGGCTTTTCTTGTTTAACAGCTTTTCTACTTCCTTCATACATATCATAACGTACAAATCGACAATCTAAATCACCGTTTTTAAGTGGTATTCTACGTGAAGTACGCAAACCGACATATTTTAAAGCATCAATATCAGATGTGATAAACCATACTCTTGAATCAGGATATCCATGCTTTAAAGTATCTCCAATTTTCTTATAAAATTCTTCTGCATCAATATTTAAACGCTCACCATAAGGAGGATTAAACAAAATATGTGTCGAACCAAATACTTCTTTCATTGAGTTAAAGAAATTAACGTGATGTATTCCTATAAACTCTGATAAATTAGCACTTTCAACATTTTCATTCGCCTTTCTAACTGCAGATGGTGCCTTATCAAATCCCATAATTTTAAACTGCGGATTTATAATTTTTTTCAGTAATGAATCTTGAATTAAATAATATAAATCTTCATCATAATCACTCCATTTTTCAAACCCAAATTCTGGTCGATTGATATTCGCAGGAATATTACATGCAATCATCGTAGCTTCAATCAATATAGTTCCAGAACCACACATTGGATCAATAAAATTACTATGACCTGTGTAACCTGAAAGTAATACCAAACCTGCAGCGAGAACTTCGTTAATCGGTGCTATATTGGTAGAGGTTCTATACCCTCTTTTATGCAATGAATCACCTGAGGAATCTAAAGAAACAGTACACATATCTTTCAGAATATGCACATGAATCTTTAAATCTGGATGTTTTAAATCTACATTAGGACGTTTATGATATTTATGGCGAAAATAATCGGCAATTGCATCCTTTGATTTTAATGAAATATAATGAGAATTGGATGTAAAAAACTTAGAATTTACAACTGCTCCGATAGAAAATGTACCATCAACCGACATGTAATCTTCCCATTTTATTTTCTGAAGACTTTCATATAAATCCTCTTCATCAAATACTTTAAAAGTCTTAATAGGTTTTAAAATTCTGATTGCTGTCCGCAAAGTCATGTTTGCCTTATACATAAAGCCTGTATCGCCATAAAAAGAAACATTACGCACGCCTTTTTTGACATCTACAGCGCCCAAGTCTTTCAACTCATTTTCCAAGACTTCTTCTAATCCGAACATGGTAGTTGCTACCATTTTGAAGTTTTTACCCATCCATTTAAATTTTGATGCAAAGATAACGTATTTTTGTGATGATAATTATTATTTATGAATACATCTACAGATTGGTTTACTTCTTGGTTTGACACTGATTTTTATCACACCTTATACAAACACCGCGATGATAAGGAAGCTCAACAGTTTATGACAAAATTGGTTACTTTTTTAGAATTAAAAAAGGACAACAAAATTTTAGATTTAGCTTGCGGAAAAGGACGACACTCAGTATTTTTAAACTCTTTAGGATTTGATGTTATTGGTGCAGACTTGTCTCAAAATAGCATTGATTTTGCAAAGCAATATGAAAATGAAACCTTAAAATTTGTACAGCATGATATGCGTTCTACTTTTAAAACAAAATTTGACGCAATCTTTAATCTATTTACAAGTTTTGGTTATTTTGTTGATGATTCAGAGGATATAAATGTGCTTAAAAATATTAAAAACGGATTAAAAGACGAAAATAGTTTTGCAGTCATTGATTTCATTAATGTTAAAAATGCCATAAAAAATCTAGTTACAAAAGAAACGATTAATCGTGAAAACATTCAATTTAATATCACTCGTTCGGTTGAAAATGGTTTTATTATTAAAAATATTGAAGTTATCAGTAATAATGAAAAGTACGATTATTTTGAACGTGTAAAATGTCTTGATTTTTCGAAAATAAAAACATATCTAGAAACAGTTGATTTGAAATTAAAAGCTGTTTTTGGAGATTATGATTTACAAGAATTCGATGAAGAAAACTCTAATAGATTACTGTTAATTATTTCAAAATGAACTTATTAATTTTATTCTTATCTGTTGCAGTTGGTGTTTTAGTTGTCTATCTACTAAAGCCTAAGAAATCAATTACACAATTATTACTTTCATTTAGTGGTGCATATTTATTGGCGATAACAGTAACTCATTTATTACCAGAAGTCTTTGAAAATTCCTCAAAAAATATTGGTGCATTCATCATTTTAGGATTGCTTATACAATTAGTGATGGATTATTTTTCAAAAGGTGCAGAACATGGTCATATTCATGTACATGGAAATAAATTTCCTGTCATTTTATTTGTGAGTTTATGTTTACATGCTTTTATGGAAGGAATTCCGTTGGCGGACAATGAACATCAAGAATTATTATGGGCAATTGTGGTTCATAAAATACCTATTACTATTGTATTAGGGAGTTTTTTAGCATTTTCTGATACAACAATAGTAAAAAGCCTTTCTTTACTCCTACTCTTTGCGCTAATGTCTCCATTAGGAAGTTATGCTGGTGCAAACATTTCTTTTATACTGGAATATAAAACTGAAATTACTGCAATTATCATTGGAATATTTTTGCACATTTCAACGATTATAATTTTTGAAAGTGCTGAAAATCATAAATTTAACAGTGCGAAATTTATTGCGATTGTAATTGGATTTGGAGTTGCATTGATGGTTTAATTATTTTTCACTAACTTTATTACATCAAAATATACCTATTATTGGGTATTTTTTTGTGTTACAATTTATTTCATATTTGTAATATTAATTCACACTAACTAAAACTAACTATTATGAAAAAACTCATTTATTTATTTTCAATCTTTTCTTTACTGTTTTTATTTAATTCATGTAAGAAAATTGAAGTTACTATTGAGCCTACAATAACAACAGAAACAACTATTGGAAATCTATGCGAAACTACAAAAGCTGTTGAAAGTAACTCTTGCTATAATACTGAAAAAGGATTTGCAGTATTATATATTCAAATTCCAAAAAATCATATATTAAGTTTTGATAGAGCAAACTCTACAAAAACCGCCTTAATTTTTAATAGTATTGGAAAAGAATATGGAAATAATACAAAAACTGAAAGAGTCATCGTAAAAAACTTAAGCACAAATGTAAGTGGATCATTAAATGTGAAATTAAATATAAAGTATGATGAATATATGTGTGGAGATAAAATTGAAAAACTTGGCGTAAAGCATAAAGAGAGTGATGTCCAAGGGATTCCTGTTACTCCGTGCTTATTACCAAGAAATTAGTGCATATTCATTTGAAATATCAAATTTTAGTAATTATTACATTTTTAAGTTGTTTGTCGTTTTGTTATGCACAACAAAACGACTCAACTTATTATTACTTTAATCGCGGTACGTCAATTAAAAAATTAGAACTTAAAATCAACAATAGTGATGACATTGAAAACTATAACTATTATAAACTTATTTATTTTAGTAAACTAAGAAGTATTGATTCGATGCTAAAATATAAAACTATTTTAGAGAAAAACAGTAACTTATTAGATAACAGAAAAGCGAGATTGCTTTACTTTTCAGGATATTTAGCCAAAATTTCTGGAAACGATTCTCTATATTTTATCTATAGTAATCAAGCATATAAAAAGGCACTAAACATTAAAGATTCCTTAACCGTTTTATACAGTTTAGCGGCGTTATCTCAAACATATGATTATATAAATGATTTCTCTTACAATAAAGAATATCTTGATTTATTGGAGGAAAAATCAATAGCATATAATAACAATTACTACAAAATCGCACATCGCTACCTAAACGGAAATTATTATCTATTTAGAGAAAAAAATAATGAAGCAATTAAGAACTACAAAGAACTTTTAAAATATAAATTTACCAATGAGGACAGTACATTTATATTGAATACTTATAATACTTTAGGTGTTCTTTACCAAGAAAATTTATCAAACCCTGACTCTGCTATTTATTATTACAAAAAAAAATTAAATTTTATAGCAAGTGATATAAAATTTCAAAAAGCAAGAAACTATTACACAACTTATCTAAATATTGGTAATTCATATAAAAGCAAAGAGGAATATAAAAAAGCTGAATACTATTACTTAATGGCAGATAGTACGATTGGAAACTCTTTTTTAACTTATAATAAGTATATGGTTAAAGAAAATTTATCAAGTGCCTATTTTAATCAAAGAAAATATAAAAAAGCATATTCTAGTTTATTAGAATCTAATAAATACTTGGACAGTTTAAATAAGAATGATCATAGGGAAGCTGTTGCAGAAATCAAAGAGCAGTTTGACAACGAAAAACTAAGAAATGATAATCTTGAAAGTGAAGCAAAAAGAAAACAAAACAAAAACTTATTATATGGTTCGCTCACACTGTTATTTTTCGGAGGAGTAACTACTACGCTATTCTTAAAAAACTCAAAACGCAAAAGGCTTCTTGCTGAGAAAAACAATGAAATAGAGCAACAAAAAGTAGTTACGCTTCTAAAAGAACAAGAACTCACAAGTATTGATGCTATGATAGAAGGTCAAGAAAAAGAGCGTAAACGTATTGCTGAAGACTTACATGACGATTTAGGAAGTGTATTAACAACGCTAAAACTACATTTTGAAAATTATAAAGTCAATAAGGACAAAAAGAAGTTTAAAGAAGATGAATTGATTGATAAAACCGATGCATTACTAGATGAAGCCTATAAAAAAGTACGAGGAATTGCACATGCTAAAAATTCTGGTGTTATAGCGAATCAAGGGTTATTACTTGCCATAGAAAATATGGCAGAAAAAGTATCATCATCCAAAAAAATAAAAATAGATGTTGTAAACCATGAACTTGAAAACAGGCTCGAGAATAGTTTAGAGTTAACTATCTTCAGAATCATTCAAGAGTTGATCACCAATATCATTAAGCATGCAGAGGCAACTCATGCAACCATTCATATCATTAACCATGAAAAAAGCCTAAATATAATGGTTGAAGATAACGGAAAAGGGTTTGACACTAGTCAAATATCAAGTAAAGGAATGGGAATTCATAGTATAGACAAACGTATTGAACATCTTGATGGAACTATGACTATAGAATCTGAACTAAATAAAGGAACAACAGTAATAATTGATATACCATTATGATACGATTGGCAATTGCAGAAGATCATCAGTCATTAATAGACGGAATTGAATTACTCTTGAAATATGAGGAAAATATTTCAATTATTGGAACGGCTAATGACGGTGAAAAATTGATTGATATTGTGCGTTTAAAACAACCTCATGTTGTTTTGACTGATATTAGAATGCCAAAAATTGATGGTATTGCTGCAACTAAAATTATTAAAAAAGAATTTCCTCATATCAAAGTTATTGCTTTCACAATGTTTGAACAAACAGATGCAATAGAACAGATGATAAATGCTGGAGCATCTGGTTATATTTTAAAAAACTCCTCATTAGAAGAAGTGTTGAACGCAATAAATGTCGTTTCAAAAGGAGAAACTTATTTTGGAAAAAATGTGAATGTAAATGCTATAAATAAAGAGTCAAGTACCAAGAAAAAAGGCAAACTAACAAAACGACAAATTGAAATTTTAGCCTTGGTTGCTCAAGGAAAAACATCTCGTGAAATTGCAGAACAACTTTTTATTGGTGTACAAACTGTTGATACTCATCGTAAAAACATGATTCGCATTCTTGGTTTACATGGTAAGGGTGAATTGTTGCGCTATGCATTGGAGAAAAAATATAATTTTTAAAATTACCCTTTATTGGGTATTCTTTCGCTTTTGAAGTCTTCATATTTTTGAGTATTACTAACCTAAACTCAATTTATTATGAAAAAATTACTGCTTGCTTCCTTCCTTTTCTATGCAGGATCTATCTTTAGTCAAGAAATTACTATTAATCTAAATAATATGCCTAGGGCTATTGAAGAGACTCTAGAAAAAGGCGAATATATTTTAAATGTTGAAGGCGAATTTGAAACTGATAAATATTATATTAATTATTCGCAAGGTATAACCAGCTCACTTATCGACCCATTACAAACCAAAATTTCGAAAGAAAACGACTCTACTATTATAATAAATTCTTTACCTCCCCAAAAAGATCAGTTTGAAAAAAAGTTTTATATATCAATGGGAAATCGTTCAAAATTTGAACTATCTATACATGTAATTCAAAAAGAGAACGATTCAATTATTCAAAAACATAAAATAATATATAAAAGCAAAGCAAAGAGAAAATGGGTGACTTCACTTGGTGTTTCTTCAAACTTTATAAAAAGTAATACATACCGCTCTTTAAAACAAGATGATGATACTTATAAAATTGTAAAAGATGGGAATAATCAAAAACTACAAGTAATCCCTTTAATGCAATTTTCATTTATCAACCTTGAAAAGGATAATGATTTTTGTTTAACTGGTGGAATTGGCTTTGACACAGAAAACATCTCGGTATTTGCAGGCGGATCATATTATGTTGGACAAAACATTTTCTTAACAGCAGGAGTTTCATTACATAAACAAAAACAACTGAATAACTTATATAATGAAAACCAAATTCTTACTGAAGCAGTAGATGAATCAATTATAAACAAAGATTATTATAGAATCAATCCGTTTATCTCTTTTACGTATCGATTATCTTCTAATGTCTTTAAAAAGTAGTACTCCTCATTAACTATGTTTTAAAAAATACCCTTCATTGGGTATTTTTTTACTTTCTATCCTATCGTAGTTTTGTTAAAACAAACTTAATTAATTATCAAATTTTATTACCATGAAAAAAATTATTACAATTATTGTAGTTACACTTTTATTAACATCGTGTGGCTCATCAAAAAACAAACGTAGCACAGATACAAAATTATCAGGACCACAAGTAACTTCAAGTGCAAGAGAACTAGTACGAATTACTAATGATGTTGTTGCGGAGTTTCAACCATGCCTTTCTCCTGACGGAAAGAAATTATTATATGTAATTAGAGATGATGCAAATTCAGGAAATGGTAAATGGAGTATTCGTTTAAAAAATGATGTAATGCTTCCTGGTTTTACACCATTGATTGGTAAAAAAACTGGAGCACCTACATGGATAAATGATGATGGAGATTTTATGTTTACTTACTATTCAACAAATCCTATAATTGCTACAAGTAATATAAAAAGGTTGGGGATAACCTATGTAGGACAAAATGCATATGGAGATTATGACAATTCTGCAATGGCATCTCCAAATGGAGAAAAAATTGTATTAACAACTTCATTACAAGGTGAAAGAAGTATTTGTTTAGTCAACAGAGATGGCAGTAGCTTTACTGTATTATCTGAGGGTATAAATCCAAAATGGCATCCTAATGGAACGACACTGTTGTACAGTAAACTTTCTGGAGATTATTTCCAGTTATTTGAATTAGATTTAAATACATACCAAAGTACGCAAATAACAACTGGAGAATCTCATTACTCAAATGGCGCTTATTCTCCAGATGGAAAACACATTACGTTTATAGCAAATAAAGATGATAAATTTGGCCATTTATTTTTAATGAAGCGAAATGGTAGGTCAGTAACTCAATTAACAAGTGGAGAATCAAATGAAACACAGCCATTTTGGGGTACAGATGGATATATCTATTTCGCTTCAACTGCAGGCGCTAAAAGAGCAGAGAAAGAAAAATCTAGGAAAAGAAAAGATATTTTAAACCTAATATTATCTGGAAAAACAACCAAAGGTCTTCAAGAAGAATTAGGATCTTATTCGTATCCTTATTCAGATATTTGGAGAGTGAAGCCATTAATCGTACAGTAATTAATTTAGATAGAGTTTTTAAATAGTAGTTAAAAATACCCTTTGTTGGGTATTTTTTTGCATTAAATTCTATTGTAATTTTGAGTAATACTAATTTAAAACTTAAGCTATTATGAAAACATTTAAAAATTTATTATTATTCGTATTTGCCATCAGTTTAATGACTTCTTGCGAAGAACTTGAAGATGCATTAATTGAAAACGCTGGAGGAAAGGTTAATTTTGTTCTAACTGATAATTCTGGGCATTCCTTTGTTAACATTAAAATAAATAACCAAACAAAAAATTCTTCCTCTTCTTCAATAAGGTTTGATCCATGTGATGGAGGTAATTATGTAGGCCATGCATCTTTTTCATTGGCATCAAATACAACTTACAAAGTGTATGATACAAGTGGTAATCAAATAGGAAGTGGAAATATTAATGTAGATAATACATCATGCCAAACAATTTATTTAGACTAATACACTATAAAATAACATTAAAAGCAATATAATTATGAAAACACTAACAATTATCAGCAGTTTATTTTTTTTAGCAATCTTTAACTTTTCTTCGGAAAAAGAGTACAAAACAACTGAGTCAGTTGATACAGAAACAACTCAATGCTATTGGAATGGTTATAACAATACCTATTCAAAACGTGGAGTATCTTGTGGCTCGGATACTTCATTAAAAGTATTTTATACAAACCCATATTCTTACAAGGTAAGAGTTGCTTTTTATTTAAGAGACGCTCAAGGCTATACAAGTGGCAGACCATACGTTATTCATGTTGCAGCTGGTAGAAGAGGATATACTCACAAATGCTATTCTAATGGTAGATATTCTGTTTTAGTATCAAGATATGACCAAAGATGTAGTTTTCCAGATTATAATTAATAACTGAAATTTTAAAACTTTTTATTATGAAAAACACAATCACAATACTCTTATTCTTAATTTTATCCGTAATCGGATTAAAAAGTCATTCACAAGACACAAAATATGCCTATGGAGTAATTCATGGTACCGCAATGATATATGGTGAATTTAATAGTTTTTGGTATTTCACCGAAATTGATGAAATCAATTGTTTTATTAGTAAATCTAATGCTGAAAATCAACTTCAAAATAAATTAAAGTCCGTAGGTTCTAGATGGGATGATCCAGAATATATTGTTAATATTTTTAGTTCATATGATGAAGCTCAACGTTTTAAAAATAATAATATACAAAAAGTTAGATCTACTAGAAGATTACGTACTTCAATAGTAGCAAAAAATGACCCTATTAATTTTAAATGTTCAGACTAATTAATTTAAAAAACTAGCATAAACTTGACTCAAAAAAAGCCTATTAAATAATAGGTTTTTTTTTAATTTGCCACTTCGCTAATAAACTTAATTCGCATAAGTTGAAGTTCATCAAAATCATAGTCGCCATCAAACTCTTCCATTGCATCATCAATTTTATCAGATTCTGCTTCCATAAAATAGTCAAAAATTTCTTCCTGTTGATCTTCATCTAATATTTCATTAAGATGATAACCAATATTTAGCTTTGTTCCCATAAAAACAATACTTTGCATTTCTATAATCAACTCGTTAATTTGCAAGCCTTTAGATTTAGCAATGTCTTCCAAAGGTATTTTCTTATCAGTGTTTTGAATGATTGATAATTTTAAAGACGAATTAACTCCTGTACTCTTCACGACCAAATCTTCTGGTCTCAGAATATCATTTTCTTCAACATAGTCTGCAATTAAAGCAATAAAATCTTTACCAAATTTACGTGCTTTACCTTCTCCTACACCATGAACGTTAGATAATTCTTCAAGAGTTATTGGGTATTTTAGCGTCATATCATCTAATGATGGATCTTGAAACACTGCAAAAGGAGGTACTTCTTGACGCTTTGCAACACGCTTTCGTAAATCTTTTAGCATTTTCATCAACTTGTCATCAACACTTCCTCCAGCACTCTTTGCGTTTACAATTACACCATCATCATCAGTATCATATACATGATCTTCAGTCATCATAAAAGAGGTTGGATTTTCTAAATAATCCCTACCCTTTTGAGTAACTTTTACGACTCCATATTGTTCTATTTCTTTACGAATTAAATTCACTACTAAAACTTGACGTAAAAGAGCCATCCAATAGTTGGCATTCTTATCTTTCCCTTTTCCAAAAAATTCTTGCTCATTGGTCTTATGAGAAATCAACATTGCATTTTCTCTTCCTACTATAGTATTTACAACTTCTTTTGGTTTGTATTTTTCTTTGGTAAATAAAATTGTTTCTATTAGCAACTTTACATCCTCTTTTGCTTCAGCTTTTTTCTTAGGATTTCTTGTGTTATCATCCATATCAGCACCTAAACCATTGACTTCATCAAATTGTTCGCCAAAGTAATGCAATAAATATTTACGGCGACTCATAGATGTTTCTGCATATCCAACTACTTCTTGTAATAGCGCATGACCAACCTCTTGTTCTGCAACAGGTTTTCCTGCCATAAATTTTTCTAACTTCTCAATATCTTTATACGCATAAAAAGCCAAACAATAACCTTCACCATCATCACGACCTGCTCTACCCGTTTCTTGATAATAACTTTCTAAACTCTTTGGAATATCATGATGAATTACAAAGCGAACATCAGGTTTGTCAATTCCCATACCAAACGCAATTGTCGCAACAACGACATCTGTATCTTCCATCAAAAACATATCTTGATGTTTTACACGTGTTTTGGCGTCTAAACCTGCGTGATAAGGAACAGCTTTAATCCCATTTACTTGTAGTACTTGTGCAACTTCTTCAACTTTTTTACGGCTCAAACAATACACAATTCCAGATTTTCCAGCATACTTTTTTACAAAACGAATAATATCACTATTTACATCATCTGTTTTCGGACGTACTTCATAAAATAAATTTGGTCTATTAAATGATGCTTTAAAAGTATTAGCATCTGACATTCCCAGCGTTTTGAGAATATCTTCTTGTACCTTTGGTGTTGCAGTTGCCGTTAAACCAATAATTGGTACGTCATCTATTTTACTGATAATATTTCTTAAATTTCTATATTCAGGACGAAAGTCATGTCCCCATTCTGAGATACAATGCGCTTCATCAATTGCAACAAATGATATTTTTTGCGCTTTTAAGAAATCTATATACTCTTCTTTGGTTAAAGATTCTGGTGCAACATATAGTAACTTGGTAATACCATTTTCTATATCTGATTTAACTTGAGCAACCTCTCCTCTATTTAATGACGAATTTAAAACATGTGCAATACCATGCTCCGAGGATACTCCACGAATAGCATCTACTTGATTTTTCATCAAAGCAATTAATGGAGAAACAACAATAGCAGTTCCTTCTTGCATTAGCGCAGGCAATTGGTAACACATTGATTTCCCTCCACCTGTAGGCATAATAGCAAATGTGTTATCACCAGCGACTAAACTTTTAATAACTTCTTCTTGTAAACCTTTAAATTGCGTGAATCCAAAATATTTTTTCAGCGCTTCATGTAAATCAATTTCCTTCACAAACTAACTATTATTAATCTAATTTTAAATACATTTGCAACTAAAGTAATACTTTTTTTTGAATCCAAAAAAAAAACATTTTTTTGAAAACTAATACATCCATTATTGCACTTGCTAAACAAACCATCACTATTGAAAGCGATGCGATAGCGAATTTAACGAATTTTATAGACCAATCGTTTGAAAATTGTGTTAAACTTATTCACAATTCTAAAGGAAGAGTAATTATTACTGGAATTGGCAAGAGTGCCATTATCGCTAATAAGATCGTTGCAACCTTTAATTCTACTGGAACTCCAGCCATTTTTATGCACGCTGCAGATGCCATTCATGGAGATTTAGGCTCAATTTTAAAAGACGATATTGTTATATGTATTTCCAAAAGTGGAAATACTCCAGAAATTAAAGTTTTAGTGCCTTTGATAAAAAATTACGGAAATAAAATTATTGCACTGACTGGAAATACAACATCTTTTCTAGGTTTAGAATCAGATTTTGTTTTAAATTCTTTTGTAGAAAAAGAAGCATGTCCAAATAATTTAGCGCCTACATCAAGTACAACAGCACAGTTAGTTATTGGCGATGCATTGGCAGTTTGCTTATTAAACCTAAATGATTTTAGTAGCAACGATTTTGCAAAGTATCATCCAGGAGGAGCGTTAGGTAAAAAATTATATTTACGCGTGAGTGATTTGGTAGAAAAAAACGAAAAACCACAAGTAAAACCTTCAACATCAATAAAATATGTTATTATTGAAATTTCTGAAAAACGTCTTGGAGCAACTGCAGTCATTGATAATAATAAGATTGTTGGTGTTATTACTGATGGAGATATCCGAAGAATGTTAAAAAATACAAATGATTTTTCATCGCTTATAGCAAAAGACATTATGAGTGAGAATCCAAAGACAATAAACACAAATGCTATGGCTGTGGATACTTTAGAAACTATGGAGTCACACAATATCACGCAAATTTTAGCGCAAAATAATGGTGTATATGCTGGAATTGTACATTTACACGATTTAATTAAAGAAGGGATTTTTTAAGATGACGAAAGAAAAAAACGGCATGTCATTTTTAAATCACCTCGAAGAACTACGTTGGCATTTGGTACGTTCAACTTTTGTTATTTTTATAATTGCTATTGCTGTATTTGTATTTTCTGAAGTGATTTATGAAGACTTTCTTCTTGCACATCTTAATGAAGACTTTCCAACATATAGATGGATGTGTAATGTTGCAAAATCAATAGGTTTTGAAAGTGATTTTTGCAATATTACATTTACAAAAAATCTACAAAGTTTAGCACCAACAGGACAGTTGATGAATTTAGTTTGGACTTCCATCATTTTAGGATTTATTGTTGCATTTCCTTATGTTTTATGGGAAATGTGGCGTTTTATCAGTCCAGGACTTCATAAAAATGAACGTAAAAAATCGAGAGCGTTTATTTTCTTTGCTTCGCTCCTATTCTTTATCGGAGTTTTATTTAGTTATTATGTAATTGCGCCATTATCAGTTTACTTTTTTTACAATTTTAAAATAACTGATATGATACAAAATCAATTTGACTTTAAAACTCATATCAACTTAATAACAAACACGTTACTTGGAGTTTCATTGATGTTTGAATTGCCTGTAATTATTTACTTTTTGACAAAAATTGGTTTGGTAACTCCAGAATTTTTAAAGAAATACAGAAAAATTGCGTTAATATTAGTGTTGGTGCTTTCAGCAATTATAACACCTCCAGATATTGCAAGTCAAGTTATTGTTACAATACCTATTATGATATTATATGAAATTAGTATTTTTATATCGAAAAGAGTGCTAAAAAGAGAACAGAAAAATAAGTAAACAGTTAGAAAGTCAGCAGTATAACAGTCATTAGTTTGACAGTTAACTGAAGACTGAAAACTGAAAAACTGAATACTGAAAAAAGATGATATTAAGAGCAGAAAATATTCAAAAAAAATACGGAAGCCGATTGGTTGTAAAAGGTATTTCACTGGAAGTAGAACAAGGTCAAATTGTAGGTCTTTTAGGACCAAATGGTGCTGGTAAAACAACTTCGTTTTATATGATTGTTGGTATGGTTCAACCAAATGACGGACATATATTTCTTGACGATGAAGAGATTACTACTGCACCAATGTACAAACGCGCACAAAAAGGAATTGGTTATTTAGCACAAGAAGCATCGGTGTTTAGAAAATTATCTGTTGAAGATAATATCTTATCTGTTTTACAATTTACAAAGTTATCTAAAAAAGAACAGAAGCAAAAAATGGAAGACTTAATCGAAGAATTTGGTTTAGGTCATGTTCGTAAAAACCGTGGAGATTTATTGTCTGGAGGAGAACGAAGACGTACTGAAATTGCACGCTGTTTGGCGTCTGATCCAAAATTTATTTTGTTAGATGAGCCATTTGCAGGAGTAGATCCTATTGCCGTTGAAGATATTCAAAGTATTGTAGCACAATTGAAGAACAGAAATATTGGTATTCTTATTACAGACCATGATGTACAAGCAACTCTTGCCATTACTGATAAAACGTACTTAATGTTTGAAGGAGGAATTTTAAAAGAAGGTACTCCTGAAGAATTAGCACAAGATGAAACCGTGCGTAGAGTATATCTTGGAAAAGACTTTGAATTGAAGAAAAAGAAATTTTAATCGCAGAGCGACTAATCAATAATTTTATACTTTTTTCAGTAATTATTTACTCTTCATATTTTCAACAATCGAAAATAACACATATAGGACTATAATTACTGGAATTGCTACAAATTGCAATAAAACAAGCAACACAATAGAAAGTAGAATAAAGATGTATTTTATCACATTGTTTTTAAATGAATAGTCTTTAAACTTCAACGAAAACAATGGTATTTCAGCATTCATAATATAACTTCCAAGTAAAGTTACTGCAATCAAAAACCATTTATTGCGAATTAAATCATTCGCGAAGTCTACATCACTATATTTTAAAATTAGAGGTAAAGACAGTACAAATAACGCATTTGCAGGTGTTGGCAGCCCTATAAACGAACTCGTTTGACGTTCGTCTATATTAAAATTCGCCAATCTATATGCTGCTGCCAATGTGATTAGCAAACCTATTAATGGCAAGTAAGAAATTCCATCAATAAATAAAGAAGTACTTGATATTCCCTCTTCATTCCACAGTGTAGATGACTGTTTTATAAGCTGATACATTATTATTCCAGGAACTACTCCACTCGTTACCATATCTGCAAGCGAGTCTAATTGCTTTCCAAGTTCTCCTTGTACATTGAGTAGTCGAGCAAAAAATCCATCAAAAAAATCAAAGAAAATTCCGATTAAAACAAAAATCCCTGCCAAGACTAAATTTCCTTCAACAGCAAGCATTGTAGCAATGATTCCTGCTAATAAATTTAAAAGTGTAATGATATTTGGAATATGTTTTGTCATCTGCATAAATTTAATGTAAATATACTATTTTTGGATTCATTATTTACAAATATTAATTTGTGTCATTCTGAGTGAAGCGAAGAATCTCTTTTAGTATAGACAATTAGATTCTTTACTCCGTAAACTACGTTCAGAATGACATACTAGAGTAAAATAAAATCCATAAATGCCATTACTAACCTCTGATTACAAACCTTCATATTTATTTAAAAGCACACATTTTAACACCGTTTTCCGTACATTTTTCATGCATGCTACTAACAATTACAATAGAGAACGATTAGAATTAAAAGATGGTGATTTTATAGATTTAGACTTTTCTACGGTAAATTCTGATACGATTGTGATTGCGCTTCACGGATTAGAAGGGAGTTCGAATTCAAAATATATTCTTGCAATTTCGAGATACATAAACCAGCAAAAAATAGATGTTGTCGCTATAAATCATCGAGGTTGTAGTGGAGAACCAAATAGATTAATGGAATCATATCACAGTGGAAAAACTGATGATTTAGATAGTGTAATCAAGTATATTGATCAAAACAATGCATATAAAAACATCATTTTATTGGGTTATAGTTTAGGAGGGAATATGACTCTTAAATATATAGGTGAACAAGGAAAAAATATTAATCGAAAAATAAAATGTGGTATTGCGATTTCTGTTCCTTGTGATTTAACTGGTTCTTCGGTTGCTTTGGCAAGATCTGAGAATAAAATTTATATGAAGAAGTTTTTGAAATCTTTAAAGCCAAAAACGCTCTATAAATTAAAACAATTTCCAAATTCATTCTTAAAAAAAGATACAATTCTTGCTGCACAAAATTTCTATGATTATGATAACTTATACACGGCTCCTGCACATGGTTATAAAGATGCTGAAGATTATTGGAAAAAATGTAGTAGCAAACCTTTTTTATCAGAAATAAAAATTCCGACTTTATTGATTAATGCATTGGATGACACATTTTTATCAGAAGAGTGCTTTCCAACAGAAATTGCAGAAAATAGTAAATTCTTTTTCCTAGAAATGCCGAAATTTGGAGGTCATGTTGGATTTAATTCCAGAATGGTGAGCAAAAATGGTTTTTGGGTGGAAAAAAGAATTTACAAATTTTTGAAGTCGTATTTGAAATAATCAGATACAATAACTTGTACAAAAAAGTGTTATTTAACATAGAATGTTAGATATTTGTTCACCATAAAAAATGATTTTTTTTGAAACGAGCAAATAAAATTTTTAATAATTGTAAAATGAATTATAGCGAACAGCATATGTTACCAGATAAAAATGATATTTAAACATATGAAAAAAATATTTCTCTTACTGCTTTTTATATCACAAATCACTTACAGTCAAACATTACGTAAATATTCTAACGAATTTTTGAGTATTGGTGTTGATGCAGCAGCCTTCGGAATGGGAAAAGCAGTTGTCGCCTCATCAAAAGATGTGAATTCTGGTTATTGGAATCCATCAGGATTAGTAAACATCAAAGATTATCAAGGTTCATTAATGCATACAGAATATTTTGCTGGGATTTCTAAACTAGATTATATAGGCTTTGCAATGCCGATAAATAGTGAAAGTGCACTAGGTTTTTCGTTGATTCGTTTTGGAGTTGATGATATTTTAGACACCACAGAACTAATTGACAGTCAAGGAAATATAGATTACAATCGTATTAACTTATTTTCTGCAGCAGATTATGCTATGAATATGGCGTATGCAAAAAGATTGCCTGTTCAAGGTTTAAATTTGGGTGTGAATGCAAAAGTTGTACATAGAAGAATAGGTGATTTTGCCTCTTCTTGGGGATTTGGATTAGATGCTTCTTTACAATTTGAGCGTAACGATTGGATGTTTGGGTTGATGTTGCGTGACATAACAACAACTTTTAATGCTTGGAGTATAGATGAAGATAAGTTTAATTTGATTAAGGATGCAATTCCTGGTCAAAATCAAGAATTGCCTGAAACAATTGAGTTAACTCTGCCAAAAGCACAATTAGGGATTGCAAAAAAGTTTGAAATCACAAGAGATTATGGTTTATTAGCAGAATTTGATTTGAATATGCGTTTTACCAAAACCAACGATATTATATCAACTGACATCGTAAGTATTGATCCTGCTTTTGGGTTTCAGTTTGATTATATTGAAATGGTTTATTTAAGAGGAGGAATTGGAAATATCCAAAATGAATTAGAATTTGACGGAAGTAAATCAGTTTCTTTTCAACCAAGTTTAGGTGTTGGTTTTCGTTATCAAGGTATTCAAATTGATTATGCCTTAACAAACATTGGAAGTGTTGGAAACGCGTTGTATTCTAATGTGTTTTCATTAAAAGTAGATTTTGATTATTATAGGTAGCATGAAAAAAATCATTTCTTTATTATTAGTATTACTCTCATTATCAGCATTTTCTCAAGAAATAGAACTCAGTAATCGAGCTGAAATAGGTATTATAACTTGCGGTCCAGGAACTAATGAATTATTTACAGCATTTGGGCATTCTGCAATTAGAGTTAAAGATCCTCTTCAAGGAATTGATATTATTTATAATTATGGAACTTTTGACTTTAATCAGCCTAATTTTTATGGGAATTTTGCCAAAGGAAACACTCTTTATTTTTTAGGAACTTCTGATACTGGACGTTTTATAAGAGCCTATAATTATGAAAAACGTTGGATAAAAGAACAGGTTTTAGATTTACAACCAGAAGACGTACAAAAAGTATTTGATTTTTTGCAAAATAACGCCTTACCAAAAAATAGAGATTATTTGTATAATTATTTTTTTGATAATTGCTCTACACGATTGTATGATTTAGTTAATGAAATTCTTGGACAAAAACTAGCTCCAATAAGCCCTTTCCTCAGTGACCCTCTTTCACATAGAGAATTAATGCAATTGTATTTAAGTAATCAACCTTGGGGAGATTTTGGTATTGATTTAGGGCTTGGTTCACCTATAGATAGAAAAGCAACATCTAAAGAATATTTATTTTTACCAGAAAATATTTTTATATATTTTGATAATCTCAAGATTGAAGAAAACGGAATTACAAGACCTATTGTTAAACAAACGAAGGTTATACTACCTGAATCTAAAATTATTCCTAAGAGACCTTTCTTTACACCGCTCTTGTTTTTTTCTGTTGTAGGTTTACTCATTATATTATTAACTCTAAAAAATATAAATAATAGGAAGCGTAGTAAATGGTTAGATTTTACGCTATTCTTTACCACAGGAATAGTTGGATTGATTTTATTGATGATTTGGTTATTTACAAACCATATATCTGCTAAAAATAATTTTAATGTTTTATGGGCATTTGCTCCTAACCTATTCGTCAGCTTTTTTCTATTAAAAACAACATTTCCAAAATGGATAAAAAAGTATAATTTCTTATTACTAATCTTATTAATATTAGTAATCGTTCTTTGGTTACTGAAGGTTCAAGTGTATTCAATTGCAGTATTACCAATACTACTATTTCTTGGGTTTAGATATTATTATCTATGCTTTAAGGCTTAATTACCCTTAAAATACACTACTGTACTTATCGTTTTTATTAAAATTCTAAAGTCTAAAAGTAAATTTCTTTCTTTGATATAATATAAGTCATAATGCAATTTTGTTTTTTGCTCTTCAAGATTACTTGCATACGGATGCATGACTTGTGCCCAACCTGTTAATCCTGGTTTTATAACGTGCCTAATTGCATAAAAAGGAAGCTCTTTTTCTAATTCATCTACAAATTTTGGACGTTCTGGTCTTGGGCCAATTAAACTCATTTCACCTCTCAGAATATTAAAAAATTGTGGCATTTCATCTAATCTAGTTTTTCTTAAACACCTACCAAAAGAAGTTATTCTATGATCATTTTTATCTGCCCAAACTGCACCATCTGATTCTGCATTTGAAATCATTGTTCGCAGTTTAATAATATTAAATGTTTTCCCTTTTTTTCCAACTCTATCTTGAAAATAGAATAAACTCCCTCTATTTGCTACGAGGTTTCCGATGACAAAAAACGGAAGGAAAATAACAAAAAATAAAACTCCTATTAAAGAAATTAAAACATCAATAAGGCGAATAAATACAATATATAAATTACTTTGATGGCTTGTACTAAATGCCAAATAATCATAAAAAGATTCTTTCAGATTTAAAACTGGAAGTGAAAAAGTAATGTTTTCTATAAATTTTCTGGAACTAACAATAGAAACTCCGTTTTCAAATAATTGAATTAACTGATTATTGATTTTATGAGATGTCGAAATTTTACTTTTAGAGACTACAATTTCTGACACAGAATACTCACTAACAATATCCTTAATTTTAATATTCGCTGCATCAAAAAAATTATACTTATCTAAATTTAAAATTTTATTATTACTTACATATCCAATAATGTTATTATCCGGAGCATTCTTTGAAATCAAAGGAATTAAGTCCGATAATTCAACTTCATCACCAATTAAAAGAATGTATTTATGATATTTTGGCAATGTAACAAGTCCTATATACATAAAACGCCAAATAGTAAGCGGCATAAAAACAACAATAAATAAATACAGAATTTGCAGTCTGTGTTCTGGAAGTTCAGGTGAAATTATAGGAGTAAAAATATAAAATACTGTTACTAATAATGCCGTAATAAAAACACTTCTTATTACTAAAAATCGGCTACTAGAAACTTTTAAGTTATACAATTCAAATATTTCCCCAAAGAAAAGAATATACACGCAAAGGGTTGATATCCAAATTATTAAATTTGAACCTAGTGCTTTAAAATAATGGAAATCTAAAAAACTTGAAAGTATAAAAATACTAGCGCCAACAACAACTACATCAATTATTCTCAAAAATAATTTACGCTCTGATATATTATATTTTGTTTTCTGCTGCATTAAAACAAGTTTTGATAACTATTACTCAAGTAGTCAAAATTATGATATTTTTTGACATAATTATAACCATTTTCACCAAACTTTTCCATTTCATCTGTTGATAAGCTTACAAAATTCAGGATTGCACTCTTGATTTCTTCACCACTTTCTGGTTTTACAATAATACCACAGTTTGATAATTCAACTGGATCTTTTATCAGATTAGAAGATTCCAAAATTGGTTTTTTTGCTAACATATAGTCAAAATATTTATTATACGACACACCATGCTTATAAAGAGATGAATCGTAACGTCCTACATAACATACATCAAAATATTGTAATATTGTTTGCACTTGCGATTTCTTAATTTTATCTATAAAAGTGATATTCATTAATCCCTCAGTCTGTTTCATAAATTTCGCTTTCAAATAACCATCACCAACAATAACAAAATGAATGTTCATTTCTTTTTTCAATAATTCAACTGCATCAATCAAATATTCCATAGCATTGGCTAAACCAAGAGTTCCTGTATAGCCAATAATAAATTTATTTTTTGGAATTTTATCAATGATTTCTTTAGAAAGTGATTCATTTCCAACCAAACTTTCATCTATACCATTCGGAATATAATTAAATTTAGAAGGTTCTTTTGATATTTTGTTAATATAATGGTAGGCGTTTGGAAGCACAGAAACAATGGCGTCAGCCTTTCTATAGCCAAATTTCTCAATCAGAGACATCACAATAACTACAGGATGCCATTTTGAATATCCCTTCAAATAAATTGGTGTTTGTGGCCATAAATCTCTAACCTCAAAAACTAATTTTGCCTTGTACTTCTTTGATAAATAATATGCTGGAATTACAGAAAATAAAGGCATTGATGATATTATGATAATTGATGGCTTGTCATATTCATCAGAAGGGATAAATAAAATCTTCCATGCAAACACAATCATACTCCACAATTTAAAAATACTATTTGGATTGTATTTTTTTATTTTCACCCAACTAAAAGTGATTCCTTTTTCAATCTGTTCTTTGGTAAATGTTTTATTTGAAATCTTAGGTTGATTAGTAAATAAATGATTGTATGAGCCTGAAAAAATAGTTGTGTTCCATCCTTTTTTCATCCAATATTTACTTAAAAAATAATGGCGTTCTCCCCAACCAGAATCAGGTTTTCCTGCTGTTTGATTGAGTATCCAAATGGTTTTGTTTTTCATCTATAAAACTATCCTAGTTTTTAAGATGTGAAATTACGGCTTTAAATTTTCCGTTTGCAGCTTTTGGAATATTTTTTAAATAATTAAATTTAATTTGAACATTCCCTAATTGACTCTTAAGGCGAGTAGAAATTATATTTTCACTATTCTTGTTATAATTAGTATCTACAACTAAATTAATTACAATCAATTTTTTTTCTTCTTGTATAACTTGTGAAACTATTAGATCTTCAATTCCAATGAAGAGTGCATGAAATCGAACCATTTTCTGACCATCAGCGCCAACAATTATATCTTCTGTCCTACCTTCTATTGCATCAATTTTTAACATTGTATTGTTTTGATTGGCAGATAACTTAACTCGATCTCCAATACGATATCGTATTAACGGTTGGTCAAAATTTAACAATCCTGTAGCAACAACTTCTCCAGTTTCGCCAAACTCTACTTGAGTTCCTTGATCGTTTACAACTTCCATAATTCCAGTATCTGGACTGAATAATAAATCACCTTTATTATTTTCAGAAATTAAACCACAAGCCTCAACTCCACTATACGCATCAAAAACCTTACAACCAAATGCTTTTTCAATGGTTTTTCTCATATGCTTGGTTAATTTTTCGCTTGAAGTAAGTACAGCAACAAGTTTTGGTGCTTTTATATTCAATTTTAAAATAAAGTCTGCAAGGATAAAAACACTCATAGCATAGCCAACAAAGTATTCTACCCTATTATTTACCAACCCTTCAACATAATTTGGAGTTGTTTCTTCTGAAATATGGTAAGCTGAAAAATACGTTTGCTTTTCAGCAGCATTATAACGGTAATATGGTGGTTTTGCAGTTGCATCAAGAATAATTCTCCTTCCGCCAATCATTCCTCTAGCCATTTTATTATTTACTCCAGCCCAATTTCTCACTCTCACTTCATACGCTGCATTCCATGTTTGATGCATGGTTTTTGAAAAATATACTGAAATTGGAGTACCTGTACTTCCGCTGCTTGAGTAGAACTTCCCTCTATTTTTTTTGGTTGATAACAATGTAGTTTTACTAAACTTTCTTAGTTCTTCTTTTTCTAAATAAGGTAATTTTGAAATATCCGCCAATTCGAATTTCTTAAAATCTTTCAAAGAAAAACCTGCATTTTTATATTTATCTGTATAAAAAGGAACAGTCGTAAAAGCATGAATTAGGAGTTTTCTCAATTCTAAAGTTTGGTATTGCTTCCATTGATTTATGGTGAATGATTCTCTTTGGCTAAATTCATCTAATTGCCTTTTGAATATTGACCCTAAGCGTCTATTTTTCCAATAATATCCATATATAGAAATAATCATATTTTGTAATGTGACAGGGCTTTTAGCATATATTTTATCTATAATCTTATTCATTTATGATAAAACTTTTATCCATTTATTTTTTATATAATTCCAATCAAATTTTTCTACTTTATGACGTGCTTTATTTGATATTTTATTTGTTTTAATAGGATTCTCTATATAATTTTTTATCGCATTTGCCATTCCTACAACATCATCTTTATCAACCAAAACTCCATCCTTACCATCATCAATCAAAAAAGGAATTCCACCAACTTTTGTAGAAATTATAGGCAATCCTAACGCCATTGATTCTATCAAACTAAGAGGAGTATTGTCAAAATTAGTTGTATTAATGAAAATATCGAATTCCTCAGACTTTTTGTGCCATTCTTCTTTAGGCAAAACTCCTGTAATTTCAACAGAATCTTCTAAACTTAATTTCAGAATTAATTCTTTTGTCAACTCCAATGTTTCATCTTTTTCAGGACCAATCATACATAATTTTGCTTCTAAAAAATCTTTTTTAAGTTCATATAAAACTTTAACTGCCATTTCTGGATTATAGGTTTTATCAAATGCTCGCACCCATAATATCATCGGCTTAAAGTCAATTCTTTCATTAAATTTATACTGATTTATTTCAATTGTATTTGGGATTAATAGTGTTTCATACCCTTCTGCTTCAAAAGCGTTTTTTAAATAATTTGATGGTACAACGTTTATTTTTGAATTGTTGAAAATCATCTTTGCCATTCTAGGTGATGTATGTAATCTATTAGGCAAATTTCCTCCATGTAATATTGGAATATATGGAATTTTAAAAAACCGTGCTAATTGAGATGTGAAATAGGCATAATAAAAATTGGTAGTGCTAAATGTATCTATCAATATAAAATCAATCTTATTATTTTTTACCACAGCCATACACATAGCAAATAATCTATAAAACTTGTTTTTTTTATTTGATGAAATAATCACCTCAAAACCTTCACATTTTAAAAGGTTACTCAGCGTAGTTAATGTAGAATTATAGTTGGATTTTTTGGTTAAATTATTACCTATGTAAAGAATTTTATTCATGTTTCTTTATTATTTCCTATTTCGGTCACTTACTGTTCGCAATTAATCATTCTTTTAAAGATTCATTTTTCGGCTTGCTCGTTTCATTTAATTTTATTCTAATTAAACTCAAACCATATATAAATCCTGGAAACGAGACTCGCATTGCTGAATGATTTATTGTAAGAAACCAAAATATAAAAAATGCTCCTAAAAATGCTTTTGCATAAGCAGGTTGTTGCCAAGCATTAAAAATTGGAATAAGAATGAGCATAGTTAATATCAAAACTCCAATCATACCATGCTCTCCTAGTAATCGACTCATTTCGTTATGAGAGGCTATAACTAGTCCTGTAGTTTCCAAGCGTTTAAATTTTCCACTACCAACACCCATTCCAAAAACTGGGTTTTTAAAAAGACCTTCTAATTCACTATTAAAAATCTCGGTTCTTCCTGTTGTTAAATCTTTTTTCTTTACACCACTTGCATTTCTATTTGTATATCTATTTTCAAGCATTCCTCCTGTTGCATCTGAAGTATATATCCAAACTGACAATCCAAAAAACATGACAATTCCAATATGCTTAAAAACGCTTGTTATTCTATCACTTTTACTATAAATAAACAGCGTAGCAAAAAATAAAATTGCTATTATTGCAGTCAATAATCCTCCTCTTGAAAAAGTAAGTAAACTTCTATAGAATAGATAAATAATCAAGAAAGCATCAAAAAATAATATTGTTGTAAATTTCTTTTTAAATAATAGATGAGCAATAAAAACAAATACTCCAACTCCAAGGATTGTAGAAACTTGATTTGGTCCAAAACCTCCAGATGCTACAAAATTTGCTGCACCACCAAAAGCAATATCTCTGATGTCTGGTGTTTTGAAATATAGCAAACTTAATATTGCAATTATTGGCAAAGCAAGGCAATATAAAACATCTAACAATCTAGTAATCGAAAATTGACGTTTATAAAAGTAAATTGCAGCAACACCTAATGAAATTGGTCCACTTAAATTAAACGCAATTGCTTTACGCACAGACTCTGGGTATGGAATGTCGCTAAAAGCAATACCAATTAATAGCAATAAAATATAAAATATAAAGATTGGATTCACCTCACTTTTTTTCTTTTCAACAATCAATGCAGTGATTAAAAATAACGCAATTGCATACTTATGCATTTCA
Organism: Lutibacter sp.; assembly: GCA_002733665.1. Taxonomy (GTDB): domain Bacteria; phylum Bacteroidota; class Bacteroidia; order Flavobacteriales; family Flavobacteriaceae; genus Urechidicola. The sequence continues at coordinate 104,180 of NVWM01000001.1, forward strand.
TGAAAAAACATTCCGCCACTCATCCGAAACAGCACATCACTTCCTGCTAAATACGCACTCCACATTGCAGCTTGCTCATAACTGTTTTTATTTTTTAGAATACTCAAGAAACCAACAATAACGACAGCCAATGCATAAAACTTTGCGAAAACACCAATTAGAAGTAAAAACCCTAAAAGAAGGTGAAAAATCACCAGTAAAAAACGTGTATTTTTAAAATAATCCCTCACTAACTTTTATAAATATCAAGTAATTTATGAATAATCTTTTGTTCAGAATAATTTTCTATAATATGTTGATGAAATTCATCAGAAAATCTATTTCTCAAATCAAAATTTGAGATCATTTCCTCAATATTTATTGCTAACATTTTTTCATCTGAAGGAGAAACAAGCATTCCAAACTTACCTCCAACTAAAACCCTTTCACATTCGCCAACTTTTGTAACAATAACAGGCAATTTAGCCAATCCATATTCTAATAATGAAACTGGTAACCCTTCTGATTTGGACGATAATACACCAATGGTGGATTGAGTTAATATATTTTTTATATCAATTACATTATGATACATATAGCTATTATCTAACAAATCATTTCTATCAATATAATCCTTTACACTTTTAAAATAATCGTCACCATACTGATTTCCAACTAAATGTAAAGTCCAATTTGGATGCAAGTCCAAAACAATTTTAAACGCTTTTAATAGATTTAAATGATCTTTTTGTGATCTAAATCCTGCAAGACAGATAATTCTTTTCCCTTTTTCTCCTTTTAACACTGTTTTTTGAGAAGCATCAGAAAGGGAAGCAAAATTAGGTACATAATAAACATTTTTTGCCTTCAGATTATTTTTTGACCATTTTTTTAATAAATTATTTACTGATATAATTGCATAAAAATATCTAGACAACATTTTTAAAGGATTTTTTTTTCTTTCTTTTAAATGTTCACTATCTCCATAATGATCATGCCAAATAAGTTTTACATTTGGTGTCAATAATTTAACTATTGAAGATATAAAATATGATGAAGAATGGGCGTGAATAATATCAATCTTATTGTTTTTAATATACTTGCGAAGTCTTAAAATTGCCGAAATATCAAAACTTCTTTTCCTTTTTAGAAAAATGTATTTTACGTCATTATCCAGTTTTTGTTTTAAAGCACCTTCTTCTCTTGTTGCACATAAATAAGATTCAACATCTTGCGTCTTAACTGCATTAGCAATGTTTACCGACATCATTTCAGCACCTCCAACGGCTAGAGAATCAATTATTTGTATGACTTTTAATTTTTTAATAATTCTTTAATTTCTGATTCAAATTTTTCTAAAGTATAATTCTGCGACCAATCTTTAGCCTTTTCAACTTTCTTTTGATATAACTCCTTATCATTTAAATAGGTTTCAATTTCTTTTACTATCTGATTTCTATTTGCGTTTACCAGACTACCTCTATTTCCATTATCAATCATATACGGAACGCAAGATACAGCAGTTGTAATTGGCAAACAAGACCAAAACATCGCTTCAGCAACTACTTTAGGCCAACCTTCAGACTTTGAGATGAATACTAAAAAATGTGCTTTTTGAAATGCTTTTTTTATTTCATTTTTATTTACATTTCCATGTAAATTTACAATCCCTTGTAAACTATTATCCAAAATATAATCTATTACTCGATTTCTTTCAACTCCATCACCATACATATCCAACTGTACATTATACCCTTTATTTTTTAATTCCTCAATAATTTTAATTGAAATCATTGGTTGTTTTCCAATACTCAATGCTCCAACAAAAATAAAATTGATTTTCTTAGAGAAATCTTTCTTTGGAATACTCACTATATCTTTTGTTGAATACGTTGCTGTAAAAAATGGAACAATATTCTTTGACTGATTTTCCCATTTTCCATATACCAATACTTTACAATTTTTCGTTAAAAAAGTATTCGAAAGAATCCACTTTTGAAGTCTATAACTTAATGGCTGCTTACTATTTGGATCCCAATTTCCTGCATACTTCACAGTTTTTGATTTTGATGGAAATAATATCTGAACAAAACATCCCAAAAGACCTATATTTCCTGGACATCTTAAATGGATATGATCTGCCCAAAACATTGCTTGAAATATTTTAAAACTAATAATTGGAATAACAAATATGGCTTTTATCACTTTTAAAAAAGTTGTGATATCAAACTGAGGAATAACTTTTTGAATTAGTTTTAGATGAATATATGGCACATCTATTGAAGATGGCTTTTCGGAAGATAATGGCGCTATAACATGAACTTCATCAACATACTTTAACCATAAGTTCATTTCGCGAACATAGGGTTCGTATGCAACTAATTCTTTTGCATTCTTTTTATGCTCTACATGTGTAATTATTGCAAACTTCATTTCAGATATTAAATAGTTCTCGACTGCGCTCGAACAGACATATAATATTGTTTTATTTTTTAACTTTTGGTTTATTAAACAGTAAGCTCAACCAACCTATTTTTCGCCCAACTACTTCGGTAAATACTTCCATTCTATTTGGTGAAGCAAATATATTGATTCCTCTTAAAGAAATTTGTAAAAAGACAATTGCATTCCATTTAAATCTTGCCTTGAATGTCGGTTTTGGATATTTCACTCTCCAAACATACCAACCATTTCTAACAACCATCTTACCATATTTATATTTATTTGGTCGTCCTGCTTCTTCATGGTAATGTCCTAATCTTGCAGCTGTATTAACGTATAATTTTCCAATTTTAGAGGCTCGTAAACAAAAATCTAAGTCTTCATACAAGCCATAACCTTCAAAATAGGTAGAAAACGATATTTTATCAAACAACTCTTTTCTATAAGATGAAACTCCGCCCATAAAAGATTCTACTTCATAAATTTTACCTGTTGGAGGTAAGAAACTAATTGGGAATCCGTTTGAGAAAGTCGGCATTATTCCAGGAGGTTTATCACTCAATAAACCAAAACGTTTTCTTAGAACATTTCTTTGACCAATCTTTCGTACAAAACCATCAAATTCAAATTCATCATTAGCCGTTTTTACACTTTTTTGTTTCCAATCAACTTCATTTGTTATAGTTCCACCAACGGCAATTGCATCTAAATGAGTTGTATACGTTTCAATAAGTTTTTCAAAATATTCTTTTTCTAAAACAGTATCATCATCTAAAAAACAAACAATCTCACTATTGTAATCTACCTTTTTAATTCCAAAATTCCGTTGTTTAGTTAAACCTCTTTGTGAATCATCAACTTTAAAATAGGTAAGATTTTTAAATAAGTTATGATTTAAAATATTTTCTGTTTTTGCATCTGTAGAGCCGTCAATAATTAAAATTTCATTTGGATATAACGACTGCTTTTCAACTGATTGCAAGAGTTTTACAACAGTTTTTGGACGCATATATGTACAAATGATTAAACTAAAGTTCATCTGTGTTGTTTTGTAAAGTTTTACTCCAATTTTTTGAAATTTCCCAACGATTTTTCATCATTATCAAATACTTAAATGGGTTTTTAACATCTTGAATTCTATAAAACTTGAAGAATAATAATGTTTTATAACCCAATAATTGCTCCTTAGAATTGTATTTTTCGTTATATAACATTATTGTTGGAGAAGGTTTTGGCTGTAATGATTCTTTTTCCCATTGCTGAATAAATTTAGTTCTAAATCCACCCATTGGCGCCTTCAAATGCAGTAATTTAATTGACGGAACGTAAATCACATCAACACCTTGATTACGCAACTGCATACCAAAATCTGCATCTTCTCCAAAACCGTGCTCAAAACCCATATCAAACTTACGCTTATTAGCGTTCTTGATATTGACAATACTACATCCAGAACCAAAAGCTGGCCATTGGAAAGGGAATTTATTTATTTCAACTTCATTTTCTAACAAGCAACTCACAGTTATTGCGTCTGCTTTTAATTTGTTAATGATGTCGAAAGATTTTTCAATAAAATCAGGCTTTATTCTAATATCATCATCTGCAAAGAAAACCCAATTTGAATCTACTTTTTGTAAGGCAATATTCCGAGCATTACATGCTCCTGATTGATGTATAAACTCATGCTTGACTACAAAATTCCAAGTATTATTCTTCAAATAATCTAGTTCTGAAACTGCATTCTTATTAGTATTTTGTTCAATAACAATTACATTCTTTGGTGGAATTGTTTGATTATTCAAATCTTTTAAAACATCAAATAAATATTTTTCCCTCCCTATTGTTGGAATGACTACATCCATCAGCTTAGGCGCACCACTATCTGTCGATGTTATTTTTATATTATTAAAATCTATTTTTGTTGTTCTATTTTTAAGAAAAAGAGCTTTTAAAAACGGAAAAGCCGTTAATTTCTTTTCATAAATAAGAAAATTAAAATTCAAAATGAGAAGCCATCTCAACTTATAATGCTGCTTTACAAACTTAAATAGTTTAAAATTTGATAATTCTTTTTTTTCTAAAACTGTTGAGTTAATCTGTAATAATCTTGGTTCAGAATAACAAAACAAACCGTTTGGCATCGAAATTTTGGCTATCGAATTTAAAAAATAATCGAAGTCTGAATCATTCGCGACTTTATTTTTAATTTGATTTATTACATCCGTATTTATCCCACCAACATCACTGCTCATCCTCCAAGTTGGGTATTTCACTTTAAAATTTATATTTATAAAAGGTGATACTTGTTCGACATAGCCTATTGTTTTTGGAATCACGAAAGTATGTGACGTAGAAAAAGATGCCATAATTAGCGAATGCTGAAAAATTTCAGAAAGAGATTCTATATTTAAACTCTTTTGCAAATCATAATGACACCAAATAATTAATTCTGATGGATATAACTCAGCAATTTCAAACAATAAACTTGATAGACTCCCATTCTTAAAATTGAGTTTAACCCCTTTTTTAACAACGTCAATTGGTTTGTTATTTAAATGTGAAATTAGAATCATATTGCTAAATTAAAACTGCAGGCCCTGCAAAAGTTATTATCTCATTACCTCTAAATTTTTTAGTAACAAAAGGATAATTAATTTCCTTAAAAAACTCTTCTAATTTTATGTAAGTTAACTCTCCGTTTACCATATGATATGATGCTATTGCAAAATTAGGCTGGAATTTTTCAATAATTTCCTTACATCCTTTAATAGCTTCTAATTCAGCACCTTCAATATCCATTTTAATAAAATCAATTTTTTCTAATTTCATATCTTCACTCCACTCATCTAAAGAAATTGCTTGCTTTTTCACTATATCAATATCGTCAGAAAACCACAATGCTGACGAAGCAACTGTACCAGATTCTTGAAAATCAATTAACTCATTTTTACTCCACATCAATGAATCAATAATATCATAATTTTTATATAAATCTTTATTCAGTACAAAGTTTGATTTCATCATATTAATGTTTAATCTATCAGGCTCAAAGCAATAAACATACCCTTTTGCCTTAGTTTTCTTCATAAACAGCATAGATAAAATTCCAACATTTGCTCCTCCATCAATTATAACATCATTCTCTTTAACTTTATAAAAAAATTGATAATAATCAAAGTCTGGAACTATAGAATATAGTGCCTGCTCTGTAAAAAAACATAAATCATTATAAATAGTTTTATAAATGATTTTTAATGTGTTTTCCTTAACTATTTCAAATTTCACAAATTTTGGACTAAAAAGGTTATAAAACTTAAGTTTTATCTCTTCTTTTAGAATTCCTTTAGGAATAAAGAAACTAATTCCTTTCTTTATAGTTTTCTTAATTGACATTTTTAATAATCTTTTTATAATACTCTACGTTAAGTTGAGTAATTTTTTGTTGAGAAAAAGATGCTTCAATTCTCTTTCTAGCATTATCACCCATCTTTTTACTTAGAGATACATCATTCAACAACTGCAAAATTCTATCTGCATATAATTGATGATTCTTTGGATTTACAGCAAATCCTGTTTCACCATCAATCATCAATTCATTAGACCAACCAATATTTGAAGTTACCAATGCTTTATTCATTGACATTGCTTCTAACCAAGTCATTGGAAATGCTTCAGCAAAACTTGGTAAAACAACAACACTAGATTTTGAAATATGCGATTTTACTTCTTCGTATGGCACATGTTCAATATGTAACAAATTATTTTTCGCCTTTTCAGACAACTTATCATTAAACAACTCTAATGTAGAAGTCTTTTCAAAGATATCAATAACATCTTTTCCCAACAAAGTTAACTTAACTTCTGATGATTTCTCAATAATTAAATTAAAAATAGAAGCCAATTCTAACACTCCTTTTTTGCGAATAATCGAACCAAAATATAACAATGTATTAGGCTCTATTTTATCTATTGAAGTAGAAAACTGTTCAATATCAATTCCGTTATGGATAATCTTAATTTCTTTATTAATTTTAAACAGTTCTTTTGTTTTATTTGCAGTAAATCTACTTACTGAAGTTATATAATCTGCCGACTTCAGTGCCTTTTGCTCAAAGAAAAAGTTTTTCCTCTTTTGTTTCCTTCCTTCAAGATTACAAAAATATGCATCCGAACCATGTAAACGAATTAACAATGGACAGTCAAACTTCATAAAAGCAGTTATTCCAGTCCAGTCAGGTGCTTCAACTAAATCTATCTGTTCCTTTTTTACAACAGAATTTATATAATTCTGAATATCTTTTCTATAAAAATACCAACTAAAAAATGGGTGCTTTTTATACCCAATTTTATGAATTATAATTCCGTTAACATTTAAAATTTCTGAAACATCTTGACTATAAACAAAAACTGTAACTTTATGTTTTAATTTAACCAATTCAGTTGCTAAATTTTTGATACTTGTCCCTAAACCTGCACTTTGACTTGTAGATTCATGTGGATATTCTGATGTCAAAAAGGCTATATGCATTTCAACAGTTTTAAATGATTAGCAACCATTATTTCTAAAGTAAATTCGTTTTCAATCTTCGAGCTTACCTCATTCTCAACTGATAATTTTCCAACTACAATATTTTCAATAATATTCGATAATTTTAAAATATCTTTTGGTTCAAAAAGAAAGCCATTTATACCATCTTCAACAATCTCTGGATTTCCACCAACTGTAGTTGTAATCACTGGAACATTACTTGATAAACTTTCTAAAATAGACAGGCTAAAACACTCCATATAAGTTGGTTGTAGCAAATAATGATATTTATAGAAAAATTCATTTAATCTTGGTGAATTGCCTTTAAAATGAACATTGTTTTCAAGTTTATACTCTTTCTGCAACTTAATAAGTTCTTCTTTATATGGCCCATCACCATATACATCAACTATAATACTTTCATGATGTTTTTTATCAATTTTATATAAGGCAAGTAATAAATCTTGAATACCTTTTGACTCTCGCAAATGAGATACTACCAAAAAACGAGTTGGCAACTCCTTTCTATCCAATTCTTGTTTTTTATAATCAGAAACGTCTATTCCGTTATAAATAGTAGTAGATTTATTTCTTAAATGACTTCCAAAATCCTTAATAATATGTTTGGTTGTGTACTCAGAAACCCCAACTAACTTGTCAATGTATTTACCGTAAACTAAGCCTTTAATTTTATTTTTAAGTCTTTTCTTGAAAGAGAACCCATCTAAAGGTCTAGGATTATGATCAATATTTATGATTTTAGAATTCATACGCCGTTTTATCTCTTTAAAAAAAGGAGAAACTGGTTGTAAAAAATGTGTAATCACTACATCAAACTTTAAATTGTTTGATGCACTATATTCTAAAAAAAAAGATTCTACTGCTTTGTCCTCTGCGCTAACAATATTAAGATTTTTATAAAAATCAAATTCAGTAACATTTTTAAAAAACCAAATTGGATTATAATTTTCATTTTTAAGTGTCAAATCATATTCCTTGAAAAAACGGTCCATTCCTCCTATTCTTTCTGGAAACAGAACATACTCACATATGATGGCTACAGACTTTTTCATTCACTTAATTGAAATAAAGCATTGACAATTCTATCACTTGTTCCTTTTAAAGGCTTACTGATTTCAAGATTTAATATTTCTTGTTGTTCATTTTTAGTTCTTATTGGGTTTTCTAAGGAATCATTTATCGCTATAATTAATTCTTTAGCAGTTTTTGCTAATACAACTGCGCCACTTTCAATAACAGTTTTATAATGATTATAATTTAAAAATCGCTGGTCATCAAACAATCCATTTTCTTTATTTCCCAGTACTTGGTTAATTACAGGCTTTCCAAATACCATAAAATCTAAACTCATCGTTGAGCACATATTGATTCCTAAATCTGAATACTCTAATATGCTGCGTAGTTCTATAATATCTTCTTTTAATGGCAATCTCTGAGACCAAGGTTCTGCATGATTTTTACGAGTTTGAACCCATTTTGGAGTATTCCAAATAATAAATGGGTATTTCTCTTTTATTGAATTAAACCTTGAACCATCATCTGCAGGTGAAGTTCTAACTAATAAATTAACTGGCTGTAAAATTTTATTTTCAATAATAGCATCAGCAATTATACTAATTGAAAGTTGGTCATTTCTTCCAGTTGATAAATCTCCGCAACTAAAGCAAATTGTCTTCTTAGTACTATTTAAGTTTAATTTTGAATGAAATTCACTTAATGAAGTTTGATATTCATTCATTACATATGGTTCAAACTGTGGAGTTCCAACAACACAAATATCACTTTGATCTACTGAAGGATAAAAATACTTTAACTCATTCTTCATCAAATCACTCCAAACTAAAAAAGAATCAAACATCGCAGGAATTCTTCCTTTCGATGCCAAATTATCCCAACTAAAGATAAACGAACATGTTTTAATCTTATTTACATTGGCAGCATAAACTAATGGCGCTATATATGGCGGTCTTTGATGCGTAAAAAATAATATATCTGGTTTGTCTGAAGTCAAAATTTTAATAAAATTCTGCGTGACAACACTCTGACTAAAAGCCTTATATACTTTTTTCTGGTAGAATTTCATATTCTTTTCAGAATGAAAAATAGCTGCAATAAAACGAATACATCTATTCAATATAGATCGTTTTGAATAACCCTTTGGCTTCGTGAAATTAAGTGTGTCATTCATTCCAAAAAAGGAACGATGTTTAAATAAATGCGCTATTTCATTTAATTTCCTCCAAAACTCAGCCTTTCTATTTTCTCGATATACTTCTAATTCTACAATATTAATATTACTATATTTAGATACATCATAAACACTTTCTTTCAATCCTGAATAAATAACAATTTCATCAAAACTATCTGATGACACTTCCAAGAACTTACTCAAAACAAAATTCCTATAACCAACTCCATCAACTATAACTAAACCAAGTTTCTTTTTTTTGTCAGACATCTCTAAACTGTTTTTGATGATTTAAATTCCAAAAACTATCAGTATTTAAAGATTGTAAAAATTGTTTTGCGCTATTTCCTTTTCCAAAACTCTTAGTTTCAATAGTAACTTTTTCAGTTTGAGTATTAATTGCCTCCAAAATATCATTGGAATGGTAACTAACATTGTTGATATGTGCATGCAATGCCCTATTCTCTTGACGTGTACCAATATTTATTGTTGGCACTCCATAATATGGAGCTTCACGGATTCCTGCACTTGAATTGCCTATTATAAAATTGGCATTTTTAAGTAAGACTAAAAAGTATTCAAATCGTATAGAAGGAAATATTTTAAAGTTTTTATTATTAACTAATCTTTTATAAGAATTAATAATATGCTTATTCCCAAAATCATTATTTGGGTAAATAACTACATATTTCTTATTTGATTTCACCAAAGCATTCACAAAATTTTCGGAATAGTTTTCCATAAAATTCGCTTCAGTTGTAACCGGATGAAACATCACGACTGCATATTCTTCAAAAGGAATTTCGTAATAACTTTTAGCTTCACTTATTGTTGGCAAATCATCAGAAAACATAATATCAATATCTGGAGAGCCAATGGTATAGATAGATTCTGGCAATTCGCCCATTTGAATCAAACGCTTCTGAGCATCACTATTAGAAACAAAATGAATATGACTTAATTTACTTACAGAATGGCGAATCAATTCATCAATTGTTCCAGATAATTCTCCGCCTTCAATATGAGCAACCAAAATATTATTTAAACTCCCTACAATGGCTCCTGCAAGTGCTTCTACTCTATCGCCATGCACAACTATAATATCTGGATTAATTTTCTTTACATAAGCAGAAAAGCCTTCAATAGTCTTAGCAAGTGTTAAATCCATTGTAGATTCATCTGTATGGTTTTCGAAAGTTGAAATATTTTTAAAACCACTTCGCTCTACTTCTATCAACGTATATCCATATTCTTGCATCATATGCATTCCTGTAACAAAAATAGTTGGTTCAAAACTTTCATTGTTTTGAAGGATTTGCAACAACGATTTTATTTTACCAAAATCAGCTCTTGTGCCTGTTAAAAATGCTATTTTCTTTGATTTACTCATGTGATTTTTTATACCCTAAAACTATTAATTCCCCTCTTGAGAGGGGCTAGGGGTGTGTCGTTCAAAATTAAAAATATAATATTCTATTGCTCTTAAAACATTCTCCATATCATTTTTCACTTGATTATCTGTAAATCGTAAAATTGTAATATCCAATTCATTCATCCTTTTTTCCTTTGCAACATCCTTTTTATAAACTTCAACCAACTCATGTGAATAGCCATCAACTTCGATTCCTAACATCAATTCTTGGCAAAAAAAATCTAAAATATAATTATCAATTGGTTTTTGTCTGTGAAAATCATATCCATACATTTGTTTTCCTTTTAACTTTAGCCACAAATATATTTCTACTTCTGTAGCATTATTCCTTAATTCTCTTGCGTATTCTTTTAATTTTGGATTGTATACTATTATTTTTCTTTTTTTTATTGTATTTTCACACACCCCTAGCCCCTCTCAAGAGGGGAATATTGAATTTGATTATTATGATGTAATATCTTCCCAAGTTAATTGTTCGTCATTACTTATACTTCTTGTTGCTTTTTTTCCAAGAATAGCATTGTATTCTTCTGCTAATATTTCTCCTGTTCCTGGGCGTTTCACCCAAATATTATCTTTAGTAAAAATGGCTCCTTCTTTGATCTCAGCAATTGTACAAACCGTTGCAAATGCAAAATCAATGGTAACTTGCTCTTCTTTTGCTGGTTCTTTTGTTCCGCCTCTCATTTGCCAAATTAATTTTGACCCTTCTATTAATTCTTTGGTCTGAGTTTCATCCATAGAGCAGACAATATCTGGTCCAGTTCTATTCATGTGATCTGTAAAATGGCGCTCTAAAATACTTGCTCCTAATGCTACTGCACCAAAACAAGCGTGATTTGATGTTGTGTGATCTGACAAACCAAAAACGCTATTTGAAAATGCTTCATGCATTTCAGTCATTGCTCCTAAACGAACTAATTTTGCTGGAGTTGGGTATAAGTTTGTGGTGTGTAATATGGCTACATCAACATTATATTTATCAAAAATTGCCAATGCTTTAGAAATACTTTCTATAGTATTCATTCCAGTACTTAAAATCACTGGTTTTCCAAACTGAGCGATATGCTCTAATAAAGGGTAATTATTACATTCACCTGAGCCAATTTTATATGCTGCAACATCCATTCTTTGCAATCTATCTGCTGCTGCACGAGAAAATGGTGTAGAAATAAATAGCATTCCTTTACTTTCTACATATTCTTTTAATTTTATCTCTTCTTCTTCATTTAAAGAGCATCTATCCATAATTTCGTAGATAGAAACAGTTGCATTTCCAGGAATTACTTTTTTTGCTGCAGCGCTCATTTCGTCTGCTACAATATGTGTTTGGTGTTTTACAACCTCAACGCCTGCTCTTGCTGCTGCATCTACCATTTCAAAAGCTGTTTTTAATGAACCTTCGTGGTTAATACCTAATTCAGCAATTACTAAAGGCGCAAAATCTTTTCCAATTTTTCTTCCTGATATTTCTATAAAAGGATTAATCATTTGCATAATTTTTTAGAATATAATTAGCATACTCAAAATCTTCTTGCGTATCAATATCAATTTGAGAAAATAGATGATCTACTATCATTGCATGATTATTATCTCCCATTATTTTCCCTTGTTTGATAAGGTTTGTTTTGGTTATGTATAACAATCCGTTTTCAAAAAATAAGGGTTCTAAATCTTGACTTCGCTGCCCAATTTTGTAATTATATGGAATAAAGTTACCATCAATTATTTTTCCAAATTTTTGATGGTTACGTGTAACCGTCATCAAACTATCAAAATCACTTGTATTAAATAGTTTTAAAGCATCAACAAGTAAATTTTTAGGTCTCAATGGATTTGTTGGTTGCAATAAAATGACATTGTCATATACTGTGTCAAGGTTTTCAACAACATATTTTAAAGTATCTATTGTAGGTGAAGTATCGGTTGACAGGTGTTTTGGTCTATCTTGAACTATTGCTCCATATTTTTGGGCAATTAATTTTATACGCTCATCATCAGTTGAAACTATAATATCAGAAATTCCATTGCTCTTAGCATATTCAATACTATATGCAATCAAGGGTTTATTTCCCAATAGTTTTAAATTCTTATCGAGTAATCTTTTTGAGCCTCCTCGTGCAGGAATAATTGCTATGTTCTTTTTTGATTTCAAACTGATGTAAATATAATTAATTTATGGCTTCCAATAAATTTTAGCATCTGCAATTTTCTGATACGCATCAAACTCATTATTTGTTAGTCGATTACTATTTTTATAAAGCCTCGGAATATTCAGAATCACATCAAAAAGCGCCTGTATAATTGCAATTAGTGCTTTAAAATCTCCTTTGAAAACTTTTAATTTTAGTTGCATCCACAATGTATAGAAAAATCTTCTTGGAATTTCTTTCAACGGATAAAATAAAAAGTACAGATACCAACCTGAACGCAATGACCTTCGCAATCTTAATCTATAATCTTTATCATTTTTACGTGATTTTACATCTACTCTGTGATGCACTAGTACTTCTGGCAAATAATCAATTTTCCATCCTTTTTTAAATAGTTGAAATGCAATAAAGTCTTCTTCACCATAAAACTTAAACCATTCCAATAACTTTGGGATTTCATTCCATGTTTTCATTCTCATTGCAAAACCAACTGCTCCAAAACTTTTTACTCTAACTGGCTTTTCAATTGTATTTGTTGATAACGGCTCCTTTAAACTCCAAAAAGCGCGAAAAGAAACCAACCCAACCTTTTCATTATTCTTAAAATATTCTTCAATGTTTTTTAATACGTCTTCAGTAATAAAATGTGCGTCATCATCAATACTAAGAGCAAAAGGCGTCTTTACAAGGCTTAAAAGTTTATTTCTGACTGCATGAATTCCTTTTGAACTCCTGTTTCTTATAACTTTTATATTTGGGTGATTTTCAGTTAAATATTCAGAAGTGCCATCTGTAGAACCATCATCACATATTATACAATCTACTAATGGATTTTCTAATATAAATTGAAGTTTCTTTAACGTGAATCTTAATTCTGTTAATCTGTTTTTTGTAGGAATGAGTAGGGTAAATTTATGATTGGTCATATTAGTACTTCTCAGCTATAGTTTTATCTAATCCTTTTCTGATTAGCATTCTTTTAAAAATGCTTTTTCTTGATAATAACTTTCTAAACAAATGGTTTTTCAAATTATACTTCCACTTAGACGATTTTAATAAAACAGTACTGCTTTTTATTATTTCCCTATCTGATTCATCATTAATGGCATTTAATTCTTCAAGCATCCAACCTTCAAATACATTTCCTAGGTGATAGGCATAATTATTATTGGTTGTCAATCGCCATCCTCCAGTTTTTAAAACTGGTTCATCTAGATATAGTCTTTCACTATTTCCGCCTAATTGATAGGTACTATTTTCTATAGGCAATTGCTCAAAAACTTCATTCTTATAGGTTGCAACAACATGACCAGAACCAACAATTGCTTTCACTTTAGTATCTGATTCTAAAGTTAAATTAGTTTTTAAATAGTCTTTGTTATAAGTATCATCCCAACCAATACTTTTATAGAATTTGATTAATGCTTCTGGATTAATCACTTTAGTAAATTGCAGTTTTTTGGAAAAAAAATTATCAAAAAGTAAATTATAACTAAACGTTGTATATAATTTGAATTGTGGTATGATTCCAACAACTCCAGCCTTAGGAAATACATTAAAAACTTGGGTTGTACTATCTTGCCATCCGTTTAAGAATAGTACATCAGCGTCAGAAACAGTAACATACTCTTCTTCTATATTTCTCAAAACTTTTAACAACGAATTTAATTTCCCTATTGGTTCTGTATGGATAACCTCATGAATAGTTCCTTTTTTAAATTCATCATTCAAAAAATCAACAACAGCATCACAACTCCCATTATTTACGATCGTAATTGCAGTTTTTTGATGAATTGTTTTATACAGAGATTGCAATGACATCTTAAAAATAGTGAATGCATCTTTAAAATAACCTTCAAAATTAGGAATATGCAATGGCATTACAATTCTATAATTATAAGAGTTTGCAGTTGATTCTTGTAAGTCTTTTGATGGATTATATTTTTTTCTCATTCTATTTTGAAAAAATAATTTTTAATCTTTTTAATATTCTTCTTTTTAATTTAGTTGCCTTCAAAAACAAATTATCTGCTTTTAATTGCTTTTTGAAAAATAACTTATTTTCTTTTATTAATTTTGGATACGTTCTTTTAATTTCAAAATAAACACTTTCCTTTTTCTTATCAAGAAAAATTGTGTTTTTATATTTCAACAAATATAAAGATTCTATAAGCATCCAACTTTTTATTAGACTCTTTGCTTTATCCAGTGAGTTTAACATACTTAAATTCTCTCCAGAATGTGTTCGATATTTCACATAAGTTGAGTCAGCAAAAAGGATTTTTTTAGAATTAGACAAAACTCTAAAGAAAAACTCGCCATCATCATTCATTGTTAATTCTTCATTCCAATATCCTGAAATATCAATTAATTCTTTACTTATTAAAAAAACGTGTGGCGGAAAAAAACCACCCTTCAAACCAATGATATCAAAATAATCTTCTGATTTAGTAAAATCTCTATAATCAATGTTGTTTTCGAAAAGTAAAAATTCATCCTCTTTGTTTTGAAACAATCCCCATTTACAAGTAGCAATTGAAAATTTATCTTCTGATGAAAGTTTTTTAATTTGTTCTTCTAATTTATTCTCTGCAATAATATCATCAGAATCTAAAAACTGAATATAACTTCCTTTACTCTCTTTCAAACCAATATTTCTAGAAATACTTGCTCCATTCTTTATTTCATTAGGTTTTAAAATAAGCCTAAATCTAGAGTCTTTAGTAGCGTAACTATTAATAACATCTAATGTATTATCTGTAGATCTATCATCAATAATAATGCATTCCCAATTTTTATAGGTTTGATTTAAAACACTATTTAACGTTTCTGTCAATAGTTTTTCTCTATTGTATGACGGAATAATAATTGAAACTAGTGGATTCATATAAATCTACTTTTTAAAAACCGTTTACTATATTTTAAAACATAAATTACTTTAAAATACTTCAAATACAACCTTCCCAAAAATTTCCATTCATCCATTTTCAACTCTCTAACCTTCTTTATTGATGATTCATATTGCAAGATGAACTCTAGTTTTTTATTTTTATTTAAGTGAGTTAATTTATTAGAAACAAGATATTTATAAAATTGAATTGAAGCCATATTCTTCAAGTCAAAATTATCTTGTTTTCCAGAAATATTAATTTCTGAAGTTCTTATATAGATTTGCGCATCGTTGATAGTGTAGATATCTTTGTTTTCAGAATATTCTAACCACATCCTATCATCACTATGCCAAGCAAGAGGATGTTCTGCAAAACCAAATTTATTATATGATGTAGTTGAAAATATATATTCTGATAATGAACTTCTACTTTTCCCTTTAAATCTACGATAATATGAGTCTATTGGTTTTTCCCAAATTGGATGCGTAACTGTTTTTGAAATAGTTCCTGCTTTTTCATTCTTTACTTTAGTAGAAAAACGGATTACATTAGATTTCTCTTTAAACACTTCCAAATTACTATACCAAGATTCAATAACATTGTCTCCAAGATAGTCATCATCACCTAATAATAGAATCCATTCTTCACCTTCAATTAAGTCAATACAACGTTTCCATTGCTGAGTCAAAGAGGTACTTCCTAAATTATTGTCAAATCGAAGATATTTAATATTTAATTGCTCGTTATATTTTTCAATTAATTCCTTTGGATTTTCTGGACTCGCATCATCGCCAATATAAACATTAAAACGTTTGTCTGTCTGAGAGGCTAACGATTGCAGTGCCTCTTCAAAAAAAGTATGTTTATAATATGGTATTACAATTGCAATCATTAAAAAATCTTTTTTAATTTACTTTTCAAAAATTGAAGGTGAAATTTCAAAAAGGGTGCTGTAAATAACAATTTCAACCAAATTGTATATGCAATTTTATGTTTTTTAAATTCTACTGCATTAGTGATAAATCTAATAGCATTTAAGTTTTCCAATTTGGTGTCAAGTTTATTACTACCAACATTTATTGGCAATTTATCTTTATTCAATTTATAAAAATCAAATGTAGATTTCACCCATTTTTCATTTACAGTTCCAGAAGAAAAATGTTCAATCAATAGTTGATTTGTAACATATACTTTATACCCTTTTTCAATACATTTTAGAGATATATCTATGTCATAATTATGAAATCCTTTTAATTCATCATTAAATTTCAACTCATCTTTATTTCTTATTGCAATAAAAACGCCGTCAACTACAGCAACTTCAATTAAATCATTTGAATCAAATCCATGATAAATTATCTCTTTCTCTTTTACTTTATGGTGTTGAATAATATTTACTGCAGTTTTATTTTTTGGACATTCCCACCAAGCGGAAGGCATTTTTGTTTTAATTTTTGTTCCTGCAACACCTATTAAACCTATTTCTTCATTTTCATTAAAAATTTCTTGAAGTTTTGTTCCCCAACCAATTGTATGCATCAAAATATCATCATGAATAAAACATAAATATTCACCGCTACTTTTTTCAATTCCACTATTATATGCTTCAAAAATTGAATATTTATTTTGTGAATTGTCAATTACAATCAATTCATATTCACAGCCAATAGTGTCTTCAATGTTTTTCTTAAAAGTTTCTTTCAAACTTTTAGTTCGCGAACATATAATTATTGAAATCATTAATTTCTTTTAAAGTTAAATAAATTAGCAATCTTCGTTCTCATTTTTTTTCCAAAATTAAATTTCCTCTTAAAAACATCTAACACGCTTAATAATAGAATAAAACCTTTTATTTTATTATTGTTTCTAATTAATAGTAATGCCTTTTCGTATTTCAATATTTTCCTAGTTGCTCTTTCATTTACTAATATTTCTCTTAGGTTTAAAGGGTTTTTACTTCTCAGAAATTTAATAAATTCATCTTTGGTTGTAAGTTCAATATCTATAATATCAATTCTATTTTCACTTTTATTGGCAGTAGCAATTACACTTTCACTATGATATCTAAACCCATTTAGCGATTCAGAAACATAACTAATTTTATTGTTTATTATCAAGTTAAAATACAGTATCCAATCTCCACAATACTTAAATTTAGAAACTCTTTCTAAACTTCCTAAATCCTCTAAAGACTGTCTTCTAAAAACAACCGCACTTGCATTTGGTATTACATTTTTATAAATTAGAAAGCGTTCTATAAATTCATTTCCGTTTAAAGTAAAGTCACTTAAGAACAAAGTGTCATCTAATTCTTGGGTTTGTTTGAGCCAACTGCCAGTAACCTTACTTTTAGCATTCACTCTGTTAGATTGACAATATGATAATACAATCTCCTTATCTTCTAGCAGTGGAGTCAATACTTTTTCTAAAAAATTGTTTTCACAATAATCGTCACTTTCAGCAATCCAAATATAAGTTCCTTTTGCCAATGCAATTCCTTTGTTCCATTGATCAAAAGTGTTTCCTGAATTAATTTCATTGAAAACACAGTGACTAACCTTCTCTTTTTCTGCGTATTTCGTTAGTATCTCTCTACTAGCATCTGTACTACAATCATCTAATAAAATAACTTCAAAATCTTGAAAAATTTGATTAAAAATACTATCCAATCGTTCCTTTAAATAAAGAGCATGATTGTAGTTTGGGATGATAATAGAAACAAGTGGTTTATTATTCATCAATTACTTGTGTTTAATAGTTCATGTTTAACTACCGAAAATAAATGTAGACAAAGAACATCTGCAATAACTGTTGAGCCATTATAAGTTGGAATACAAATAGATATTAAAAAATTCATTATAATATTCTTAAAAATTTCTTAACTCTATTTAAAACAGTATTTATTCTCTTAAGTTTTTTACTTTTATCAGGAACTATATTCATTAAAATTCCTTTTACTGCAACTGGTAACTCAAGATTTTCCAAAACAAGTTTAACTGATGTCAGAGTTCTATTAATTTTTGCTTCTTGTGAAAGTCTAGACCATATAGAGGTATCATGTGTACGGTATACACTCATAACTTCTTTCAACTTTTTTATTTTTTTCTCTTTTAATACAATCATATATAATGTCCAATCTCCAATAGGCGATTTTTCAAACCAATCTGGAATAACAAAATCATTTCTTAGCATTACAGATGGAGTATGAATATAATTCCCATTAGCTAATTCAATAATATCTGTAGTTTCTTTAACTTCTCTTGTAATATTATCATCTATTAATTTATTGTTTTCTTGATCATAAATGGCCACATTATGAAAGCAAATACCAAAATCCGTGTTTTGTTCTAAAAAACTTACTTGTTTCTGCAATTTTAAAGGGTCAGCCCAATAGTCATCTCCATCTAAAAATGCAATGTACTTTCCGCTACAATTTTCAACAATGTCCATAAAGTTTGTTCGAACTGAAGCATTTTTATTTTTTCTTTTGCACCAATACTCTCCACCAACAGGTCTATCCAAAATCTTTATTTTAATTTTTTTTGTGCTTTCATATGATCTGATTATTTTCAAGGTATTGTCAGTTGAAAAATCATCACCAACAACAATTTCCACCTTGAATTCTGTATTTTGCATAAGAATACTTTCAATAGCTTCTCTAATAAATGGTTCATTGTTATAAACCATAAGACGCACACTCACTAAAGGATAATCTACAAGACTCATTTTTTTGTTATTTTATACAATAATTGTCCTTCAAAAAAAGTTTCTTTTGGTTCACCAGTTTTATAATCTATATACTTAACTTGTTCAAGAATCAAATCAGTATCTAATAAATATTCTTCAATATCAAATGGAGAGTGTACATAAACTTTTGTTTGATTTGGCTCATTCCCTAATTTAAACCAGCCATTATTTTCCATGTTTAACTTGTCATTTTTTAAATTTCTCTCAACATTTTCGTAACCATAATGAGAAATATTATATCTATTATTAACATCAAAAATAAAAGCACCTCCATTAACTAGTAAATCATTAATTTTTTGAAACAAACTAATTATGGCTTCTTTAGATGGAAAATGACCTAAAACATTCCACAAACAAGTTATAAGGTTAAATTTATCAGAATGATTAAAATCAAATATAGATTGATTAAAGGTTTTTATATTTGGTTTTCCTTCAAATTTACTTAACATTTTTAAGCTATCATCAACCAATATTGTTTCATATTTAACATTAATACTTTCAGAAATTTTTACGGAACGTCTTCCATCACCACAACCTATGTCTAGATAATTATCTACCACATTAAGATTGTCATTGATTATAAAGTCATCAATGGCGTTTAAATATTTAATTCTATCATTTACTTGAACACTATAAGTGTTAGCTAAACTATTGTAATAAGATTTAGAATTTTTCATATATAACTATACTTTTCTAAGACTTCTTTTGCAAGATTATTAAATAACTCAATCTCATTAGAACTAAGTTCTTTTTTATATTTGCCAATATTGCTAGTTAAAGGAGGTTGCATTAGCTTTTCTTTCCAATCAAAAAACAATTCAGGTTCAATATCATTCTTAGGTCTTTTATAATACTTCAATTGCTTATCCATATAATCTAATTTCAGCATGTTTAAAACACTGACCAAAGTTTTTTTAGGCTCTTTAATTAAATCTTCATATTTAATCTGAACAATATTTTTAGAATTAATTAATTTTAAATAATTCTCTACATAGTTATTATTATTTACCCAACTATTAGCAATAACACTAATATCTTGAGGAAGTTTTGGTGCATATTTTGATTTAATTTCTCTTTTGTGTAAGTTTTTATAAGAGCATGCTACATCTCTCCCATCTCTAATTATATAAATATAATATGCATCAGGATAATACTCCTTAATTTTATACAGTTTCTCTTTCCACAAACTATTCTTATCTCCCCAATAAACAATATCATTATTAGTTTTTAAAGAATAGAAGTAATAAATCAAACTATTTAAATGGCTATAATCTAAAACATTTTTATCTGTTAAGAAAAGTTTTAAATTATCTTTATTTATATTCCAAGTTTCAAACTTTGTTGAATTAAATAAGTCTTCAATATAATTATCTAATAATAAATTATTCCATTCTCCATATTTATTTTCTAACCAGAGAAAAAAATGAGATTCTGGAGGAATACATATATTGGAATGACTGTCTAGCATTAATCGCAACAAGGATGTACCTGATCTTGGGTTACCTAAAATAAAGATTGGTTTTTGCCAGAGAAATTGTGTCATCTATAGTACTTTTTTAATGATTCCAACTATCCTTTTAACATCTTCATTTAATAATTCTGCGAAAAGAGGTAAACACAATACGCGCTTAGAAATATCCTCAGAAATTGGCATTTCTTGATAATTAACATACTCTATAGTATTTAAAGACGGGAAAAAATACCTCCTTGTAAATATATTTTCTCTTTCTAAGGTAGAAATCAATTTTAATAAAGTTTCCTCATTATCTAATATGATTGGGTAATAACTATAATTCCATATTGTATGCTCTCTAATTTTCAAGTTTTTTATACTAGTAGAAAATAATTCTTCATTATAAATATTTACAACACGCTTACGTTCATTCAATATATAATTTAAATGTGGGAAAACAGCTAAACCCATGGCAGCTTGAAGTTCACTCATTTTAGCGTTAACACCTACTCGACTAAATTTTCCTGGTCCATTATGACCAAAATTATGACTGTCGAAAAGCATTTCATTTAATGAATCTTCATTTGAAATCATACATCCTCCTTCACCTGTATGAAACAATTTAGTAGCATGAAAACTACATGTACTCACATCTCCATAATTAAAAATAGATTTTCCTTTATAAGTAACTCCAAAACAATGTGCTGCATCATAGATTACTTTTAAGTTGTATTTTTTCGCAATCTTTTCAATCTCATCTACAGCACATGGGTTTCCAAAAACATGAGTAGCCAATATTGCTGAAGTTTTTGAAGTTATCGCAGCTTCAATCTTTGTTTCATCAATGGTTAAATATTCTGAATGAATATCAACAAAAACAGGAGTACAACCTTCCCAAACAATACTAGATGTAGTCGCAACATAACTAAAAGGAGTAGTAATTATTTCCCCTATTAATCCCAAAGCCTTTATCGCTATTTGCAATGGTAAAGTGCCATTTGTTGTAGCAATGATATTAGGTACCTTCAAGTAATCTTTTAACTTTGATTCTAATTCTTGTACTAAAACACCTCGATTGGTCAACCAACAAGAATTCCAAGCCCTTTTTAAAATGAGTTCATATTCTGATTGTGGTGGTAAAAATGTTTTTGTAACGTTAATCATTTTAAATTAATAAGATATTCCTGTTAGTTTCTTTAACTTTTCATTAGAAATTAAATAATATTCTGTTAATAAAGATTTCGCCTTTTCAGGGATATTATCTGTATAATTTCCTTTAAAAACCTTTATTCCATCAAATTTATCCCAACTATAATTCGCTAAGTTTAAAAAAAAAGATATTTTTTCTAGTGTTATACTTGTTGATTCATTTAAATCTTCATTTTTGAAAATACAGAAATCGTTTGCGAAAATATCTTTATAAATTTGAATACTTCTATAATAATTCCCATTGTTTAATATAGGACATTCAATAATATTACCTTTTTGAAGAGCCTCTAATTCTTTTTCAATAAACAATGAAAAATCTTTATATTCTTCTTTACTTCTTCGTATTGCAATAGGTTTTTTCCCAGTTCGATGTTCAACCCAATTAAACCACCAATCACCATTATTCTCTAAAAATCTTTTTCTATACATGTTCCAAGCGCTAAATGCTCTATCGTTGGGATTTCTGACAAGTCCAATAATCTTAATCCTACCATTATACTTTTTAATTCTATTTGCTGTGGTTAAAACATTCATACCCGTTAAATATGATGGTGATGATTCTAAATAATTAAAACCTCTTAATGAAGAAAACGTTTTATTTTTAAAAAATGTGTGATAATATTTTGATCCTTTTTCAAAATTATTATTATAATTAAAAAAGTCTAATTCTTTTGGATAAGAACCGATTATATTTGGATGTCCTGAAAGAAATGAGTGTAGTGCAGAAGTCCCACACTTTTGAAATCCCGCTATTAATATATTAACTTTCATAAATAGTTTTTAGTAAAAAAGGCTGCCAACTTTCTAATTCATGTAATATTTGAAAATTAATAATATCATTTACCCTTAATAATGGCTCGAGATTTTCTGCCTTTAATACGGCTAAACTTATAGAGTAAATCCCCTTTGATAATTGAATGTTTTTATGTGTTACATAAAATTCCATCTCATTATTAGATTTTTTAACATTAGATAAAGTGTCATTTCTTTCTAATAATGCTACAGGTCTTTGTTCTTTATCCATTATTATAATATTAAATAATGGTAAATCAATAGGCTTGTTATAATTAAATTTAAAATTTAATTTCAAATCGTCTCCCCAATTTAATTCTGTAATTTTTTGATTATTGATAGAATCTACCAATTTTGATTCTATTAACTTCAAACTCCCATCATCAAATACCACATTACTTTCATTATTTGCAAAGCGTTGATAGTATAAATCTATCCCTTTTGATACGTTTTCACCTTGGAAATTTGATACTCCATTTTCCAACAAAATAATTTGGGTACACATTCTTGAGACCATAGGCATACTATGTGATACAAAAACAATGGCTGTGTTTGGCAAAATTTCATCAATCGTTTTAAAGCACTTTAATATAAATCCTAAATCTCCAACTGCCAATACCTCATCAATAATCAAAACATCAGGTTCCATTTGTGCAGCAACAGCAAAACCCAAACGCACATTCATTCCGCTACTATAGTTTTGCACAGGCATATCAATAAATTCACGTATCTCTGCAAAATCAATTATCTCCTCTACTTTTGCATCAATCTCATTTCTCGTAAAACCTAAAACAGCACCATTATTATAAATATTTTCTCTTCCTGTAAGTATTGGGTTAAAACCTGCGCCTAATTCAATTAGTGCCCCTACTTTTCCTCGTATGGTTACTTTACCTTCATCTGGTTTTATAAGTCCGTTTAATATTTTAAGTAAAGTAGATTTTCCTGCACCATTGTGCCCTATCAATCCCAAGCACTCTCCTCTACGCAAGGTAAAGTTAATGTCTTTGACTGCCCAAAACTCTTTTTCGCGCAGTGTGCGTTCTTGTGAATTTCCAAAAACATTAGAAGTTAAGTCTTTGAGACCATACCATAAACTTGTTTTCAGGTCTTTACAGAACTTTTTTGAAAGTCCCTCTACTTCTACCAATATATCGTTATCTTTCTTCATTATGCGCTCATTCGTTCAACTAGTATAGGAATAGAAATTCGGTAAAATATCAAGCCAAGAAAAAACAAGGGAATACATGCCAAAACAAGTATCAAAAAATAAGATACGTATTCTGGTGTTGCTCCTGTTACAAAATCTCTTGTCGTAACTAATAATGGCGTAAAAGGATTGTATTGCATGATTGTTCTCATAATCCCTTCTTTAGGCATTACATAAACTACTGGTGTTACATACATCAAAAGACCCAAGCCTATCGTAATAATTTTAGATATATCATTATAAAGCATTCCAATTGGTGTGATAAATAAACCAATCGTTGTACCAAACAAAATAGCACCAATAATTGTCAAAGGAAATAAGAACAATGATGTGTGAAAACCAACTCCATAAAAGAACACAAATACCACAAGCAAAACTATCTTGATAGCACTATTAAAAAGCAACTTATAAATTCCAGAAATAACCAAGGCTTCTTTAGGGAAATTAATTTTAGATAGTATGCCTTTGGCAGCATTGGTGTTTGATGTTGGTGAGTTAATTGACTCCACAATAATAGACCATAATAAAGTTCCTGAAAAGGCATATACTGGATATGGCACTCCTGTATCTGTCAATTGTATCGTGCCCGTTTCATTTAAAAATATCCAAACAAACGCAGTAGTTAGCGGTGTTATAAAAGCCCAAAAAACACCTAAAAACGATTGTCTATACTGTGCTTTTATATCTCTTACGGCCAACTGCTTGGCTAAAAAACGTGAGGTATATATATCACTTAAACTATCTTTTATAAGACGTCCTATTTTTATATTATTTTCTTTTTGATATATTTTTACTTCTAATGCCATTAACAGTTATAAAATTTTAAATAAAAATCTACAAAGGCTCTAATACCATCTTTCAGTTTAGTTTCTGGCTTGAAGTCTATATATTCAAACAGACTTTCAACATTTGCATACGTTGACTTCACATCGCCATCTTGCATTGGCTTAAAGACTCTCTTTCCTTTTTTTCCTAACGCTTTTTCAATTTCTTCAACAAAACTCATCAACGCAACAGGACTATTATTACCAATATTAAACAATTGATAAGGTGCTTTACTCTTTGATGGTGTTGGATGCTTAGCATCAAATTTTGGGTTGTTACTTTTTGGTGCCAACGGAATCAAGCGTTTTATACTCTCTACAATATCATCAACATAAGTAAAATCGCGACTCATGTCACCATCATTAAAAACTTCAAATTCTTTATCTTCTATTATTGCTTTGGTGAAAAGAAATAATGCCATGTCTGGTCTTCCCCAAGGTCCGTAAACTGTAAAGAAACGCAATCCAGTACTTGGTATATTATATAAATGCGCATAAGAATGCGCCATCATTTCATTTGCTTTTTTACTTGCTGCATAGATAGCCAACGGATGATCGGTAGAATTATCTTCATGGAATGGAACTTCTTCACTCAATCCATATACAGAACTAGAAGATGCAAACACCAAATGTTTTACTGGAGTTGCTCTACAAGATTCTAATAGGTTTAAAAAACCTGTAATATTGTTATCTACATAAGAAAACGGATTGATTAACGAATAGCGAACTCCTGCTTGTGCAGCGAGATTAACAGCGTAATCAAATTGGTGTTTTTTAAATAGATTTTTTAAAGGTTCTAAGTCTTTTAAGTCTTGTTTTATAAAAGTAATACTTCCTTTAACCTCCTTATTGTCAACTAGATTTGAAGTGTCAATACCTAGTTCCTTTAATCGTGCTAATTTTAAATTTACATCATAGTAATCATTCAAATTATCAATCCCAAAGACGTTATAGCCTTCAGCAACTAACTTTTTTGCCAAATGAAATCCTATAAAACCTGCTACACCTGTTATAAAAACTTTCTTCATTATTATTATCTAAATTCAAAACAAATACACTTTATGTGTCTGGTCGAGCGCAGTCGAGACCTTGTTATATTGATAGCCTCCATAAAAATAACCTCTCGACTCCGCTCGAGGGGACATTCATCAATTATTATCATCAGTAAACAAATTTAAAATTTATATCAATACTTTACTTTCTGATAGTCTAAAAATTTACTGAAGTTGTAAACAGGTTATTCATAAAAAAAACTTAATCTTTTATCAAATTATTATTAAAATGAATCAATAGATACTCCATAGATACTCCATGCTTACTCCATGTTTACTCCATGTTTACTCCATGTTTAGTTCATGTTTAGTTCATGTGAGTTCGTGTTTAGTTCATGTGAGTTCATGTTTAATTCACATCAATCTCTTAATTAAGATGTTTTCTTTAACTTTTTATCAAAATAATGAATGGTTTTTTTCAATCCTTCTTCTAGTTGTATTGTTGGCTGCCATCCATTGAGTTTTTCCTTCGCCAATGATATATCTGGTTGTCGCTGTCTAGGGTCATCTTTAGGCAGTGGCAAATGTACAATCTTAGAAGTACTATTTGTTAATGATATAATAGTCTTAGCCAACTGTAACATACTAAACTCATTAGGGTTTCCTAGGTTTACTGGGCCTAAAAATGAAGGCTCAGATTGCATCATTCGCATCATACCTTCTACCAAATCATCAACATATTGAAACGATCTTGTTTGCTCTCCATCACCGTAAATAGTAATGTCTTCACCTTTTAATGCTTGTACGATAAAATTGGAAACTACTCTACCATCATTCACGTTCATATTAGGTCCGTAGGTGTTAAATATTCTAACAATTTTAATGGCAACATTATTTTGAAGATTGTAATCTATAAACAGCGTTTCTGCACATCGCTTACCTTCATCATAGCAAGAACGCAAACCAATTGGGTTTACATTTCCCCAATAATCTTCTTTTTGCGGATGTACTAATGGATCTCCATAAACTTCGCTAGTACTTGCTTGTAATATTTTTGCATTCAACCGTTTTGCCAAGCCTAACATGTGAATTGCTCCAAGAATAGAAGTTTGAATTGTTTTTATAGGGTCATGTTGGTAATATATTGGACTTGCAGGGCATGCCAAATTATATATTTCATCAACTTCTGCAAAATAAGGCTGTGTGATATCATGCCTTACCATTTCAAAATATGGATTAGACGTTAAGTCTATAATATTACTCTTATTACTTGAAAAGTAATTATCTAAACAAATCACTTCATTCCCTTCATTTAATAATCGCTTACATAAATGTGATCCGATAAATCCAGCACCACCTGTCACCAATACTTTTTTCATTAAATATTTTTTAATTCTACAAAATAATTATTCAGAAGTAAAAATATGAATTAATATTTGATTGGTTGATTTAAAACAGGTAATTAATCAAATACATTAAAATTTGATTGTTCTTTCTGTTCTATCACTTTTTTTCTTTAAGTTTTGTATTGGTAAGATGTTGTTGTTTTTGCAAATAATCTTAATACACTTAACTATTTAATGCTCAAATAAATATGTGATATTACCATGCAATTAACATTTTTTTTATCACTTAACTCTAATGATTAATGAGTGGTTTTTATAAAAAAAACACTAAAACATAATTAATTTACGCAAATAAAAAAGTTATATTTGGCATATATTAAAAGATTTTTTGTGGGGAAAAATAGATTTTTGATTATCTCTAGTTGTTCTGAATCTTGGGGCGGAAGTGAGGAGTTATGGAATAACGTAGCTAAACTTCTTAAGGCTAAAAAGTATAATGTTACTTTATATAAAGATTTTATAGATTACGATCATAATAAAATTCAATCTTTAAAAGATGACGGTGTCGCAATTTTCTCAATTTTAAACAGTTTAAATTTTGGGTATCGGTTCGCCTATAAACTTCTTATAAAAATAAGATTCCCTTTTATTGAAAGGTACAAAGGCCATTATCTTATCAATCAAATATTTCGTAAAAAAGGACTTACAACTCTTTTAAAAAAGTATAATTATGATAAAGTAATTATTTCTCAGGGAATTAATTATGATGGGTTAGATTACGCCTGGATATGTAACAAATTGGGAATTGAATATTATACCATATCACAAAAAGTTATCGAAACAAGTTTTATTCAAGGAAAAGATGCTGTAGCAAAAGCGAAAAAATCACTTCTAGAAGCCAAGCATAATTTTTTTGTTTCAGAGCACAATCTCAAAATTACAGAAGAACAAATATGTTCTAAAATCAAAAATGCTACAGTAGTTTATAATCCTAACAAATTTCAAACATTAAATAACTTCCCTGAAACTGATTTTGAAGTAGACACCTTTAATTTTTTATGTGTAGGTCGTTATTACTTCTCTGAAAAAGGACAAGATGTTTTATTGAGAATATTAGCTCAAGAAAAATGGAAAAAAAGACCTATTAAATTAAAAATGATTGGAAGTGGTATGGACCACGAAGTCTTGAAAAACAGAATAGCCTATTATAAACTTAAAAATGTTGAAATAAGCGATTTTAAACTAGACCTTGAGGAGGAATGGAAAAATGCACATGGTCTAATTCTTTCGTCTAAACATGAAGGAATGCCTTTAGTAATGCTTGAAGCAATGTCTATAGGTAAAATCTGTATAATGGGTGATGCAGGAGGAGTAAATGAAGTAATTCAAGACAGTTATAATGGCTTCATAGGAGCACCAACAACAGTAGGTTTTGATATAGCTATGGAAAGAGCCTGGCAAATGAAAAAAGATTGGAAGTTAATTGCTGAAAATGCAAGAGAAACATTAAAAGATATAGAGAAAAAAGAATATCCTTCAGAAAAGAAAGTCCTTGATATATTATTAAATTAATCTAATTATACGTTTTGCAACAATCACTTGTCTCCATAATAATTCCGGTTTTTAATAGATCGCATTGCATATCTAAAAGTATTCAATCTATTCTTGATCAAACATATAAAAACTTTGAAATTATTGTAGTCGATGATGGCTCTACGGATGATCTCCAGTCAGCATTAAAGGTTTTTGATACTATCAAATATATAAAGCATACAGAGAATCAAGGGCAAGCAAGCGCACGTAAAACAGGTTATGAACATTCTAAGGGTACGTTTATTTGCACTTTAGATTCTGATGATACATGGTCTCCTATGTTTATTGAGGAATCGTTAAATTATATGATTAAATACAATTTAGATCTCTTTTTTTCTAACTGGTCTAGAAGTCAAAAATCTATTGCAGGAAATTTAAAGCGTTTTTCTAATCTCTCTATTTTTCAAAATGAAATTGAAAGTGATGTATTTGTTTTTTCAAATTCAGAAATGAGAAAACACATTTTGTCGCATTGCATTTTCCCCTCTTCTTCTATGATGGTCCGAAAATCATCATTAACCATGTCATGGGATAAAAACATTAAAGTTTGTGATGATTGGGAATTAACGATTAACCTTATACTAAACAATACTATTAAAAAAATAGGCGGTACTTATAAAATATTTTGGACAAAACATGTTTCAGACGATAACGTATGTGATAATAGATCAGATATTGCATTTATAGAAAGAGTTATTCAAGATCGAATCTATATGCAGAAAAAGTTTGATCCATTAATGACCGATGGAGAGAAGAAAAGCCTCAATACATCAATTGTGGAATCTAGACTTAGGAAGTTATTAATTAGTCTACAAAATGGATCCTTTAAAATTTTTGGGGAATTATTCTCTAATAAATATTTTAATCCATATTTACTTTCAGCCTTAGTAAATGGCTCAAGACGAGTGCTAAAAAGAAAAAAACATGTATAACATTCTTTCTCATCGCCTTTTTAGAATTTATGATTGGTGGGAATATAAAATTCCTCAAATCTTAATACCGCTATATCTAGTTATCCTTAATTCTGACTATATAATTGGAAGTACAATTAATTTCGGGGTTTTTGGAAAATTACTTCTTGGTCTGATTTTAGGAGCGCTTACTGTAAGTATTATGGGTGAGTTTTTTGATATTAAGCAAGATAAGTTGGCGAGAAAAAATAATGGATTTAAAAAGTTGAATAATAAACAAACCATTGGTGTTTTATTAATTACAATCGCAATAAATATTCTTTTTATGTATTTTTTAAAAAGAGATACCCTTATTTTCTATACACTCTCAATTATAACTTTCTTTTTTTATTACGTCCCTATCATTAGGCTTAAAGAAAAAGGGTTTTTGGGAGTTATAGCCGATTCATTGGGTTCACATGTTTTTCCATCTATTTTTGTTTTTTTGTGCCTGATATCCATAGAAACTATTTTAGAATTTGAATATGTTATTTTCCTTTTTTGGATTTTTCTATTTGGTGTACGAGGAATTTTAAACCATCAATATACAGATCTTGAAAATGATATAAAATCTAACACCAACACTTTTGTAAAAACAAGTTCAAATACTATTAAAAATATACTTCAAAAAACAGTATTTATTCTAGAAATAATACTCTTTACAACACTTATCACTTCAACTGTAGATTTTTATTTAATCTCAATAGGAACTTTGATTTATCTATTAGTTCTTTTTGGACGTAAAATGTTATATAATAACGCAATAGTTTATTTTTGCCAAATAAAAAAAGACAGGGCGTATAGTATATTTTTATTTGAATTTTATACGGTTATTTTTCCGTTACTTTTGATTATTCAATTGTTTACAATAGACCAAACTGCTTTTTGGGTATTGCTTATACTTCATATTAGTATCACATTAAAAAGAATAATTGCAATTTTAAAAGTATTTAAAGAATCTTTGAACTTTATTTTGCTATGAATCAACAAAAGAAACTTCCAATTCAAGCAATATTCAAACTGTTTTTATTTGACTTAAAGTCTAATTACAAAAATAGCAAGTTTAAATATTTGTGGGACTTTGCTCCTAATATTGCTACAGCATTAATTTGGATATTAATTTTTGAGGGCGGTTTCTTAAGAATTGGTAATTCAATAGAAAATTACCATATTTTTGTTTTACAAGGGCTGTTTTTATGGCAATTTGTTATGGATATTATCAACAAGCCTATAGCAAAAACAACTCAATATACAGGTGTTTTAAAAAACCACCCAAGAAACATCTTTACAACATTTGGAATTGCCTTTTTTGAGTCAATCTATTTATTAATTGGGAAATTTATTATTCTTTTTTTTGTGCTTCTATTTGCTACTTCCTTTTCTGTAATTAACTTTTTTAGTGCTGTATTACTTTCTATACCGTTAATTGTTTTTTCAACAATTTTCTCATTTCTAATATTGCCTTTTTTATTGAGTAGTAAAGACATTTTTGGCGCACAGAAAATTTTTTTTAGCTTACTTTTCTATCTCTCAGGAATTGTTTTTCCAATACCTAGTGATTATGAGAATTACATGATATTAAATCCTTTTTATCAACTTATAAACATATCAAAAACAGTTTTAAACCAAAACGTTACGACTAATTATTACATTTGCTTTATTTATATATCAATAAGTATATTCATATATTTAATATTCAAAAAAAAGTATAGAACTATTAATCAAAAAATATCTGAAATTTTATAATGGATAAAGACGTAGTTATATCATTACAAAAAGTATCAAAATCTTTTAACAAAGAACTTTCTTTAAAGTCCTTGTTGAGAATTTTTACTGGAAAAGTTTCTAACAATGATATAATCCTTTCTAACATTTCTTTAAACATCAACAAAGGAGATTTTGTAACTATTGTAGGAAACAATGGCGCAGGAAAAAGTACATTGCTGAAACTTATAAGTGGAGTGCTAACTCCAGATAGTGGAAACATATACACAAATGGAGAAATAAATGCTATACACGAGCTTACATCAGGTTTTAACCAAGAACTTAATGGTTATGAAAATCTTGAATTACTTGCTACCCTTCAAGGAGTTCCTAAAAATGAGTTTTTAGGAAAGTTAGAAAGCGTAATTTCCTTTTCTGAGTTATCTCATAGCTCCCTCAACAAAGCCATAAAGTATTATAGTTCTGGAATGAAAACTAGATTAGCATATGCTTTTAATATCACTTTTGTAAAAGATATTTTACTACTTGATGAAGTACTTGCTGTAGGAGATTATAATTTTATCCAAAAATGCATAGCGCAATTAAAATTATTAACTAAAAAAGGTGTCACTATTTTATTAGTAACTCATAACATTCAACAAGTTGAAGAGCTTATTACTAAAATATATGAAATAGCAGACACTAAAATAAAAAGAACATCTCTGGAAGCATACAAACTAAAAATGAAAAAAGAAAGCAGACAGTTTTTTTCTACACATCCAAATATAAAACTACACGCTATTACTGCTAAAGGTGAAAATTTCAAACTGAAGTTCCAAAAAGGTATGTTAAACGGTAACAATTTACCCGAAATCCAATTACACCAAAAAGAAAAAGTGAATTTTGAATTCAACATATCTAATTCAGGTAAACCTATTAATACAAGATTTTATGCTGCTCTTTCTACTGATACTGTTATAGCTCGTTATGAAACCGTTTATTATCAACTTAAAAATGGCGAACAAATGTTATCATTCGATATAGACTTCCCAGAACTCATCAAAGGAAAATATAAGTTAAACTTTTTTATTGCTAATATGAATTTGAAAGAAATCATATTGCAAATTCCTTTTGAATTAAATGCTTTTATGAAACTTGAAATTAAATCACTATCACCCTCTGCAGCATATATTAACATTAATATAAATACTTAAAAAATGACAAAATTTAAAATTTTTAAAAACGATATATTAAATCAAAAATTTGAAGATGAGGGTTATGTTAAATTAAAGTTATTTAATAGCGCTGATTGTTCTAAAATTAAAAATGAAGCATTAGATAAGTTTTATAAACACTCGCATCAAAAACACTATTTTTTTCCAATACCAAATCCCTCAACTACAGATGCAGAATGTAGAAGGCTTCATTCTTTTTTTGAGAATATAGTAGAAGAAAAAGTTTATGAGCACTTGAACAGTGATTATTCTCTAGGATTTTCTGGCCTATTTTATAAAAAACGAAAAAGCAAGGAGTTAATCTTTCATGTAGATCAAACGTATTACAATCAAAAGAGTAATAATCCTCCAATTCATATTTGGGCTGGAGTAGAAAAAACAACAATAAAAAATGGTTGTCTTCGTGTAGTTCCAAAATCTCATAAATTATCTTTTGATTATGAGGCATTTCCTTTTAACACACTTGGCAATACAGCAAGAAGCGCAAATTTAAAAGACGCATACAACGAATTAATAGATAAATATGCTATAGATATTCCTTTAAAAAAAGGAGAAGTAATTATTCATCATCAATCTTTAATCCATGGGTCTCGCCCCAACAACTCTTATTTTAAAAAAAGAATTGCTTTCAAAATAACTCTTAATCCCAAAGATATAGATTATTTTGAAATAGCTTACTTTCATGAAGAAAGGAATACAGTTGAAATATTTGGTGCTATCAAGGATGTCATCACAAATAATTTAACAGCTTTTGATAACTACGAATATATTAAAAAATTAGTAAAAAGCGGCAAAATATCTCTCATTAAGGAGTTGAAATTGGAAGTTTCTAATCTTCCTTTTAAATCATTAAAAGAAATGGAAGAAATAATGGAAACACCTGGTAATTATTTAAAAGCAAAATTTGAATTATGTAAATAATTTTTTTTGATTTATTCCTAATAACTATTCTGAGTGGAAAGTGATAATTAATCAATTATATTTTATAGTCCTTAATTTCGAGATTAGCTTTATATTTAAACTTTGTTATAACTGATTATAAGTATAGATAGTATTGAACTACTTTTTCAAAAAGACAATTAGGTCGTATTCAAAACCAAAATATCTCTTTAATTCATATTTCCCAAAATTTAAACTTATAATGAACTTAAAAATACGTGCTTTTTTAACGAATTTACTAGATAAAAAATCAAGTAAATTAGAATCCAAATTTAACTCTCAAAAAAATAATCTTCTTTATGTTTGTCATGGAAGTAATACTAAATGGAATGGCATTGGTCAAGAACTATATAGAGAGTCTGAGGTGTTTAATAATACAATCCAAAAATATCATAAAATCAGTAAAGAAAAATTCAACTTCAATTTATTGGAAATATATACCAACAAGGACTACAAAATATTACAAAAATCTTCATCAACCCGCGTCATGGCACTTGCCAGTCTTCAAATGGGAATGATAGACTTATGGAAATCTAAGGGTGTATATCCTGATGCGGTCCTTGGTGTTAGTTTAGGTGAAGTTGCAGCTTGCTATGGAGCAGGAGGAATTTCCTTTCAAGATGCAGTTTCGGTAGGATATTACATTTCCAAAACATATTCTTACATGAAAGAGCCTGGAGTACTAATCTATCTAGACATAACCAAAACACAAAGAAAAAATCTTTTAAATAAATTAAAAGGGATAATCTATGTTACTTCTGAACTTTCACTTACACGTTTTTTCATTTTTTTAAGAAATGAAAATTTGGAAAAAGTCTCTTTATTTTTATCTAATGAAAAACTTAAACATAGGGTAATTGAGTATAATTCATCAATGCATACTTCTATTATAGAAAATAGTCCCAAAAAAGAAGAAGTGCAAAAATTTTTCCAAACGATAGTTCACAAACCGCTAGAAGTCGATCTTTATTCTTCAGTATATGGGAAAGTCGTTTTTGCTGGAACCACTTTAAAACCAGATTATTGGTACGAGGCGATGACAAAAACATGCTTGTCAGGTCAATCTATTTCAAATGCTATACAAGACAACTACAATGTTTTACTAAATATTGTAGGTAATTCTGTTTTGAAAAATACAATAAATACTAGTGCCAAAATGCATCGGAAGAAGGTTGTCTTTATTCCAACAATTTCACTTAAAGAAAGTGAAATAAAAACATTAAACACAACTTATAACAGTTTAGTGAATTTAAATTTAATTGATCCCACAAAATCATATTCAGTAAAACATAATGTTGACTCTTTCTCGAAAAATAGCACTGATTTAATGCAATTGGAAATCATCAAAAATCCATACCCTTTTTTGAAAGAAACAAGGAATTACAACCCTGTACAGTACTTTGAAAAGCATGAATTTTGGCAAGTATTAAATTATGATGATGTAGATTTCGCTCTTAAAAATCCTGAAATTTTTTCGAGTCTTCCAGCAAAGGGTATGGATTCAGTATTACTTGGTGCAGAGCCTATCGACCACTACCGTTCACGAAAGGTTTTAGCCCCCTATTTTTCACCGAATGCAATAAAAAAATTCTCCCAAGTAATACGGGAAGAAGCTGAAAAAATACTGAATAATATCTCAATCAAAGAATTGGATATTGTCAAGGACTATGCGATCCCATTATCTGAAAAAGTGATTGCCAATTTCATTGGCTTAAAACAGAAAGAGGTAGCTGAAATTCAATCACATTTAGGAGAAAATAGATACGAATTAACTTATTTTTCAGAACTTGAAGGTTGTTTTTCAAAGTATTTAGATACAATTCACAGCCTTGACAAAAATACTTTTTGTACAAAAATACTACAAAGTGAAGGATTCAACAAGTCTGAATTAACTAGTATTTTAAAACTTTTATGGATTGCTGGGACAACTACTACTAGTATGCTTATTAGCTCTTCTGTTTTGATTTTATTAGAAAATCCAGAACTGGTTAATGAATTAAAAGATGATTTCTCAAAAATGAAACCATTTATCGAGGAAGTGTTGCGATATGAGTCGCCAGAGAAAACCTCTTGGCGAACCACGATAAAAGATGTTGAATTGTCAGGGGTATTTATTCCAAAGAATTCTCAAGTTCATCTATGTTTGGCTTCTGCAAATCGTGATCCTAAGTATTTTGATAATCCTGATGATTTTAACTTTAACAGAACTGGCAAGAAGAAGCACTTGGCTTTCGCAGCTGGACCACATTACTGCATAGGAGCAGAATTAGCTCGCTTAGAGGTTCGAATAGCTTTAGAAGTTTTAATTGAGAAATTTCCGGCTATGAAATTAGCTAGACCAAAAGAGAATATTAGTTACTTTAAATCTACCCATTTTCGTGCTTTGGAGTCGTTACCTGTTAATCTTGAATGAAATAAGTAAAATGTATTCAAAGTAGAACTAAATCAAAAAATAGTCTCATTTGAGAATAAAATTATAAGTATTTAATCAAAAAAAAAGAACAATGAAAGACTTAAGTATTTTTAAAGACGAAACCTTAAATAAGGAATTTTTGAAATATGGTTATGTTAAACTGCAGTTATTTAACAATGAGGATTGCGCTAAAATTAAAAAAGAAGTTAAGTCTATAATTAAAGAAGAATCAAATACAAATTTTGATTTTATGACTGTGCCTAACATATCTACTTCTAATGAAAAAAGTCAAAAGGTTAATTCTTTTTTTAAGAAAATAGCAGAAAAAAGAATATATGAGTTACTTAATAATGACTACCATTTTTTTAGTTCAACCTTATTTTTTAAAAAGAGAAGAAGTAATAAACTAATATGGCACAGAGATCCTACTTTTTACAATATGGGAAAAAATAATACTCCAATTGCTATATGGACTGGAATAGATAAAACTACTAGAAGAAATGGCTGTTTTCGTCTAGTTCCTAAATCACATAAATTATCTTTTAATTATGAGGCGTTTCCTTTTAAACCATTAGGAATGACGACTAATAGTATTAATTTAGAAGAAGCGTATGGCCAATTAATAAATAAATATGCTATCGATATTCCTTTAAGAAAAGGAGAGGTTATTATCCATCATCATTCTCTATTACACGCGTCTCATCCCAATAACTCATTTTTCAAAAAAAGAATTGCTTACAAAATTACTCTTTTCCATAAAAAAATAAAGTCATATGAAGTAGCTTATTTTCATATTGAAAAAAATAAACTTGAAATATTTAAAACTAATAAAGAAATTATAGAAAATAATTTGGCATTTTTTGATGATTACAATAAAATTAAAGAATTAATAAAAAATAAACAAATATCGCTTGTTAAGGAGGCAGAATTAGATCAAACTAATATTCCTTTTAAATCATTAAAAGAAATGGAAGAAATAATGGATATGCCAGGAACTTCTTTAAGGGCAAAATTTGAGATCTGTTAATTAACAACATTTTAGAAATGTGTGATAACTATTCTGAACAGAGAAATAGTCAATAAACAACTCCATTTTAGCAGAACAATAGTTTACAATAAATAAACAAGGAGGTTGCCATTTCGTATTAATTTAAAAAAATGAAAATAAACCAAAATTCAGATAATAGCATTCACCTTTCAATTAAAAAAGGATTGATTTTTTTAAATGCTAACCAATTAAAATCTGGAGAGTTTATATCATACCGTTCTACTGACCCAAAAATGATTGAGGATTGTGAGTTTGACAGTTCACCATTTCCCACTGCCTTGATATGCTACTGTTTGAGTTTTTCTGAAGAAGATATTTCCAAAAAAATGATAGAAAACGCTATCCAATTCCTATTATCAGAAATGGAAGCTAACGGGATTTGGAGGTACTGGACAAAACAACATCAATATCACGGAAATATACCACCAGATTTGGATGATATTGCTTGTGTATCTTCCGTTTTGAAACAAAACAATATCACATTTCCAAATAACGAAAAAATTCTTTTAGCCAATCGAAACAATAATGATTTATTTTATACTTGGATTGTTCCACGTCTAAGACTTCCTAAAGGTTTATCTCATTGGAAGGTGGCAATGCGAGAAGGCTTAAAGCCCTTTAACTTGTATTATTTTTGGAAATTAAATGAATCAAAACCTAATGATATAGACGGAGTAGTGAATGCAAATGTGCTTAATTACCTAGGAGAAAGTAAAGAAACCGAGTCTGTGGTTAAATATTTAATGGATATTGTTAGAAATGATAAAGAAGAAAATTGTGACAAATGGCATTTGAGTAAATACAACTATTACTATTTTCTTTCTAAGAATTATTATGCAGGCATACATTCACTATCGCCTGTAAGGGAGATTTGCATACGGAAAATACTTTCAGATGTTAACAATAATGGCACAATCGGCAAAAATATTTTAGAAACAGCACTTGCGATTTGTACGCTATTAAATTGGAGTAGCAACTCCGAAGCAATACAGAAAGGTGTTAATGCTATTTTACAAGAACAAACAGAATTTGGTAATTGGAAGATCTTACCATTCTATTATGGAGGCCCAAAAAAATATTTTGGATGGGGTT
Organism: Lutibacter sp.; assembly: GCA_002733665.1. Classification (GTDB taxonomy): domain Bacteria; phylum Bacteroidota; class Bacteroidia; order Flavobacteriales; family Flavobacteriaceae; genus Urechidicola. Next base: position 142,361 of record NVWM01000001.1, read on the forward strand.
CAAAAGAGATAACAACTGCTTTTTGTCTTGAGGCATTAACCAGATACATTAAGGAAAATAAAAAAACTAAGTATATTTAAACTTTTAAGGCATAACATGAACCATTTAAAAGAGTAGGTAAATAAGCCTTGGAGAAACTATTTTTTGTTAAATAAATTCAATTTTATTGTGATAAATAACTTACTTTAATTTTTAAAATCTATTATAAGCATGCGTAAATTATTAAAAAAAGAATTATTTCAGTCACAATTTGAAGATTTAGGCTATATTATAATAGATTTAAATAATCCAAATATTATTGACTTAATAGACAAGGAGTATCATCAACTAAATCCAGACGATAATTTCAATCCTAATGACGGACGGTATCATTGTACGTTTATTGACACAAATATTCAATACAAGAAAAAAGCTTTTGAGCTTTTTAAAAATCACATTACACCTATTATAAAAGAACATTTAATTGATTATGATTTGTTGGCAGGTAATTTTTATGTAAAACCTAAAAACGCCTGCGAGTTTGAGGTTCATCAAAATTGGAGTGTTGTAGATGAAACGAAGCATACCACAGTTACTATTTGGATTCCAATGCAAGATACGAACGAATTTAATGGAACACTTGAAGTAATTCCCGGCAGTCATAAAATCAGCAAGAATATAACCTGCTTACATGAACCCTATTTCTTTGATAAGTTTGAAACTGAATTGAAAAGGAAATATTTTCAAACAATCAACTTAAAAAAAGGTCAAGCTATAATTTTTGATGATAAATTAGTACATTATTCTAAAACAAATCAAAGTTCCAAATCAAGAAGAGCTTTGCAATTAATTGCGGTTCCTAAAGAAGCAGAATTATTGATACATTTTATAGATAAAGATGATTCTAATTACTATAATATTTTTGAAACTAATTCAGAATTTTATCTTCAGCACAATATCAGCCACTTTATGGATGGAAAACCACCATTGAAACATGTTGGAAGAGTTCCTAATAAAAATGTTTTATATACTGAAGAGGAATTTGTGGAGGCTCTTAAAAGAGGTAATAAATTTAGAAAGGATTTATACAGTAAAGATTCAATTAAAACAACTGACTTAACTTTTATGGAATAACAGCTTGTACAATTAAAAAAAATATTGGGTATATAACTAGCAAATACTTTTAAATAAAATAATAAGATGAAAACATTAATCATTCATGTTGGTGCTCCCAAATGTGGATCAACATCGATTCAAGATTTCTTCAAAACTTATAAAAACCCCTGTACTCAAAAAACAGGGTTTATATTTCCGAGCCTTCAAATGATTGAAAGTTTAAATTCAAAAAAAAAAATTGACCATAAGGGCTTTATCGATCTTTTAGATAAAAGTCTTAAACTGAATGATTCGCTAATTTTAAGTCACGAACTATTTTTTTTACTCCCAAATGTAATTGAAACCATATGTAGCCTTTCTTCATCCAAAGTATCCAAGATTATTATTATTGGCTTTAGTAGAAGGTCATCAGATTTTATAGTTTCACTATATAATGAATTGACCTTTACAGACACATATATAAACAAGGTGTCAAAAAAAATAATGTTAAAAAACGGAATCAACCCTTTACATTTTTTTGGAGTTGAAAGACTTTTAATTCTAACAATACTCAACGGTCATAGTAATCTAGAACTTCCAGTAATAAAATTAGACCTCCCAACGGTACTTAAACTAGAGCTTCCAACAATAATGAAATGGGATAATTTCTATAACCAAATTGAGAAACTTGTTGCTAAGTATAAAGTTAAAATGAGGATTGGTATTCTTCCAAATAATAGTTCTTCTGATGCCTTAATACAAGACTTCTGTAAGAAAGCCGATTTAACACTAAAAGACAAGTATAAAACTATAGATATAAAATCAAACCCTAAGTTTAATTCTCATTTGACTGAATCCATAAACAATGCTCTAGATCTTGGATTTAAAGTTCCTGGTCTATATGAGGAGGATAATGTTTACCATGATATTTCAAAATTGATTAATAATAATATTGATTTTAATAGCACACTCCTAAACCCTCTTAAAGAATATATTGATTCTTATTTTTATGAATCAAATCTTGATTTTTGTAATAAGTATGACTTAGATAAAAGTTATTTTGCAGCAACAAAAAAATATTCAAAAAATGAAATTTTGGACATCATAAGAAATGAAATGCAAGACCGGATTACAAATAATACGATGCTAAGTAATTACAAAGAATTAAACGGGATATTGACAGAAGTAATTTTTTATTACAATAAAAAAAATACCTTAAACATAGAACAAATAGAACTACTTACTCAAAAAGTAGAACTACTTACTCAAAAAATAAAAACAGAAACCGAACCTAAAAAACTAAGTGGGATTAAACTTTTATGGAATAACACCCCTGAATCAATTAGAAGAATAGGTAGAAAAATATTAGGCATATAGTTGCCAAAAGGAAAAAGGATAATCTTCGGCCAAAAAAAATTGAAGGCTCAAGAATACATAAAAGACAATAAAAAAGAATTGAAGAAAATAATTAAGTACTTTTGTTAATTAAAAACTAGTTCGAAAATAAATATTTATGTTAAAACTATTATTTGGTTACATTAAAAATATCTTTAAACCAAAAGGTAGCAAAAAATTGCTCATTCCCTCTACAAATCTAAAGTCTTTCAATAAAGAAATCTCGCCAAATGATACTATGTTTTTGGGTGATAATCAATTTTATTTTTATTGGGGTATGTGGTCTTTGAATTGTGTACAAAAAGTACTTGCTAAGTTAAAAAAACAAAAAATCAATAATATTTTGGACTTGCCATGCGGACATGGGAGATCCATGAGATTTTTCAAAGCAGCTTTTCCTTCCGCTAATTTAACTGCTTGTGAATTGGATAAAGATGGAGTTGATTTTTGTGTTAAAACTTTCGGAGCAAAAGGAGTTTATTCGTCAACAAATCCAAGTGAAATTTCTTTGAACAATAAATATGACCTGATTTGGTGTGGTAGTTTATTTACACATTTAGACCAACACAAATGGAGGGAGTTTTTAACATTCTTTAGCGACCATCTAGAACAAGACGGAGTATTGATTTTCACAACCCATGGAAATAACATTATTAGACATTTGAGATCAGGGAAAGTTGACTTGGGATTAGGAAAAACAGCTTTAAAAGAATTGTTGAAACAGCATGATTCGGCAGGGATAGCATATTGTGATTATCCGGAACAAAATGGTTACGGTGTTTCACTTTCACAAAATGAATGGGTCCTCAATTTGATCAAAGAGTTTCCAAAATTATCTTTAATTGAAGAAAAACCAAGTAAATGGGGAGGACCTTTTTATTATCAAAATGTTTATACAGTTGTTCGTAATTGATATTTGATTATGTTTAAAAAGTAAGAGAATAATATGATAACTAAAAACTAGTTTAACTAAATTTATTAGATTAGATATATATTGCTAAAATATGAACCTAAACAAATAAAATGCTTTTTAACTCTATTGACTTTGCAATATTTTTGCCTATAGTATTTTTATTATACTGGTTTGTAGCAAATAAAAATCTAAAACTTCAAAACTTATTAATAATTATTTCTAGTTACATATTTTATGGATGGTGGGATTGGCGATTTCTAGCATTAATTTTATTCAGCACATTAATAGATTACTCAGTCGGTGTTAGGCTATCATCAGAAGAAAATACATCTAAAAGAAAAATACTCTTATGGACAAGTATATTTGTTAATCTTGGTTTTTTAGGGTTCTTCAAGTATTATAATTTCTTTCTTGACAATTTTGTTAGTGCTTTTTCATTCTTTGGTGCAGAAATCAACGGTAATTCTTTAAATATTATTTTACCTGTTGGAATAAGTTTTTACACTTTTCAAACACTTAGTTATACAATAGATGTTTATAAGAAAAAACTAAAACCAACAAAAGACTTTATCGCATTTTCAGCATTTGTTAGTTTTTTTCCTCAATTGGTTGCTGGTCCTATTGAACGCGCAACACATTTACTTCCTCAATTTCATAAAAAGCGAACGTTCAACTATGAAAAAGCAGTTGATGGGTTGCGTCAAATACTTTGGGGACTATTTAAAAAAATTGTCATTGCCGATAATTGTGCACAATACGCAAATGAAATATTTAATAATTCGGCTGATTATTCAGGAAGCACGTTAGTACTGGGAGCGTTATTTTTCTCATTCCAAATTTATGGTGATTTTTCAGGGTATTCTGATATTGCAATAGGAACATCAAGGCTTTTTGGATTTAACCTAAAACAAAATTTTGCGTTTCCATTCTTCTCAAGAGACATAGCGGAATTTTGGCGGCGTTGGCATATTTCATTATCAACATGGTTTAGAGATTACTTATACATACCTCTAGGAGGAAGTCGAGGTGGAACTTGGAATAATGTTCGAAATATATTTATAACTTTTGTTGTTTGTGGATTTTGGCACGGAGCAAACTGGACATTTATCGCTTTTGGGGCATTACATGCTTTTTATTTCCTGCCTCTGTTACTTACTAAAAGTAACCGTAATAATTTAAATGTTGTTGCTCAAGGAAGAAACTTGCCAACTATTAAAGAGTTGTTTTCTATTTTATTGACCTTTGGCTTGTTTGTCTTCTCTATGATGATTTTTAGAGCTAAGAGTATTGGACATGCATTTCAATATATTCAAGACATGTTTTTAGGGCTCTTTTCTAAAGCTGGATATATTGAAACAATTAGTTTTTTTATCTTCGAGGTTGGATTTACTATTCCTATTCTGTTAACTGTTTTTATTCTGATCGAGTGGTTTGGAAGGGAATATCAATATGCCATTGAATATTTAGGAGTTACTTGGAATCGTACTTTAAGAAATGTACTATATTATGCTATTATTTTAGCAATATTTTTGGTAGGTGGAGAAGAGCAACAATTTTTTTATTTTCAATTTTAATCACATTATGAAGAAATTTATTTTTAGATTAATGAAATTTTTTCTACCTTTTATTATTCTAGGTTGTGGAATTATTTTCTTAGAATTTTACATCTTTTCTAGACCTTCAATGTTTAAGTTAAAGGCCAATTATTTTAAGGAAAACAAAGGCAATATTGATGTTTTAATACTGGGTAGTTCACATAATATGGATGCAATCAATCCCGAATATGTTACTGATTTTAATTTGTCAAACCTTGCAGTAGGAGGAAGTGATATTATAATAGATTCTGGTGTTTTTGAGTACGCAATAAAACAATCATCAAAATTAAAATTTGCCGTTTTTCCATTATCTTATCATACGATTGAAAATGGACATAATCCAAAAAACGTCCTTCATTGTAGGTATCTAAGACACCATAATCTAAATTTATTTGGAAGAGAAGAAAGTATTATAGATTATTCATTACTCCTTTCTAATCCAGAAATATTCAAGATGTATCTCAGTATTAATAGTGAAGGAAAGAAAAAAGTATCTCTAAATAAATATGGTTATGCAACAAAAATACCTTTTTATGAAATTGACAGATTTAAGAATCTCAACTACGATGAGAATTTTATATTAAATGACACCTCTAATATATTTATTACAAGACATAAATATGAAGATATAGAATCATATTATAGAAACACCAAAACAATGGATTATATGATTAATACTTGTATTCAAAACAATATTATTCCGATTATGATTTCTACACCTGTATACAAAAGTTACTATGAATCATATCTGCCCTCAAAAGAAAACAGGCGAAGAAAATACATAAATCATTTTATTAAAAAATATCCTTCTTCTATATTTTTAGATTACGAGCAGGATTCTCGTTTTAAAGTAACAGATTTTAAAAATGAAGACCATTTAAACCCTAAAGGAGCTGAAAAATTTTCCAAAACATTAAACGACACACTGTTGGCAATAAAATCACAAATGCACAACAGAATATTACAAAATAAATAATGACATTATAAACAAGTTATTCATAATAAATAAAGGTTATCATACCGAAACTTTATACATTTGAAACTTAATATTTTGACCATGCAAAAACAACTCATAGAATGCGTACCAAACATCAGTGAAGGACGTGATATAGCTAAAATTAATGCGATTTCAAGTATCGTAGAAACTATAGAAGGAATCAAATTATTGGATGTTGATCCAGGTGCAGCAACAAACAGAACAGTTATCACATTTGTTGGTGAACCAAAAAATGTGGTAAAAGCAGCTTTTTTATTAATTCAAAAAGCAGCAGAATTAATTGATATGAGTAAGCACTCTGGAGAGCATCCTCGTTTTGGAGCTACAGATGTTTGTCCGTTAGTTCCAATTTCTGGAATTTCTTTAGAAGAAACTGCAAAATACGCGCAACAACTTGGAGAACTAGTTGGAGAAAAACTCGGAATTCCTATATATCTTTATGAAAATGCAGCACAAGAAGAAAAACGAAAAAACCTTGCAAATTGTCGTTCTGGAGAATATGAAGGCTTAAAGGAAAAATTATCAAATCCAGAATGGAAACCTGACTTTGGTCCATCAGAATTTAATGAAAATGTTGTAAAATCTGGTGTTACTGCCATTTCAGCACGTGACTTCTTAATTGCATACAACGTAAATTTAAATACAACTTCTACACGTAGAGCAAATGCTATTGCGTTTGATATTCGTGAAAATGGACGCGCAAAAACAGAAAATGGAAAACCAAACGGTAAAAAAGTATTGGATGCGAATGGAGAAATTGTAAGGATTCCTGGAAAATTAAAAGCGGTAAAAGGAATTGGCTGGTATATTGATGAATATGGTATTGCACAGATTTCTTATAACCTTACCAATATCAGTATTACTTCAATGCATGTTGCATTTGACGAAACTGTAAAAGTTGCTACTGAAAGAGGTTTGCGAGTTACTGGTTCAGAATTGATTGGATTGATTCCGTTACAAGCAATGTTAGATGCTGGAGATTATTTCTTAAAAAAACAAGAACGTTCACTAGGAATAGCAGCATCAGAAAAAATAAAAATTGCCGTAAAATCTTTAGGGCTAGATGACTTAAAACCATTTAATCCGCAAGAAAAAATCATTGAGTATGTGATGAAAGATGATTCTAAGCGATTGATTGACTTTACGTTGACTGATTTTGCAGACGAAACTGCAGGTGAATCTATGGCTCCAGGAGGAGGCTCTATTGCGGCATATGTTGGCTCTTTAGGTGTTTCTTTAGGTACAATGGTCGCAAACTTATCTGCACACAAATCTGGATGGGACGACAAATGGGAATTTTTCTCAGAATGGGCAGAAAAAGGGCAAGCCTATAAAAATAAACTACTTTTTTTGGTTGATGAGGATACAAACTCATTCAACAAAATTATTGAAGGCTTTAGAATGCCAAAAGCAACAGCTGAAGAAAAAGAAATCAGACAGAAAGCCATTCAAGATGCTACTAAATATGCAACTGAAATTCCGCTTGAAGTCATGCAAACTGCTTGTAATTCTATGGAAGTAATGCAAGCAATGCTCAAAAACGGACTTCAAAGTTCGTTGTCTGATGCTGGAGTTGGTATTCTTTGTGCACGTGCTGCAGTTGTTGGTGCGTATTTTAATGTTCGTATCAATGCGAAAGACATTAAGGATAAAGAATTTTCTGTTGATATTCTTAAAAGAGCAAAAGACATCTATGATAAAACGATTGCTTTAGAGCAAGAAGTGATGACATTTATGGATTCAAAAATTTAGTAATGAAAATAGAGATCATTCCATTTCAAAAAGAATATTCGAGTATATTTTATGATTTGAATATTGAATGGCTAGAAACGTTTTTTTATGTAGAAGAGCATGATAAAGAAGTATTGAGCAATCCTCAAACTTATATTATTGATAATGGTGGATTTATCTTTTTTGCTAAATATAATGGCGAAATTGTTGGTACTGTAGCCCTTATGAATGAAAATCATGGCTATGAATTAAGTAAAATGGCAGTTTCACCTGATTATCAAGGATTGAAAATCGGTCAACTATTAATGAATCATTGTATTTCTTTTGCCAAAAACAAAAAATGGGATAAACTACTACTCTATTCAAGTACCAAACTAAAAAATGCTATTTATATTTATAAAAAATATGGGTTTGAAGAAATTATTGTTGAGAAAAATAGCCCTTATGAAAGAAGTGATATAAAAATGATTTTAAAACTATAAAAAACTCTGAATAGCCAACTCATACCCTTTTAAACCACAACCTATAATAATTCCCGAAGCATTGGCAGAAATATACGAATGATGTCTAAATTCTTCTCTTGCATACACATTAGAGATATGTACTTCTATAACTGGAGTTTCTATTGCTTTGACAGCGTCTCCAATTGCTACTGAAGTATGTGTATATGCTGCTGCATTAAGTATAATTCCATCGTAATCAAAACCAACTTCGTGCAACTTATCAATAATTTCTCCTTCTATATTCGATTGGAAATAAGAGAGTTCAATAGTTGGATATTTTTCTTTCAATTCTTTAAAATATTCTACAAAAGTAGTTGAACCATAGATTTCTGGTTCTCTTTTACCAAGTAAGTTTAAGTTTGGACCGTTTAAAATCAATAATTTCATAAACCAAAAATACAATTATTTTAAAATAAAAGAAGGAAACCATTAGGTTTCCTTCTTTATAATATGTGTTTAATCTTTTTTTAGAATTATAAACCAAAATTAACTCCTAAATTTATAGAATTAAAAGATCCTCCATCAACACTTATTCCTGTATAAGCTGCAACAATATCTATATCATCACTAACTCCATACTGTATCCTTGGGGCATAATAAAAGCCTCCATCATTATCATCAGGACTTAAACCTAAAGCATAACCTATATCTGCTCCAATCGCAAAAGAATCTCCTACATAAACACGTGCTGCTGCAGAAATTGGTAAAAAAGATGCGTTATCAATATCAAACCCTGATATTTCACCTCCAAAGAAAGTTAAGTAAGAAACAGATGGTCCTACGTCAAAAGTTTCAGATACCTCAAATAAATAATTAACGTCTAGACCTAGCGAGAAAGTATAAGCATCACTAACATCTCCTGTTGGCAATCCTGCACTAACACCTATGCCAAAATTTCCCTGACATTTACCATCTTGAGCATTTGCGGTAAACCCAAATGCAATCACAATTACTGCTAAAAATAATTTTTTCATAATTAAAATTTTAATTGGTTTGATACCAAATATATCAAAAAATAAATAAATCTATAAAATTTAGCGTTTCATAAATTTGTATTTTTACCAAATGAAGTGGCATCAAGCAATAAAAGATTATCAATTATATTTAAAGATAGAACGCGGATTATCAGTCAACTCTATTGATAATTATTCTAGTGATGTAAAAAAATTGATATTGTTTTTAGAAGACAGTTCTCTAAGTGTTTCACCTATCAAAATTGATAATGATACTATTCAACAATTTATTTATGATGCCTCAAAATCAATAAATGCTCGTTCACAAGCACGATTAATCTCAGGTTTGCGTAGTTTTTTTGATTATTTGATTTTTGAAAATTACCGTACCACAAACCCAACAGACCTTATAGAATCCCCAAAAATAGGTAGAAAACTTCCAGATACATTGGCAATTGAAGATATTGACAACATCATTTCAGCAATCGATTTAAGTAAACCGCAAGGTGAACGCAACAGAACTATTCTTGAAACACTATATAGTTGTGGACTGCGTGTTACAGAATTGATTACGCTTCAAATTTCTGATTTATTTTTTGATGAAGGCTTTATTCGTGTTATTGGTAAAGGAGATAAGCAGCGTTTTGTCCCTATAAACCATCAAACACAAAAATATATTACATTTTACATCAATGATATTAGAAGTCATATAACAGTACAAAAGGGATATGAAGATACTGTTTTCTTAAACCGAAGAGGAAAACAACTCACAAGAAATATGATTTTTATGATTGTCAAGGATTTAGCCGTAAAAGCAGGAATACAAAAAAATATAAGTCCTCACACCTTTCGACATTCATTTGCAACGCATTTATTAGAAAATGGAGCCGATTTAAGAGCCATACAGCAGATGCTTGGGCATGAAAGCATTACAACTACCGAAATCTATATGCATCTTGACAGAAGTCATTTACAAAAGGTTATGGAGCAGTTTCATCCGAGAAAGTAAAAAAGATATTTAGATTGCTACGCCTTTAGATTTATAGACTTTTAGACCACTTTAGATTCTTCACTTCGTAACACTCGTTCAGAATGACAAGATTTGTGATACGCTACTAAAGGATAATAAAAAATGTCATTCTGAGTGAAACGAAGAATCTAAAAAAAGATTTTTCACTACGTTCAAAATGACATTCTTCAATGTATTTCTTAGAAAAGTTCTATTTCGCAATATTCACAGCACGAGTTTCACGAATTACCGTAACACGAACTTGTCCTGGATATGTCATATCATTTTGTATTTTTTGAGAAATACTAAATGACAATTCTGCTGCTTTTAAATCGTTTACTTTTTCGCTTTCTACAATCACGCGCAACTCTCTTCCTGCTTGTATAGCGTATGCTTTCTGAACACCTGTAAAGCCAAAGGCAATGTCTTCTAAATCTTTTAATCGCTGTATGTATGAGTCTAATACTTGACGCCTTGCTCCTGGTCTAGCTCCTGAAATTGCATCACATACTTGCACAATTGGTGCAATCATAGATTTCATTTCTATCTCGTCATGGTGCGCTCCAATAGCATTACAAACATCTGGCTTTTCACCATATTTTTGCGCCCATTCCATACCCAATAATGCGTGTGGAAGTTCACTATCTGTATCTGGAACTTTACCAATATCATGCAATAAACCTGCTCTTTTAGCAACTTTAGCATTCAATCCGAGTTCAGCAGCCATCAATCCACAAAGGTTGGCAACTTCACGCGAGTGTTGCAATAAGTTTTGACCATACGATGAACGGAATTTCATTCGCCCAACAGTTTTTATTAATTCTGGATGCAATCCATGAATTCCTAAATCTATAACTGTACGTTTACCAACTTCTACTATTTCTTGCTGAATTTTCTTTTCTGTTTTTTTAACAACTTCCTCAATTCTTGCAGGATGTATTCTACCATCTGTAACTAAATTGTGAAGAGACAATCGTGCAATTTCTCTACGCACAGGATCAAAACAAGAAAGGATGATTGCTTCTGGAGTATCATCAACAATAATCTCAACACCTGTTGCTGCTTCTATTGCTCTAATATTTCTTCCTTCACGACCAATAATTCGACCTTTTACATCATCAGATTCAAGATTAAAAACGGATACACAGTTTTCAACTGTTTGCTCAACTCCAACACGTTGTATGGTACTTAGAATAACTTTACGCGCCTCTTGATCTGCAGTTAATTTCGCTTCTTCAAGTGTTTCTTGAATAAACGCCATTGCGTCAGTTTTCGCTTCTTCTTTTAGTGATTTTACCAATTCTTCTTTGGCATCATCAGCAGATAATCCTGATATTACTTCTAGGTTCTCTACTTGTTTTTTGTGAACTTTTTCGAGTTCATTTTCTTTTTTCTCTATGAATTCAAGTTTGTAATCAAAGTCAGCCACTTTCTTTTCTAATTGACTATTCAACTTTTGATTTTTACTTAATTCCTGTCCTACTTGAGATTCTTTATCTCTCCACCTTTTCTCTGTTTCATTTACCTTCTTTTCTCGAGAAAATATTACTTTTTCATGCTCAGATTTTAATTCGATAAATTTTTCTTTTGCCTGTAATATTTTATCTTTTTTAAACGCTTCTGCATCTGATTTTGCAGATTTTAATAGCATTGCTGCATTTTTATTTGCGAGTTTAATTGTACCAGACGCTTTATTCTTTTCAAGAGATTTGGCTATAAGATATCCTACTACCAAAGCTACTAAGCCAATTATAATTGGCATCATCATTTCTTCCATTGGTTACATTTTAAGTATAAAAAAAGCCTACATTAGTGAAGTTTCTGCGAACTCCAATTTAAACATAAATAGGACTAACCAACTGATCAAGGATCCGTTCAAGATACTGAAATAAATTCAGCACTAACGGCTTGCTTTAACAATTGAGACTCATCCTTCAGAATTAATTCCTGTTGAGTTCGACGAACAATGACTAATGTAGGCAGTATTATTGTTTATTTTAAAGAACTTATTATTTTAAATGCACATCTAATTTTGCATTGATAGCATTTAATTTTTGTGTTGCTTTTTTAATATCTTCATCATTATTAATATCATGAATTTCTACTTGTGATGCAAATTGTAAAGCGCACATTGCGAGCACATCTTGTTTATCACTTACTGCGTAGTTCTGCTCAAATTTAGTTATCAAAGCGTTGATTTTACTTGCTGCTTTACGCATCCCTTCTTCTTCGGCTTCGCTATTGATACTCAGTGGATATACACGACCTCCAATAGAAATTTTAATTTTGAGTTTTTCATTCATACTAATAAAAGAACTTATTCGCTTAATTGAACAATACATTTGTCAATATCACGAATCAAAGCATTTATTTTGAGTTTTGTTTCTCTTTTGTTTTCGTTACTGCCTTCTATAGTTTTGGCTATTTTTAACAATTGATAGGATTTTTCATTTTCCTTCAATTGTTGGTCTTTCTCGGATAGTTGAGTTTCTAAATCAGTCCTTTTTTGGTGCAAAAACTCGTTTTCTTCTTTTAAAAATGCAAATGCTTCTAAAAGTGTTTCGAGTTTATCATCAAGTAAATTAGTGGCTTCTATTATTTTACTCATCTATATTCAAGAGTTCAAAACTATGCATCAAATTTAACATACTAATTTTAATAAAACAACTCTTTTTATGTTTTTTGGCATAAAATTGGTTAAAACAATTATTAATAAGCAATTAATTTTACCATTGCTACATAAAATTTTTATCACTATTTTAGCAGAAATTATGACACAATTGAACATTCGTATTTTAAGTATTTTTCTCTTATTTTTTTCAAATATTTATGCTCAAGATAAATATCCAACAGATTATTTTCAAAATCCGTTAGAAATACCAATGTACTTAGCTGGAACCTTTGGCGAACTACGTTCTAACCACTTTCATTCAGGTATAGATATCAAAACACAACAGAAAGAAGGCTTTAAAATTTTTGCTGTTGGTGATGGTTATGTGTCGAGAATAAAAGTCAGTCATTGGGGCTACGGAAAAGCATTATATGTGACACATCCAAATGGTTATACAAGTGTATATGCTCACTTAAAAAAGTATAGTCCCAAAATTGAAGCATATATTAAAAAACATCAATATAAAAAGGAAAAATTTGAAATTCAATTGTATCCTTCAAATACTGATTTACAGTTAGAAAAAGGCGAAGTTATTGCATATACAGGAAGTACTGGAGGTTTTGTTGCACCGCATTTACACTTTGAATTGCGAGATGGAAAGTCCAAACCAATAAATCCAATGTATTTTGGAATTACGGTTAAGGATGATAAAAAACCAAGTATAAATGTTTTGATGGCATATCCTTTGGATGATTTTTCTCAGGTAAATCAATCAAACATACCGCTACAAATCCCTTTTAAACAACTAAACAATGGCAATTTATTGGCCGATAAAATTTACGCATCAGGAACTATTGGTTTTGGAATTAATGTTTTTGACCGATTAAATGGCGCGCTCAATAAAAATGGAATATTTAGTTTAGAAATGTTTGTAAATGGTAATAAGACTTACAGTCATACCGTTGAAACTTTTTCGTTTGCAGAATCAAAATACCTCAATTTATTGATTGATTATGAAAGATATGCAACCCTAAAACAACGTGTGCAAAGATGTTTTGTTGAGCCAAAAAACAAATTAAGCATCTACAAAGACGTGAAAAATCATGGTTACTTACCTATTGAAGAAGGGTTGACCTATACCGTAGAAATTGTTGCCAAAGATTTTGTTGGAAATAAAAAGAAACTTGTTATTCCAATCATAGGAAAAACAGATTCTATAAAAGTCGTTAAAGAAGACAATACTACTCCGTATCCTATCAAATCTGCTGAATTTAATAAATACACCAAAAAAGGAGTTACAGTAGCATTTCCAAAAAACACTTTTTATAACGACTTCCATTTAGATTTTAAAGTTGAGGATGGCAATGCATTTATTCACGAAGAAAAGACCGTTCCTGTGCATTCAAAATTTACGTTAACTTTTGATGTGAGTTCATATACATCTGAAGAAAAACAGCAACTATTTATTGCAAAATATAACAGTAAGGGCTATCCTTCATACAGCAACACTGTGAAAAAAGAAACTACTTTTTACACAAGAACAAAAAATTTGGGGAAATACTCTTTACTTTCTGATACGGAGAAACCTAAACTAAGAATACACAATTTTAAAAACGAACAATGGTTAACTAATTACAAAAAATTAGTTTTGAAAACTTCTGATAATTTATCTGGAATAAAATCATATCGTGGAGAAATTGATGGGCAATGGATATTATTAGAATACAGTCCAAAACATAAAACCTTAACCTATGACTTTTCTGACCGAAAATTAGTCGGTGCAAAACATCAATTGAAAGTTATTGTAAAAGACAATGTTGGAAATACGAATATCCTCGAAAAAACGTTTTATAGAAAAAAATAATTCATCAAAAAAGAAACATTGAAAACTAAATTTAGCCTAACTATTTTATTCATATTTATTGCACATGTAATTTTTGCTCAAAAAGCAACAATTAAAGGTGTTCTGCAAGACACAAACGGAAAAGCAATAGACAATGTTTCTATAACATATGAAAACACAGGAACTACAAGTGACAAAGATGGAAACTATACTGTAAAAATTACTGCAGACAAAAAAGTAATAATCACATTTAGTCATTTGACTTTTAGTACGTTTTCAAAAACTTTTGATGTTCCGAAAGGAAAAACACTACGTTTTTCTCCACGAATGAAGTCAAAAACTGAAGAAATTACAGAAGTTGTTGTAAAAAACAGAAAAAAAGATGCCGAAGGTGTTATTGTAATTAATGTTAATGAAGTAAAGAAAATTCCTGGTGCAAATGCTGGAGTAGAAAATATTCTAATGACGTTTGCTGGAGTTAATAATAACAACGAGTTGAGTACACAATACAATGTAAGAGGAGGGAATTTTGATGAAAACCTGGTGTATGTTAACGGTATTGAAGTGTATCGTCCTTTTTTAGTGCGTTCAGGTCAACAAGAAGGTTTAAGTTTTGTAAACATTGATATGACTCAAAATGTAAACTTTTCTGCAGGAGGATTTCAAGCGAAATATGGTGATAAACTTTCATCAGTTTTGGATATTACCTATAGAACTCCTACTAAATTTGCTGCAAATGTTGGCTTGAGCTTGTTAGGAGGAAGTGCAACCGTTGAAGGTAAATTATTTAAAGACAAACTCTCTGCAATCGTTGGAATTCGTCATCGAGATAATAGTTTACTGGTAAATAGTAAAGATATTGAGACTAATTTCAAACCACAGTTTTCGGATGTTCAAACATTTCTTTCCTATGATATCAACGAAAAATTTAAACTTGATTTTTTAGGTAACTTCTCTTTAAACAAGTACAACTATACTCCTATTACTAGACGCACAAAGTTTGGTACAATTGCTCAACCTTTAGAATTGATTGTTTTTTATGACGGACAAGAAAAAGATAGTTATTCTACTATTTTTGGTGCTTTAAAGGGAACTTATCAAGTCAGTGAAGATTTACAAATGAGTTTGACAACCTCAAGTTATAATACTCAAGAAGCAGAACATTATGATATTTTAGCCTCATATAATTTAGGCGAAGTAGATTCAAATTTAGGCTCAGATACTTTTGGTGAAGTTGAATTTTCTGAAGGAATTGGTTCGCAACTAAATCATGCAAGAAATAATTTAGATGCTTTAATTAGCAACATCAATCTAAAAGCAACCTATAAAAAAGATGATAATATTTTTAACTTCGGATTAAAATATCAAAACGAAGACATCAGAGATCGTCTTATAGAATGGGAAGTTATTGATTCTGCTGGTTTTTCTGTTCGACCTCCGAATCATATTCCTAACAATCAACCTTATGACCCTTTTGAAGGAGATATTGTTCCTTATCAAAATGTAAGAGCAAAAAACAATGTACAAATAAACAGAATTTCTGGTTTTGGTCAATGGAGTAAGAAAACTGAATGGAACGAGCATGAAGTATGGTATAATATTGGAGTAAGAGCACATAACTGGTCAGTAAAAGGTGATGGAATTATAAATGCTAAAAGTCAAACTGTCGTGAGTCCAAGAGGTCAATTTGCAATCAAGCCAAATTGGGAAAAAGATATGTTATTCCGTTTTTCAACAGGGTTTTACTATCAACCTCCTTTTTATAAAGAATTACGTGACGCAAATGGCGTTGTTCTACCAAATGTAAAAGCACAAAAATCATTGCATTTTGTATTAGGAAACGATTATAGTTTCAAAATCTCTGGCAGACCTTTTAAATTAGTCACAGAGGCATATTACAAGCATTTAACAGACGTAAACCCTTATACTGTCGATAATGTTCGTATTCGCTATGCTGCGGATAATAATGCAACTGCTTTTGCAGCAGGTTTTGATGTACGTCTTAACGGAGAGTTTGTTCCTGGAACAGAAAGTTGGGTAAGTATGGGATTCTTATCAACCAAAGAAAATATTGATGGAAGAGGGGAAATTGCACGACCGACAGATCAACGTTTTAAAATGGCTGTTCTTTTCCAAGATTATGTCCCAACAATTCCTAATTTAAAAATGTACTTGAATTTAGTATTTAATACAGGTGTTCCAGGAGGTTCACCTTCATATGCAGATCCTTATAAATTCCAAAGTAGATTAAACGCTTATAAACGTGCAGATCTTGGTGTATCGTATGTTGTGGTTGATGATAAGAGACAATATAATAATGGTGTGCTAAAGAATTTTAAGGAATTATCATTTGGATTAGAACTTTTTAATATGTTTGATATTCAAAACTCTATAACCAATACTTGGGTTCGTGATGTATATTCTAAACGCTCTTATGGAATACCAAATTATATGACACGTAGAGTGCTGAATTTTAAATTGGATATGAAATTCTAGTGTTGGCATACTTATTGAATATTTCATTCGTTAAATAAACAACTTCAGAAATTATGCTAAAAAAAATAACATTCATAGGTCTTTTTATAGGTATCACAGCGTTCTCAACTTCATCAAAAACGAGTGTAGAAAACAAGTATATAAAAAGTGGTGAAGAGCTAACGTTTATTGCCTCTTTTAAGATGTCAGGAGTTATGACAGATATCGCTCAAGTGAAGATGCAAACATCAACAGTGAAAACTAAAACACGTGAATTATTACGATTAAAATGTACTGCTTCAACATACGCAAGTTGGGATAGTTACTTTAGAGTTAGAGATTTGTATGAGTCGTATGTTAATCCAGAAACCTTGATTCCATCTTTGTTTAAAAGAAATATTGAAGAAGGAACGTATAAGAAAAATATCAAGTATTTATTTAAACGTAAGTCTAAAATTGCTATTTCTACGTTGAATAAAAAGGCGTATAAAAACGTCAAAAAAAATATTCCTATCGATTATAACACATTAGATATTGTTTCTGCAATTTATACTATTAGAACGTTAGATTTTGACAATTTTGCAATCGGAAAAAGCGTTACAAAGAAATTAATAGTAGATTCGGCAGTACAATCTGCAACTGTTAAATATCTTGGTAAAGAAAATATTAAAGTTGGGAAGTATGGTACAAAGGAATGTTATAAATTGTCAATTAGTTTTCAAGGCAAAGAATTGGAAAATGCCAAAGGCGGAAAATACATTTGGATTACTGCAGATAATGACAGATTACCTGCGCTCATCAAAGCAACGGTTCCTATTGGATCAATTCAAATAAGATTGAGTAACTTTATAAAATAATTAATTAAAAGATTTAAAAGATGAACAAACTATTTGCGATACTAGGATTTATAGGTGCTATTTTAGGACTTCTGTTCTCTTTTTTACCGATAAGTAACCTTGCGATTATTCCTGCAGTAATTGGGCTTATATTAGGATTGATAGCCTATTCTGCAGCAAAAAAACAACACGTTGGTTTCTCATTTGCTCGAATAGTAGTTATACTATCTTTATTGGCAATTATCATTTCCGCTGGAAAACAATTATTCTTTCAAGACAAAGTTGCTGAAGATATTGAATTCATTGAAAAAAATAAAAAATCCGAACAAGATGCTGTAAAAGAATTGGAAGAATTGGATGAGGAATTAGAAGAACTTGATGAGTTGGAGTAATCTCTTTTAACAAAAAACCAAAATAAAAAAGGCTCTAAAAAGTGTCATTCTGAATGAAATGAAGAATCTCCAAAACATTAAAAACCTTGACGTCTAGAAAATTAGATTTTTCGACTGCGCTCAAAATGACAATAATGACACTTTTATTTTAGTATCTGCTTCGTATGCTCTTTCGTTTTAACCTTTAAAATAATATCTTCAATAAGTCCGTTTTCATCAATCACAAAGGTTGTTCTGTGAATTCCTTCATATTCTTTACCCATAAATTTCTTTGGTCCCCAAACTCCGAAAGCATTGATCACTTTCTTGTCTTCATCAGCAAGTAATGGATAAGGGAATTCGTATTTATTCCTAAAATTTGATTGACGTTTTTGAGAATCTGCACTTACACCTAAGATTTCATAACCTTTGGCTTGGAAAGTATGATGATTATCCCTTAAATCACACGCTTCAACTGTACATCCAGGAGTACTTGCCTTTGGATAAAAGAACAAAACCAATTTTTTACCCTTATAATCGGTTAATTGAATTGAATTTCCATCTTGATCTTCGCAATTAAAACTTGGTGCTTTATCACCTATTTTTAGTGTTGTCATTTTTATCAGGTATAAGTTAAAAGACCAAAGGTAAAAGTATCTTTTGAATTTAAACTATAAAATAATCATATATTTACACCTTAACCTTTCACCCTTTAACTCAAACCTTTTATCAAGAAATGACCAAACAAGAGAAAGTAAAATTTGTAATTGATACGCTTGAGGAAATCTATCCAGAAACGCCTATTCCCTTAGATCATAAAGATCCTTATACATTATTGATTGCTGTTTTATTATCCGCGCAATGTACTGACGCACGTGTAAACACTATTACTCCTCTCCTATTTGCAAAGGCTGATAATCCGTATGATATGATAAAATTATCGGTAGAAGAAATAAAGGCAATTATTCGTCCTTGCGGTTTATCACCAATGAAATCAAAAGGAATCTATGGTTTATCACATATTTTGATTGATAAACATAACGGAAAAGTTCCTGAAAGTTTTGAATATCTTGAAGAATTACCTGCAGTTGGTCATAAAACAGCAAGTGTTGTAATGAGTCAAGCATTTAATGTTCCTGCATTTCCTGTTGACACACATATTCATAGATTGATGTATCGCTGGAATTTAACCAACGGAAAAAATGTGACACAAACAGAAAAAGATGCTAAAAGACTGTTTCCAAGAGAATTATGGAACAAATTACATCTTCAAATCATCTATTACGGACGAGAATATTCACCTGCTCGAGGGTGGAATATTGATAAAGATATGATTTTTCAAAAAATTGGAAGGAAATCGGTTGTAAAATAAATAATAGTTGTCAGTTCTATATTCGAGAAAAAAGTTACTAGTTGAAAAGAATGACCTAAAAGTCGCAATGTCTCCTCGAGCGCAGTCGAGAGGTTTTTAAAGTTCTCGACTGCGCTCGAACAGACAAAGTTAAAGTGTTTAAAAGTAGAAACATAAAAAAAGACTTATTTAAAATAAATAAGTCTTTTTTTCCCTTAATTCAAATGCAATTCAATGTAGTTATTACTCTCCGTCTTTATTACCTTCAGCGCCTTCGAATAGTTGAGTAAAAATTGAATTGTTTCTTGTTTTGGTTGCTTCTTAAAAGAAGACTTTTCTGTGTAAAGTTTCATCATATACCCCAAATTAATTAAATAGTTATAATATGAGAACGAGACTTTACATGTTATATTGTTAATTCACTAAAATAATATTATACTTGTCTATCAATTTACGCATATTGATAAGTGCATAACGCATTCTACCTAATGCTGTATTAATACTTACGTTTGTAGATTCTGAAATTTCTTTAAAACTCATGTCTTTATACATACGCATCACAAGTACTTCTTTTTGATCTTCTGGAAGGTCATCTACAAGACGACGAACATCAGATAAAATTTGTTCTTTAATTAACTGTTTTTCAGCATTTAATTCTCCATCGCCTAACACGGAAAAAATATCAAACTCATCTGTATTTTTAAATTTCGGCATACGATTATTTTTTCTAAAATAATCAATGACAAGATTGTGAGCAATACGCATTACCCAAGGTAAAAATTTACCCTCTTCATTGTACTTCCCTCTTTTCAAATTATTTATCACTTTGATAAATGTATCCTGAAAAACATCTTCAGCAACATCTCTATTGAGAACTTTCGAAAAAATAAAATTGTAAATGCGTTGTTTGTGACGTGCTATAAGAATTTCAAAACATTTCTCATCTCCTTTAATGTAGTTTGAAACTAGCGTGCTGTCTAATACCTTTAATTTATCCATAACTATAAATTTAAAAAACTAAAATATAGGCCTAAATGCCTAGATTATACGTTAAAATTTTTAAAAGTAATAGTATGTAATAGAGTATGAGTATTATAAGTAAGCAACAAATATGAAGTGTTTTTATTTAAAAACCAAATTATTTGCACTAAAACTTATGATTTATTTATTTTATATAGTTATTTAAAGATTATTTACCAGCCAATTAATAAAAACCGATTTCTTTATTTTATCTTTGCAACTATTCAATTTTTTCTACTATAAATGACTAAAAACATTGCAACATTAAATCCGAAAGAAAATATCCTTATAAAAGGTGCAAGATTGCACAATTTAAAGAATATAGATGTTGCTATTCCACGTAACAAATTGGTTGTTATTACTGGTTTATCTGGTTCTGGAAAATCAAGTTTGGCTTTTGACACCTTATATGCCGAAGGGCAAAGGCGTTATGTCGAAAGTCTATCTTCGTATGCACGTCAGTTTTTAGGAAGATTAAACAAGCCACAAGTAGATTATATCAAAGGGATTGCGCCTGCAATTGCTATTGAACAAAAAGTGAATAGCACAAATCCTAGGTCAACAGTTGGAACTTCTACCGAGATTTATGACTATTTGAAGCTGCTATTTGCACGTATAGGAAAGACTTATTCGCCAGTTTCTGGTGACGAAGTCAAAAAAGATACAGTTTCAGATGTTATCAATTATGTTAAAAAATTAGAAGAAAAAACAAAGCTACTTTTATTAGCAACTGTTCATATTCCTGAAGAAAGAAGCGTTGAGAAAACCTTATCAATTCTTTCACAACAAGGGTATGCTAGAATAAAGTATAGGAACGAAATCACCAGAATTGAAGATTTTGCAAAAACTGTTGCATCAACTAAAAAAGATATTGGTCACGATTTTGAATTGGTTGTAGATAGAATTGTGGTAAAACACAATGAAGATTTTTACAATCGCTTGGCAGATGCTGTACAAATTGCTTTTTTCGAAGGAAAAGGATCTTGTACACTCGAAAATCTATCAACAAAAAAACTGACGAACTTTAGTAATTCTTTTGAGTTGGATGGCATGCTGTTTTTAGAGCCAAATACACATTTGTTTAGTTTCAACAATCCGTATGGAGCATGTCCGTCTTGTGAAGGTTACGGAAATATCATCGGAATAGACAGAGATTTAGTGATTCCAAATACGGGACTTTCTGTGTATGATAACGCCATTGTTCCATGGAAATCAGATACTTTTAGAGATTTCAAAGAAAACTTGATTGACAATGCATATAAATTTGATTTCCCAATTCATCGTCCTTATTTTGAATTAACTGAGGAGCAAAAAACACTTGTTTGGAACGGAAATGAATACTTTGAAGGGTTACATAAATTTTTTAAAGAATTGGAATCTCAGAGTTATAAAATACAATATAGAGTGATGCTTTCACGGTATCGAGGAAAGACAAAATGTGGAACTTGTGAAGGAAAACGTCTTAGAAAAGAAACTGATTTTATAACAGTAAGCGGAAAAAATATTTCTGAATTAGTCGATTTACCGTTGGATGAGTTGTCTGTTTTCTTCAACAAAATTGAATTATCAGATAATGACAAAAATATAGCCAAGAGATTACTTACCGAAATTAACAATCGCTTGGAGTTTCTGACAAATGTGGGACTGAATTACCTGACTTTAAACAGAACTTCTAACACACTTTCTGGAGGAGAAAGTCAGCGAATAAATTTAGCGACTTCTCTTGGAAGTAGTTTGGTTGGTTCTATGTATATCCTTGATGAGCCAAGTATTGGCTTGCATCCAAAAGATACTGAACGACTGATTTCTGTACTCAAAGACTTACGTAACTTAGGAAACACAGTGATTGTTGTTGAGCATGATGAAGATATTATGAAAGCTGCTGATATGATTATTGATATAGGTCCTGAAGCAGGAACGCTTGGTGGAAATATCGTTGCAGAAGGTACCTTCAAGCAAATTTTAAAATCTGATTCTCTTACAGCGCAATACTTAAACGGAACACAAGAAATTGAAGTTCCGAAAACGAGAAGAAACACATCAAAATTTATTGAGGTTATAGGCGCGAGACAAAACAATCTTAAAAATATTGATGCAAAGTTTCCGCTGAATACCTTAACGGTTGTTACAGGAGTTTCAGGAAGTGGAAAAAGTACATTAGTAAGTAAAATCCTATATCCTGCATTGCAAAAAGCAATAAGTGGATATGGAGAAAAAGCAGGTCAATACACTGAAATAAAAGGAGATACTTCAAAAATTGAGCATGTAGAATTTATCAATCAAAATCCGATAGGACGTTCAAGTCGTTCAAATCCTGTGACGTATATTAAGGTATATGATGATATTCGTAGTTTATTTTCTGCGCAAAAATTATCAGTAATTAGACATTATAAGCCAAAGCATTTTTCTTTTAATGTTGAAGGCGGTCGTTGTGAAACCTGTAAAGGTGATGGTGAAGTAACGATTGAAATGCAGTTTATGGCTGATGTACATCTTGAATGTGATGTATGCCATGGAAAACGGTTTAAAAAAGAAGTGCTTGAAGTAAAGTTTCACGACAAGAATATCAATGACATTCTGAATGCAACAATTGATGATGCAATTGATTTCTTTACAGATTATGGAGAAACAAAGATTGCACGAAAACTACAGCCTTTACAAGATGTAGGTTTAGGATATGTGACTTTAGGACAGTCTTCCTCTACCCTTTCTGGAGGTGAAGCGCAACGTATAAAATTGGCTTCATTCTTGGTAAAAGGAACTCGCCAAAGTAAGTCTTTATTCATTTTTGATGAACCTACAACTGGACTTCATTTCCACGATATTAAAAAATTATTGGCTTCGTTCAATGCGCTTATTAAAAACGGACATTCAATCATAGTGATTGAGCACAATATAGAACTCATTAAATGTGCTGATTATATCATTGACCTTGGATTAGAAGGCGGTAAAAAAGGTGGCGAACTCATATTTCAAGGGACTCCTGAAGATTTGGCAAAAAACAAAGAGAGTTTTACGGCAAGTTACTTGGCTGAGAAATTGTAGGTAAGTAGAATTGTCATTCTGAACGCAGTGAAGAATCTCTTTTTAAATTAGATTCTTCGTTCCACTCAGAATGACAAATTACAAGTTATTTGGCGGAGAAATTGTAGTCTTTAGTTTTTATATTAATGCCATTTATCAATTAATTCAGATAACCCTTTTTCAATTCCATTGTAATAATTATCATTTTTAAATTCTGGAATTATTATTTGATCTATTACTTTTTTACAAATTTCGTCTGTCAATATTTTTTCCGTTACTATTCCTGTCGAAATTTTTATTCTTCTCAAATTTTTACTAAAAACAATAGTCAATCCATTGTCTTTGTTTTTTTGTCCTACTCCCCAATTATTAGATAAATCAATCGCATATTTATTAAAATCATCATAATCTTTTATGGATTTAATTGAAACAATTGCAATTTGATTTGAAGTCTTCTTTTCAAATTCTCTAATCATTATTGTCAATTTCACTAACTCATCTAAAGTAAATATAAACTCATAATCATTTACTTCTCTTTTAGGCTCTGGAAAATTACTTTCTCCAAGTTGATAAGAACTAAACTCTACTTTTGGCGCTTTATCATTAGATGTTTTCTTCTTTTCATCTGTCTTACAACTTGACATATTAAAAATCAAAAAAACTAAAATTAATATGTAAATGATTTTTTTCATCGCTAATTTAAAACTGCGTATTCAATCTCATAGGAAATTGCTCAGGTATTTCATCATCTGTTTCTCCTAAATTCTGTCTTAGGTCAATCTCTATACCTCTAACAATTGTAGAAATAGGCACATCATTGGCGGTTCCTTCAAAAGGGTTTTCACCAGTTCTACCTATTCTTTCCATAGTGTGGAAAATCCAAGCAACAATCACATAAAAAGGAATTGTAAACCATACGAAGTACTTCCCAATGATTGGATTTGCATCAAGTATTGAAAGTCCTATTTCAGCAAATTGAGGAATTAAAGACAAAGGCAACAACAATACGAAAGCCCACATAAACAAATGGTTCATCGTCGCATATTGTCTTGGATAAGGGAAATTCTTAATCCGTTCACTTTTTCCTTGTAACGAAAATAATTCTTGAACAATTCCTTCCAGTTCTAAAAATGAAAACTCCCAAATCACACCTTTTTCTTTGAGTTCTCTTAAATGGTGAGATTGCAAATACAACAAAGCAGTTTGTTTATTACTTTTACTCATCACATATTTATAATCACTTTCAGAGATGTAAGACTTTATGTCTTCTTCTAAAGTAGCATCCATTTCTGGAGGGCGAATATCCCATTCTGTATTTGCCTTATGATTTCCCGTTGTTTCCCAAGGTTTTGATGCTCTCATTGAATGACGCAAAGCAGTCATCCACGCAATATGTCTATATGTCAATGTTTTGATTTCTTTTTTTAAAACTGCCTCATCTACAGGTGTTTGTGTATGCTCATTATTCACCATATCCTGGACAAAAACACCAAATGTTCTTGAAGTATTTACAATTCCTCCCCAAATTTTTCTTGCTTCCCATATCCTACCGTAAGCAGCGTTATTTTGAAAACCAATAACAAACGCAACTGCTGTTCCTATTAATGCTAAAGGTGTCCAAGGAATTTTAAGCCAAGTCAAATCGAAAAAGAAATAAGCAGAAACACATGCGATAATAATTGCTAAAAAAGCAAAAGTCTCATAGCGTGTCCACCAAGTCATTTGAGAAATAGTAAAGGTTTTTTTAGTGTACATAGAGATAACTTGATTTGATTAGTGCCAAGTTAATTGTTTTTTAAAATAAAGTGTGCTTTTTTTAATTTTATTGTAACTTGCTTAAATATCATTCATTATTAATATGCAGCAACTTATACAATCTCAAAGAGATTTTTTTAACACCAATGCAACTAAGAGTATTGCGTTTAGAAAACAACAACTTCAAAAATTCTATGACGTCATCAAAGCCAATGAAAAATTACTGTATGAGGCTATATACAAAGACTTTAAAAAATCAGAATTTGATACTTTTACAACAGAATTGGCACTCGTTTATAGCGATATAAAAGAAGCGAAAAAGAAAGTTGGTAAGTGGTCTAAAATCAAACGAAAACGTACTAATTTAACTAATCTTCCTGGAAAGAGTTATGTGATTCCAGAACCTTTAGGTGTTTCGCTGATTATTGGCGCATGGAATTATCCGTATCAACTATCCTTTGCTCCTGTTGTTTCGGCAATAGTTGCTGGTTGCACAGTTATATTAAAACCAAGTGAAGTGTCCTCAAATACAAGTGCTGCAATGGCAAAAATTATTAATGAGAATTTTGATCCTCATTTTTTTAAAGTTGTAGAAGGAGGAATTCCTGAAACAACAGCATTACTCAACGAGAAATTTGATAAAATTTTCTTTACAGGAAGTACAACTGTTGGTAGAATTGTCTATCAAGCCGCAGCAAAACACTTAACACCTGTGACCCTAGAATTAGGTGGGAAAAGTCCTGCCTTTATTACCAAAACTGCCAATCTTAAAATGACTGCCAAACGCCTTATTTGGGCGAAATTCTTAAATGCCGGACAAACTTGTATCGCTCCAGATTATTTGTTAGTTGATGAGTCTATTAAAGATGAATTACTAGAATTGTTAGTATCAGAAATTAAAAACTCACATTTTTCTACGGATAATGGTAATTATGTACAAATTGTAAACACACGTAATGCTGAACGCTTGATTTCTATGATTGACACTGATAAAATCTATTTTGGAGGAAATCACATTCTTGAAAAACGTCATATAGAACCAACAATCCTCTCTGAAGTTTCGTTTGATGATAAAATTATGGAGGAAGAAATTTTTGGTCCTATTTTACCTGTCATTTCTTATGACAATCTTCAAGAAACTATTAATAAAGTAAAATCAATGCCCAAACCTTTGTCTTGCTATGTTTTTACAAAAGAAAACACAGCAAAAAATAAAATATTCAACGAAATCTCTTTCGGTGGAGGCTGTGTAAACGATGCTGTAATGCATATCTCTAACAGTCATTTTGGTTTTGGAGGTGTTGGTGAGAGTGGAATGGGTTCATATCATGGTGAAGATGGTTTTAAAGCATTTTCACATTATAAAAGCATTTTAGATAAGTCAAATCTATTTGAAGCCAACTTAAAATACTATCCACATTCTGAGAAAAAATTATCGATTATTAAGCGTACTATGGGATTGTAAAAATGTTATCTGTCATTCCGCACTTGATGCGGAATCCAAAAGAGAACAAAATGGATTCCCGTTTTCACGGGAAAGACAATGAATAGTTCTTATCTATCATAAAAAAAACTGTCATTCTGAACGTAGTGAAGAATCAAAAACAAAAAAAACCTTTCATTTCTGAAAGGCTTTGTCTTTTTGGGTGGAAGACGGGATTCGAACCCGCGACCCTCGGTACCACAAACCGATACTCTAACCAACTGAGCTACAACCACCATTTGCAACTTGCGAGCGCAAAGATAACTTTTTTCTTACTTTTGGCAAGTGTTTTTTTTAAAAAAATTAGATTAAATCATCTAACTTTTTGACAGCCAAATATCTCTCTGTTGTAAACCCTTCAGCAAAGTCTTTTCCAACAAGTCTTCCTAAGTCTTGTGCACGATATTTTATGCTATCAATAAAGTTTTTACTGGTTATTGGCGATATAGGTTCTTTACTATTTGGATCGTAAAATTGTGAAGCATACGCCTTTACAGCATCCATTTTTACATCAACAAACCCTGTAACATCAACTACAAAGTCTGGTTCTAAGTTTTTCCATTGTATATAATGATATACTCTTTTTGGTCGCCATGCATCTTGTACTTCTCCATCCAACTTTGTTTCAATCTTTCTCAATCCAGATAAAAAACACGCATCGGAAACCAACTTACTCCCTTTACCATGATCTATATGACGGTCATCTACGGCATTACACAACACTATTTCTGGTTTATATTTTCGTAAAATCTTAATTATTTCTAACTGATGTTCTTTATCGTTAGTAAAAAAGCCATCAGCAAAACCAAGGTTTTCACGTACAGAAACATTTAATATTTTAGCCGCAGTTGCAGCTTCTCTATCTCTTATTTCTGCTGAGCCGCGTGTTCCCAACTCTCCTCTAGTTAAATCAAGAATCCCGACTTTTTTACCAAGTGAAACTTCTTTAGCAATTGTAGCTCCACAACCTAATTCTACATCATCAGGATGTGCGCCAATTGCAAGTATATCTAATTTTATATTTTTCATCAATACAAAAGTAGTGAAAATCCTTATCATAAAAATTTTGAACGAAAAAGCAATAAAATGCACGAAAAATCAAATGAATGGTAAAGAAAAGCGAATAAAAGTTTGGTGAATCCAATTTTTATGCTATATTTGTTATGTAATAAACAATTCAAGTTCCCACAACGATGAAAACTTTAAAACTTATTTTACCCGTCTTTTTAGCTTTTACAACGTTCTGTTTTTCGGCTATTTCTGAATCTGAAAAAGAGGTGTTAATTTCATTATACAATTCTACCAACGGTGAGAGTTGGAATCAAAAATGGGATTTAACTCAGTCTGCAGAAAATTGGCATGGAGTAACAATTATCAATGACCAAGTTGTTAAACTTAATTTAAGTTCAAACAATCTCTCTGGAAATTTACCAAGCAATTTAGGTGATTTATCAAACCTACGTGTTTTAGACTTATCATTCAATAAAATAATTGGTGAAATTCCGACATCTATCTGTACAATTGTTCCATTAGAAAACATTGTATTGTATATGAATAGATTTGAAGGGAATATTCCTTCTGAAATAGGTGATCTTGAGAATTTAAAAGAATTAAGTCTTTTTAATAACGGAATAAGTGGTGAAATTCCAACAAGTATTGGAAGATTGAAAAATTTAATGACTTTGCATTTAAGTAGCAATAGCATTCAAGGAAGTATTCCATCTGAAATCACAATGTTAAGTCAATTGGAAATTTTAAGTGTTTTTGACAATAAAATGGTTGGTGAAATTCCTATTGGAATTGGTCATTTAACTCAATTAACTGAACTTTCTTTAGGTAATAATTCGTTTAATGGAATTGTACCAATTGAAATCACAAACCTAAACAAACTAGCAATATTATTGCTTAATAACAATAAATTTGACACAAATATTGATGAAAGAATTGCACAAATTCCTTCATTAATACATTATGAATTATCGTCCCCAAAGATTAAAACCCCAATAAACATTGAACAAAACTCAATTGTTTTAGAATAACGGTAGTTAAGAAGTTTACAAACAGTTTTAATCGAACTAAAATCCGTAAGAATAAAAATTCTTACGGATTTTTTTATCCTAATTTTCTAT
This sequence comes from Lutibacter sp., assembly GCA_002733665.1. GTDB lineage: Bacteria > Bacteroidota > Bacteroidia > Flavobacteriales > Flavobacteriaceae > Urechidicola. Next base: position 171,429 of record NVWM01000001.1, read on the forward strand.
CCATTCAATAATTGAAGGGTCGTTTGGTAATGTCTTTGGAGAAATAACGCGAACAACTTCGCCATTTTCATTCAATAAATATTTTTGAAAATTCCAAGAAACTTTTGAATCTTCCAAGCCATTTTTATTTTTTTGAGTTAAAAATTTATAAACCTCGTGCATATCTTTTCCTTTTACTGATATTTTATTCATCATAGGAAATGTAACTCCAAAATTTTCTTTACAAAAAGTTGCAATCTCAGAATCGGTTCCAGGCTCTTGCCATAAAAAATTGTTTGCAGGAAAACCAACAATAGTAAAATTTTGATCTTTATATGTATCGTATAACTCTTGTAATTGCTTATATTGAGGTGTTAATCCACATTTAGATGCTGTATTGACAATCATAATTTTACTCCCTTTTAAATCAGCAAAATTAAAATCTGTTCCTGATAAATCTTTTACAGAAAACTGATAAATATTCTCTTTATTTTGAGATAATCTAGATTCCAAATGATTAGCAAATGCTTTATTTACTTTTTTCTCATCTTTACAACTCACTAAACTTAATGTAATACAAAGCAATATAAATCCTCTTTTCATGTGTTTAATTTTATTATTTTTTATCGGTCACATGCTGTTCATTATTAACCATTCTCTTGAATGAAGAAAATTTTAACATGCTCGTTTTATCACTATATAATTAAATATTAACGCAAAAATACAAAAAAGAAACCTTCAGTTGAAAAAATTATATTTATTGAGTATCTTCGCTTTATGATTTCAGTAGTAATTCTTGGTAGCGGAAACGTAGCAACACATTTAACACGAGCATTCTTAAAGGCTAATGCAATTGATGTTGTTCAAGTATATAGCCGAAATCTTAAAAATATTGACTACTTAAAGAAAAGAACTTCAATTACTGATGATCTTGAAAATCTAAAAGATGCTGACGTGTATATCATTTCAATTACTGATGATGCTATTGATGAATTTTCGAAAAGATTTGATGTGGAAGGGAAAATAGTTGTTCACACTTCTGGAAGTGTTTCTATGAATGCATTAAAAGGTAATTATGACAAAGGAGTCTTTTATCCTTTACAAACATTTACAAAAGATACAAAAGTAAAGTTTAAAAAGATTCCGATTTGTATAGAGTCAAGCACAAAAAAAGGATTGATTTTACTTGAAAAATTAGCGTCATCAATTTCGAAAAGTGTTTTTACAATAGATTCTAAACAACGAGAAAAACTACACTTAAGTGCTGTATTTGTTAATAATTTCGCAAATCATTTGTATCAAATAGGAAATGAAATATGTGAGCAAAATAATGTCCCTTTTGAGGTTTTATATCCGCTAATTAAAGAAACAGCAAAGAAGGTTACAAGGTTATCGCCAAAGGAAATTCAAACAGGACCAGCAAAAAGGAATGATGTAAAAGTGATGGAAAAACAACTTTCACAACTGTCAGATCATCAGAAGGAAATATACAAATTATTAAGTGCCTCAATTTTAAAAACACATAAATAATACTTGTCTCCTCGAGCGCAGTCGAGAGGTCTTTTTTATCAATTTATAATAGGTCTCGACTGCGCTCGACCAGACAAAAAAATACAATTTTAATGAAAAAAAGTTATAAAGAACTCATGCCACAAATCTCTACATTTATATTTGATGTTGATGGTGTTTTAACAGACGGAATTGTTACCGTTTTTGAAAACGGTGAATTAGTTCGTCAAATGAATATAAAAGATGGTTATGCACTTAAGACTGCTGTTGATGCAGGTTTTAAAGTCTGTATTATTTCTGGCGGAAGCAACGAAGGTGTACGTTCTCGCCTAAGTAAATTAGGTCTCACCGATATTTATCTTGGAGCTCACAATAAGATTGAACAATATGAAGAAATCTTAAATAAGTACAATTTAAACGCAGAAAACGTCCTTTATATGGGAGATGACATTCCTGATTATCCTGTGATGAAATTGGTCGGACTTTCTTGTTGTCCTAAAGATGCAGCGCCAGAAATTCAAGAAATTTCAAAATATATTTCTCAAAAAAAGGGAGGAAAAGGTTGCGTTCGTGATGTAATTGAGCAGGTTCTAAAAGTACAAGGAAAATGGAATGGGAATTTTGAGGCAAAATATGATTAGTCGCAGAGCGACAGTCAATTTAAATGCTTTTTTTCTTTTTAACAATTCTTGACTTTTAAATTTAAAAAAATTAACTTCGCTTATCGTCTCATATAAATTATTAAAACAATTCATATCATGGCATTGGCAGTAATTATCAAACATTATCTATCAAAAAATAAACTAACTATAATCATTAAAACAATATTTAAATTATGAGATTAAACAAAACCAATATTTCTTTTACTCTTATCATCTTGATAATAGTATCTGTTTCCAATTTATCAGCGCAGGTAAAGAGGACAAAGAAATTTTACATTAAACATGAAACATCTGGTAAATACCTTCATCCTTCCGGAGGATATGCCGGAAAAGGAGTCGATCTTGTGCTTTTTGATGGAGTGAAAGAGGAAGCTTCGTTTTATATCGAATATGCTGATGAGGGCAACTGGGGATACCTAGTTTCTTCAAGTAAACCTTCACTTTCCATCCACCCTCGTGGATCTAGTATTAATTCTGGTGATGGTTCACTCTTATCATTCTGGACGGGGAAATTATTAGGATCCCAATTCCGTATCAACCCTGAGACAAAAACCATAGAACATAAAAGTGGACGTTATTGGCATCCTAGTGGAGGATCAGACATGCCGGGAAACGGCACAAAACTTGTTATTTTTAAAACATATAATCCAAACACTAAATTCATTGCAGTAAACAGAAACGGTAAAGAAGTGGATCTTCAACTACCGACTAAAGTCTCCACTCGTTGGAAAAAGGTTTCTTCAAAGGAAAACAATACGCAATTATCTATAAACATAACAGGAGAGTATTCTGTTGGCACATTCAATCGAACTACCACTACTAATGAAAAAGAGAGTACAATTTCTGCAGGAATGGAGGGTAGTATGTTTGGTATTGGATTATCGGCTAGTGCTGAGTTTCGCAACCTTTTCAGCGAGACAAAAGAGAGTGCGAAAGACGAAACAAAAAAAACAACAGAAAAATATGAATTGGGCCCAGGTCAGTCTTTGGTTTTGTGGCAACAAGAATTGGTGAGTACTCATTTCAACAGGAAAGAAACTACCCTGAGTACACCAAACATAAAGTGGGAGAAAGTTGGCGTAAATCCAAACAATTAAGTATTTACTGCTCATCCTAGATACAGACTACAGTTGTAATATCCATTTAACTCGTGGAATGCAATACAAATATTAGCAGTAAATCATCAAAAAATAAGGAGTCAGTCTATTATAGAATGGCTCCTTATTTCTTCACGCATTAAATTTTGTTCTCTCCGTTAATTACAAGAGGCCACATTAATTATTGTTATATTAATAAATAATCTAATTGATATAAACTACTGCCAACAAAGCATCTAATTTATTGCTTGGTTCTCGCCTACTTACGAAAATTATCGTGGAGTTTCTATTCCGTTTTTATTTACTAAATTTAGAATTTGAAATACGCAACAAATCATACACAAACACGATAAGCGTAACTCCGATAATTCCACGAATTTTCAACTACTAGTTCTTCTTCTTTAGCATCGGTACAAAACGAAAATCACCAAATTCATGTTTTTCAAATTCTTTTGCTCCTTTTCTTATAAATAGCGTCATAATTTGAACATCATCACCAACAGGAATAACAAGCCTTCCTCCTATTTTAAGTTGACTCAATAAAGGTTTTGGCACAAATGGCGCTCCTGCGGTTACTATGATTCCATCAAAAGGTGCTTCCTCTTCTAATCCAACATAACCATCACCAAAAATTACTTTTTTTGGCTTGTAGCCTAACTTTGGAAAGAATAACTTGGTTTTTCTAAACAGTTCTTGCTGACGTTCAATCGTAAATACTTTTGCACCTTTTTCTAATAAAACTGCAGTTTGGTATCCAGAACCTGTACCAATTTCTAAAATTTCATGCGCTGGTTTTATTTCTAATAATTGTGATTGAAAAGCAACTGTATATGGTTGTGAAATTGTTTGATCAGCAGCAATGGGAAATGCTTTATCTTGATATGCAAAATCTTCGAAAGACGAATCCATAAATAAATGTCGAGGAATTTTTTTAATGGCATTCAAAACACCTTTATCTGTTATTCCTTTTTCTATCAGCACTTTAACCAATCTATTTCGAAGTCCTTGATGCTTTGTAGTATCTCTCAATATATTAAAATTTGGATGCCTAAAAATACTCATAAAACTCCAAAAAATTCTTATTTTTGAAAAAACTTAAATTATGTTGAAAGTTGGCGTTTTAGGTGCAGGTCACTTAGGGAAAATCCATTTGAAATTATTAAACCAATCATCTAAATATGATTTAGTTGGGTTTTACGATCCATTTACAGAGAATGCACAAAAAGTTGCTGACGAATTTGGCTATAAATTATTTGGCTCCGTTTCAGAACTGATCAATTCAGTTGACGTAATTGATATTGTAACACCTACTTTATCGCATTTTAATTGTGCAAAAGAGGCAATTCTTGAAGGTAAGCATGTATTTATTGAAAAGCCTATTACCAATACACTTGAGGAAGCTGAGGCTCTTAGAACATTGGTAAGTCAGCATCATGTAAAAGGTCAAGTTGGTCATGTAGAGCGTTTTAATCCTGCATTTACTGCTGTAAAAGATATTATTGAGAATCCAATGTTTATTGAATGTCATCGATTGGCAGAGTTTAATCCTCGAGGAACAGATGTTCCTGTAGTTTTAGATTTAATGATACATGATATTGATATTATTTTGAGTGTTGTAAAATCGCCAGTGAAAAATGTTCATGCTAGTGGTGTTACTGTAATTTCTGAAACTCCAGATATTGCAAATGCTCGAATAGAATTTGAAAACGGCTGTGTTGCAAATCTAACAGCAAGTAGAATTTCACTTAAAAACATGCGTAAAACGCGCTTTTTCCAAAAGGACGCTTACATTTCTGTAGATTTCTTTGAAAAGAAAAGTGAAGTTGTAAAGATGAAAGATGTGCCTGAAAATCCTGATGAATTTGCAATGGTTTTACAAAATGCAGAAGGAGTAAAAAAGCAAATCTATTTTGAAAACCCAATTGTTGAATCAAACAATGCGATTTTGGACGAATTAGAAACTTTTGCAGATGCTATTGAAAATGATACAACTCCTATTGTAACACTTTCCCATGGTACAGAGGCATTGAGAGTTGCACATCAAATAATAAATTGTTTTTGAAAAGCATGTCATTCCTGCGAAGGCAGGAATCTCATAAATAAATAGTGAAATTAAAAATAGATTCCTGCCTTCGCAGGAATGACAATAAAATACAAATAAAATGAAAAATATAGCAGTAATTGGTGCAGGAACAATGGGAAACGGAATTGCCCATACATTTGCACAATTTGGATATAATGTTCAATTGATTGATATTTCTCAAGCATCACTTGATAAAGGAATGGCGACTATCACTAAAAATTTAGATAGAATGGTTGTAAAAGAACGTATTTCATCAAAAGATAAAGATAATACGTTGGCAAATATCACAACATACACATCAGTAAAAGAAGGTGTGCAATATGCAAGTTTGGTTGTTGAAGCAGCGACTGAAAATGTAGATTTGAAATTAAAAATATTTAAAGAATTAGATGAAGTTTGTCCTGAAGATACTATTCTTGCTACTAATACTTCATCAATATCAATCACGCAAATTGCTGCTGTCACAAATAGACCAAAACAAGTTATTGGGATGCACTTTATGAATCCTGTGCCAATTATGAAATTGGTGGAGATTATAAGAGGTTATAATACTTCTGATGAAGTGACTAATTTTATCATGGACTTGTCTAAAAAAGTAGGGAAATCTCCTGTTGAAGTAAATGATTATCCAGGATTTGTTGCAAATAGAATTTTAATGCCTATGCTTAATGAATCAATTGAAACATTATATAATGGTGTTGCTGGAGTTGCAGAAATTGATACTGTTATGAAATTAGGAATGGCACATCCTATGGGACCATTACAATTAGCAGATTTTATTGGGTTAGATGTTTGTTTATCTATTCTTAATGTGATGTATGACGGATTTAAAAACCCAAAATATGCTCCGTGTCCATTATTAGTGAATATGGTGAGTGCAGGGAAATTAGGTGTGAAATCTGGTGAAGGTTTTTATGATTATTCTGAAAGTAGAAGAGCAGAAAAAGTTGCAAAACAGTTTTCGTAATCGAAAAAAATTCCTCCATACTTTGCGTCTAGGTTTCCATTGAAATTGTCATTCCCGCGAAGGCGGGAATCTAAGTATTACAAAATAAAAAATGCCCAAACGATTTCATTTGGGCATTTTTTTTTGGATAAAAATTACTAACTAAACATTACATATTCTCATCCTAGTTATTTTTTAATCAACTCTAACTCCTGCTTGATCTGGATCTCCTTTATCAGCTTTATTCCATATTTTCAATTCATCATCAGCAGTAATACCTGATAAAATTTCAATATTTACGCCATCAGACAATCCAATTTTAATTTCTCTCTTTTCAAATTCGTTATCACCAGTCTTAACTTCAACAAAAGGCTCTTCAGATTTTTTATCAAACTGTATTATCGCTTCTCTGATAGATAAAACACTATCTCTTCTTTCTAATACAATTTCAGCATTGGCACTATAACCTGCTCTTACAAAATATTGATCATCCAATGTAACATCTGCTTTGATTTTAAACTGAACTGCACCACCTAATTCTGTTCCTTTAGGAGCAATAAAGTTTAATTTAGCTGGAAATTTCTTTTCATCAATTGCACCTAGAGATACAAGAATATCAGTACCTGCTTTTAATTTCCCTACATCTGCCTCGTCTACCTGACCTTCAAACATCATTTTGCTCATATCTGCAATAGAAGCTATAGTTGTACCAGCATTAAAGTTATTACTTTCAATTACTTGATATCCTTCTTTTACAGGAATCTCTAAAATCATTCCAGAAGTTGTTGCTCTAATATTAGTATTTGCTGAGCCTCCAGATCCAGCAGAACCTTTTTTAATAATTTGATAGTTGTTTTGTGCATTTCTCAAATTTTGTTTTGCTTGATTGTATGCTAATTCAGCATTTTCAAACTCTTGTCGTGCAATGACACCTTTTTCAAACAAGGCTTTATTTCTATCAAAACCTATTTTAGCGTTACTTACAGTCAACTGTAAATTACTTACATTTCCTCTGGCACTCGTTAAATTTTGTTCATTAGGCACAACTCTAACTGTAGCAATTAAATCACCTTTTTTAACTTGTGCTCCTTCTTCAAGATATATTTTATCAATAATACCAGAAATTTGAGGTTTGATTTCAACCTCTTCTAATGGCAATACTTTACCTGTAGCAACGGTTTTATCAACAATTGTTGCTTTAAAAGCCTTTTCAGTTTTAAATACTTCTGTCGTCTTTTTATTACTCTTCACAAAGAATAAAAGCACTGCTACAAATGCTATTGCGATTAGTGAAAATATGATTGTTTTTTTCATGTGTTTAAATTTATTGTTTTTCAATGGTTACATGCTGTTCGCTATTAATCATTTTCTTAGATAAGAAAAATTTTAATATGCTCGTTTCATCTGACTATTTGCTATTATTAATTGATTAGTTTATTATTATGTTTAATTTATTCGTCTCTTAATGCTTCTATTGGTCTAATTTTTACAGCTCTACTCGCAGGAATTAATCCTATCAAGGTTCCTAAAAATACCAGTGTAAATAAGGCTGCTAAAACTGTAGTTATATTTACTGAAGGATTTATAATTGCTGAATCTGGTCCTGAAAACATCATATTCATTAGGTAGAGAACTGCTCCACCAGCTATAATTCCAATTATCCCCGCTAAAAGTGATAATGTCACAGACTCCATAATTATTTGGGTCTTAATCTCCCAAGGCTTTGCTCCTAATGCTCTTCTAATTCCTATTTCTTTTGTGCGCTCTTTAACAGTAATTAGCAATATGTTTCCAATAGCGAATATTCCAGCAATCAAGGTTGAAAGCCCAACAAATATGGTTAAAAATTGCATTCCTGTTAAGAATTCGGTTACCTGTTTAAACATTTCACCCAAATTTATACTACCAAAAGCTCTACTATCTTCAGGATGCACATCATGCAAATTTTTTAATAACAGCTTCACATCCGCTTCAATTTGGCTAATATCGAATTCTGGTTTTCCAGTAATCATCATCCATCCTATGTTATTCCCTTGATTGTATACCTTTTGAAACGTTGTAAAGGGCACATGAATATCTTCTCTTGGTCCAGGAGTATTTGCTCTTTTAAAAACCCCAACTACCTTATAGTTGATTTTATTAATTGCTATAAATTCTCCAATTGGAAACTCGTCTATTTCAAATAAATCTTCATAAACGTCTTGAGAGATAACAACAATCTTTCTACTTAAGTTTATATCGTTATCATTTATAAATCGTCCATATATTAATTTCTTCTTTTGAACTTCATCTAACAATGGATAATCTCCTGTAACACTATAATTTCCCTCCAAAAATTTTCGAACTACTGCTCCTTGATTTTGATTTCTTGGAACTACAAATTCTATTCCTTCTATTTGTTCTTTAATCACCTCAGCATCTGATAGTTTCAGCTGCATTGGCCTACCTTCTTGAAATCCTCCAAATGGCATTCCTGTAGCCTGACCAAACACAAAAACACTGTTCGTTGCAAGGTCACCAATCTCTTTATTAAATTTATTTTCAACACCTTTTGCAAGTCCTAAAAGAGTTATTAATAAAAAGATTCCCCAAAACACACCAATCATCGTAATAATCGTACGCATCACATTCTTACGAAGTACCCCGTAAATTTCTTGCCATGTGTCTTTGTCAAAAATTGTTTTCATTCTATTTAAATTATCTTTTTATATACTAATAACTATTCATCTCTTAAAGCAACTATTGGCTTTATTTTCGCAGCTCTTCTTGCTGGTAAATACCCTGCAATAATCCCTGAAACCATCAACAAAATAGTAGCAAAAATCACAATTCCCATATCTACATTTGAATTCATTATACCATATTCTTCAAGAAGTGGTGCCATAAACTTGACAACGCCTGTTCCAATCAGTAATCCTATATATCCAGCAATTGAAGTAATGAAAAATGCTTCTAACATGATCATCATAATAATTGATTTCGGCGTAGCTCCCAAAGCCTTTCGTATTCCTAACTCTTTTGTTCGTTCTTTTACGATATACACCATCATATTACCGATTCCTACAACGCCTGCAATCAAAGTTCCAAGGGCTATAAAAAATATTCCCATATCTAGTCCAGCAGAAACCTGACCAGTGCCCTGTACAACTTCTGCTCTATTTGTATTCCTAATGGCTCTTTGATCTCTTGGAGAAATAGTATGTTTCTTTTTTAAATCTTTTACAAGATTGTTCCCAAGTGTTATTGCCTGTTCAGTACTTAATTTCGGATTGTATAAAAGATTTATTTGGTGAACATCATCATTATTACCATAAATATTCTGAAAAGTAGTAATCGGTATATAATTTAATCGTTCTTCGTTATCGCCTCCTGGATCTGTAAAAACTCCTACTACTTTGTATGCCAATCCACCAACATTAATGTATTTTCCTACAGCACTTATACCTTTTGGAAATAAATCTTGTTCTGTCATTCTTCCTATGGCAATCACCTTAGACTTTTTCTTAATATCTAACTCGTTGATAAATCTCCCCTTAAAAGGAGTTGACATTTCTAGGAATTGAATTCCTGGATCTACTCCAATTAATTCATAATCATCTTTCTCATTCTTATAAGCAAAATCAACATGCATTCTATTCCTTCTAATTAAAGAAGTAATCTTATCACCATAATTTTTTTCAACGAATTCAATATCTTCATTCGTAAATTCAATTTGTCTTCCACTTTGATAACCTTTATAAGCTTTAGATGTTCTGTTTGGCTGAATGAACATCGCATTTTCTGCATCTCTACTAAAAAATGTTTGAAATGTATTTTTTAATCCATTACCCATACCCAATAAAATGGTAAAAAGAAGTATGGCAAATGTAATCGTAAAACCGGCTAAGACAGTACGCAACTTATTCTTACTCATACTTTGAAATATTTCTCCCCAACGATCTATATCAAACATACTTAGGCTTTTACGTTTTTATTCACTTTTTCATCACTAATAATCACACCATCTTTAAGGCGAACAATTCTGTCTGTCTGCTCAGCGATTTCCTCTTCGTGCGTGATTACAAATACCGTCATTCCTTCACGATTAATTTCCTTTAAAAGGTCCATAACTGAATCAGAAGTCGTAGAATCTAATGCTCCTGTTGGCTCATCAGCCAATACAACTTTAGGCCTAGATACCAATGCTCTTGCAATTGCAACACGTTGTTTTTGTCCACCAGAAAGTTCACTTGGCAAGTGTTTTGCCCAGTCTTTAAGACCTACCTTATCTAAATATTCCATTGCAGTCTTTAAACGTTCTTTTCTACTAGTACCTCTATAATACAGAGGTAAAGCAACATTTTCTAACGCATTTTTATATGAAATTAGATTAAACGACTGAAAAACAAACCCTAAAAATTTATTACGCAAAACTGCAGCTTTCTTCTCGTCTAATTTTTCAATTTTTTGACCATTTAAAAAATACTCTCCTTCATCATGTTCGTCTAATAATCCAACAATATTCAATAATGTAGATTTACCAGAACCAGAAGAACCCATAATAGATACGAATTCACCTTCTTTAATATGTAAGTCTAAACCCTTTAAAACATGTAGGGAATCTTTTCCCATAGGATATGACTTGTGCAGATTTTTTATTTCTATCATTTGGTTTGTTAATTTTAAACGAAAATAATAATTAGCTTTTTAACTATTATTAAGGTTTTGTTAAAAGACGAATAAAATTCTATTTTGTAACTTTGTGGAGTGAAAAATACTATTCCAAAACCTTTATTACTTTTTGATGGAGTTTGCAATTTGTGTAACTCCTCTGTGCAATTTGTCATTAAACATGATAAAAAGCAACAGTTCCTATTCTCTTCTTTACAATCAGACGCTGCAAAAGAAATTTTGTTACAGTTTGGCGAAATAAATATGAATTTAGATTCGATTATTTTAATTACTGATGCTAAAATTTATTCAAAATCATCAGCAATACTAAAGATTGCAGAACTTCTTGGAGGTTATTATGCTGTTGGAATTATTTTTTATATAATTCCAAAATTCATCAGAGATAAGATATATGATTTTGTTGCAAAAAACAGGTATAAATGGTATGGAAAGCGTGAAAATTGCATGATACCTAACAAAAAAATTAAAAGTAGATTTTTATAAAATATGGATATTATTAGTTGTGTTATTTTTGATATGGATGGTGTTATTGTAAACACAGAACCGCTACATAAAAAAGCTTATTTCAAGACATTTAAATTTTTAGATTTAGATGTTTCCGACGAATTGTATCATTCATTAACTGGCTCTTCTACTATAAATGCTTTTCAGAAATTGATAAACCATTTTGACCTACATTTAAATCCTGAAGAATTAGTTCTACAAAAAAGAGCCTATTTCAATGAGTTATTTATAACAGATTCAGATTTACAATTAATTGAAGGAGTAGAAGATATAATTAAATATTTTTATAATAACGGAACAACACTCGTACTTGCGTCTTCGGCATCAAATGGCACTATCAATCGTGTTTTTGAGAGATTTGATTTAAATAAGTATTTTATAGGAAAATTGAGCGGTGCAGACTTAAAAGAGTCTAAACCTCATCCCGAAATATTTGAAAATGCAGCAAAATTAGCTAACACTCCAAAAAATAAATGTATCGTAATTGAAGATTCTGACAATGGAGTGATTGCAGCAAATAGAGCAGGAATTTTTTGTGTAGGTTATCGTAGCGAACATTCTAAAATGCAAACGTTGGCAACTGCTGATATGGTGATTGAAAGTTTTGAGGAGTTAAAAAAACTACCTATCTGATTAGAGATTAATTACTTTAATTTTCAATTGGCAATTCGTGTAAACTTCCCCATTCTGTCCATGAACCATCATAAACAGTATTGTTTTTACGTCCCGTAATTTCTGCTCCCAATGCTAATATACATGCAGTAATTCCTGAGCCGCAAGAAAAGGTAGCACTGCTACCTCCTGCAATTATTGGATTAAATATTTCAATTAACTCTTCTTTTGACTTCATATTTCCTTCAACCAATAAATCGTTATAATGCAAGTTCCTAGAATTTGGAATATGTCCTGAACGCAACCCTTTTCTTGGTTCTTCTTTGACTCCATCAAACCTATCTTCAGAACGAGCATCAATAATAGTTTTCTTTTTATCAGAAATAGAATTTAGAACAGCTTTATAATCACAAAAATAATTTTGATTAAAATCAGCAATAAAGTTACCTAAATCACCTTTATATTTTGAAGTATTTTCTTTTGGGAAATTTCTTTTATTCCATTCAGGAAATCCACCATCTAAAACAGCAATATTATGATGTCCCATAGACTTAAACATCCACCAAACTCTTGGACTCGTATATATTCCAATAGTATCATAAACAACAATCTTTGATTCTTTATTTATTCCTATTTTTTGTGCTTGTTCTTGAAATTTATCAGGTGATAACATCATATTTGGAAAGGGAGAAGATGTGTCTGAAAAAGTGTTTTTTATATCAAAAAAACGAGTACCTATAATCTGAAGGTTAGAATTTTTAAATTCATTTTTCTCCCAAGTAATTTTTCGCATAGTTGCGTCAATTATCACTAAGTTTGGATTGTTTAAATTTTGATTTAACCAATCTACAGTAACTAATGGTGATGCCATCTTTATACTCAAATTTTATATTTTTTTTAATAAAAAAACTGAAGGTTGAATACTAAAAACTTAGTACTCTTTACGCTTCTTCTAATCTACGGAAACTCTTAAAAGCAGCTATTTATAGTTGTTTAGTTAGTTATTATTTTACTGCTTTATAATTATCATCCCAATTCTTGACATGAGGTTCTCCCAATTTCCCTACAGATTTTGCAACCAACATTGATACTGCTGCATCTCCTGTTACATTAACAACTGTTCTACACATATCTAATGGTCTATCGACAGCAAAAATAAGTGCCAATCCTGCTTCTGGAATTCCGGCATAACCAAGTACTCCAACCAACATTACCATTCCTGCTCCTGGAACTGCTGCAGAACCTATCGATGCTAGTGTTGCTGTTGCTATAATTCCAAGTTGTGTCCCTAAAGTCAAATCCATACCAAAGGCTTGAGCAATAAATACTGCTGCTACTGCTTGATACAAACTTGTACCATCCATATTAATTGTTGCGCCTATTGGTAACACAAAACTTGAAACTTCTTCTTCTACTCCAAGATGTTCCGTTACTCGCTCCATTGTAACTGGTAGAGTTGCTGCACTTGAACTTGTTGAAAAGGCTAATAATTGTGCAGGAGAGATTCCATTCATAAAAAATTTAGGCTTCTTTTTTGTAAATGCTAAAACTAATATGTTATAAAAAACAATCATTACAGACAATCCTGCAACAACAGTTAATGCATACCAACCTAATGCTTTAAATAAATCTATACTTGGTGATTCTACTACCAATGCTGCCAATAATGCGAATACACCATAAGGAGCAGCAAGCATTATTAAATCTACCATTTTGAGGATTACTTCATTAAATCCATCGAAGAAATCTTTAACCGTTTTTCCTTTTTCTTCTGGAATTAAAATTAGTCCTATTCCAAAAAATACAGCGAAAAATATTACTTGTAGCATATTTCGATTGCTAGTAGCTGCAGCAAAAATATTTTGTGGAACCAAATCTTCTAGAGCTTGTAATGGACCACTCTCTTTTTGACTTTTTGCTTCATCTTTATATTTAGTTGTACTTCCACCATAATTTTCGACCATTTCTATACGGGTTTCTTCAGAAATAGAATTCCCTGGTTTTATAATATTAACTAACATCAGACCTATTGAAACCGCAATTACTGTAGTTACAATATAGATTCCAATGGTTCTACCTCCCATTTGAGATAGTTTTGAAATATCTTTTAAATCTGACACTCCTTTAATCAAGGCTGCAAGAATTAAAGGTATGGCTATCATTTTCAATACATTGATGAATATTTTTCCAAATGGTTTTATCCAATCTTGCACAAATTCTTTACCTCCATCAAAATTTGTCATTAAAATTCCAACTATTATTCCCAATGCCATTCCTAGCAATATTTTCCAATGTAATGCGAGTTTTTTCATGTATTTGTTTAAAATTTAGCCGAAAGATAAAAAAACTATATAATTAAAGTTCTTATATCTTTATAAAAAATGAAAAAATAGTGTTTTGAAAAAAAATGTGACTAATATTTGTATCTTGTGTCATATTAAATGAATAATCACTTAACAAAAATAAAACATCATGAGCGGAATTTTAGATTTATTAAAAGGACCAATGGGCAAAATGCTTATTAGTGGAGCAAGTAAACAATTAGGTATGGGAGAAAATAAAGCGCAAAGTGCTTTAAGTACTGCCTTACCGTTAATATTAGGGGCAATGAAAAATAATGCTTCAACTCCTGATGGTGCTGCAGGATTATTAGGCGCACTTGGAAATGCCAAACATAGTGGTGGAATTTTAGACAACCTTGGAAGTATTCTTGGTGGTGGCGGGATCGACCAAAATGTAATGGATGATGGTGCTGGAATCTTAGGGCACGTATTTGGAGGAAGAGAACAAAATGTTGCTCAAGCAGTTAGTAAATCAAGTGGAATTGATTTAGGAAGTGCTATGAATATCTTAAAAGTTGCAGGCCCTTTTTTAATGGGAGCTTTAGGAAAAGAAACTCGCTCACAAGGTGTTACTAACCAAAGTGGTCTTGGAAATTTACTTGGTGGAATGCTAGGAGGCGGACAAAAAGAACAACAAAGTCTTGTAAATAGATTATTAGACGCTGATGGTGATGGAAGTATTATTGATGATGTTGCTGGAATGTTATTGAGTGGTGGCGGAAAGAAAAAAGGAGGCTTAGGAAGTTTGCTTGGAGGTTTATTCGGAAAAAGATAATATCTTTAAAAATATATACACTAAAAAAGACTGAACATTGTTCAGTCTTTTTATTTGGTTTTGTATTTTTGCACTCTTAAATAGTTAACTAATGGATAAATTGAAAGAGCGCTGGGGAATTACATCAAATTGGCAAATAGTAGCAATTTTTATGGCTTTTGCCGTAAATGGATCTTTTGCTGCTTGGATTGCAAAGCCACTTACTGAAATTATTGGAATAAGCTCAGAAACAAATGGTTGGTTATTTTGGGCAATAAGAGTTCCTCTTATTTTTATAATCTACCAAATTACCTTACCTCTTTCTGGATGGATATTCGGTCAATTTAAATTCTTTTGGAATATGGAAAAAAAGATGCTAAAACGCATGGGATTTAAACGTTTCTTTCCTGAATAAATCTAATCAATATCTATAATTGTAGCGACTTTTTCTTTATTAAACACATACGTGTATAACCACATCAATGTGAATGTTGGTATTACATCTAACATTGGTAATGCTTCCTCTACAAATGTTATTGCAGCAGCAATTTTACCCTTTTTCCCTTTATATAACTTCGTCATTAAATAAGCAGATAATGGAGCCCAAATTATATCAAAGAATGGAAAAATGAATGACACATATCCTAAAGCATCAAACAATAAACCAAGAAGTAATTTTTTATATTTTTTATTCATTTATATTTTTTACTAAATATATAACAAATAAGATGCCATTATTGTTTCTTCAATTTCTCTTTATACATTTTTTGAAACTTCTCTAACTTTGGATTTATAACAACTTGACAATAACCTTGATTTTTATTGTTGTTATAATAATCTTGATGGTAGTTATCGGCAACGTAAAAAACATCAAATGCAGTTACTTCAGTAACAATTTTATCTTCAAAAGCACCACTTTTATCTAATGCATTTATCATTTCGTTTGCAGCATCTTTTTGCGAATCATTATGATAAAATACAGCAGATCTATATTGTGTTCCTCTGTCTGCTCCTTGACGATTTAATGTTGTTGGATTATGTGTATTAAAAAAAATGTCTAGCAATTCATTGAAAGATAAAATAGTTGGATCAAATGCAATATGAATAACCTCTGCATGACCCGTTTTACCTGTAGTTACTGCATTGTAACTTGGATTTTTTATATGACCTCCCGAATAACCAGATTCTACTTTTTGAACTCCTTCTAATTGCTCAAAAATGGCTTCTGTACACCAAAAACATCCTCCTCCAAAAGTTGCTAATTCCATATTGTCTGTATTCATTACTATTTCTTCTTTTACTGATTTTTTTTCTTGTTTTTGCGCTTGAGTTGTACAAGACATCATTACTAAACCTAAAATAACTATTCCTAAATGTTTCATTTGTTATTAATTTAGGATTGAGTCGAAACTTTTATAAGTTGATTACAAATTTAATTAAATATGCATTATAAACACACTTGACTTTGTCATTTTAAAACGGTACATTCGCTTATCGTTTGATATAAACAATTAAAAAAGTTCATATCATTACATTGTAGCCAATTAAAAAAACCATATGAAGAGAATTACATTATTATTGTTTACTATTTGTTCGCTAAATGCAATTGGACAAGAAAAACTAAAAATTGAAATTGATAATCCTGAACCTAGAGTTGGACAAAAAGTAATTTTCTCTTTCAATCTTGATTTCTTTACCAAATATTTAAAACCCGAATTAGGAACCAGTATTGAACTCACAAATTCAACTTCAATAAACGGAATTAAATCAAAAGGTTTTGAAAGAATTATAATATTCCGCGAAGCAAAAAAACATAAAGTCGGACCATTCGAATTTGAATTTAATGGAAAAAATTATATAACGAATTCAATTGAAATAAATGTATTGCCAAAACTACCCTTTGAAAGTGGTTTATGGATAAGGCTTACTGAATCAAATGGTCAAAAATATCTAATACTTGAACAACTTATAAGTAATGTGTCTAATAAAAAAGACAATAAAAACGGCACAGGTTATTCTCATACAATTGGAGGCGTAAAAGCCAAAGGTGTTGAATTTGCCAAATTAAAAGAAAACTTAACAAATAAATTAGACTTAAGCAACTATAGTTCTTCTTCATATGGTTTAAGACCTGAAGATGCAGAATTATTTGATGTAGGGTTTTCTTATTCGATTAAAAAATACAAGGTTAAATTTAATAATAATTTTAAAAATAAATATATACTGACCAAAAAAGACATAATCAACTTACCCAAAAATCAAAAAGTTGAGAAAATAACATTGAAAAAATAACTGGTCACAACAATATGTATAATTAATTGCTTGGTTCTGTGTATACTTGGAAAATCCTACGGATTTCCCTTTGGTTCGTTTTCTTTTACTAATTTAGTTGCTAGACAATGCAACTAACCATACACAAACCGATAAGCGGAACTCCTAAATTACAACCTCAATTCACCTATTTCTTGAACAGTTTTATCTAGCATTACATCAGTAAAATTAAGATGTGTAACCATTCGTAGTTTACCTTCTCCCATAGAAATAAGTAAAATGTCTTTTTCTGCAAGTTTATTTACAAATTCATTTTCATCAACACCATCAGCAACATAAAAAATCACAATATTAGTTTCGATTTGCTCAACTTTTTTAATCAAAAAAGAATTTTCAAGTGCTTCACCTAATGCTTTGGCTCTTTTATGATCTTCAGCCAATCTATCTACATGATTATCTAACGCATATGTTATTGCGGCAGCCAAATAGCCAACTTGTCGCATAGCACCACCAAACAATTTACGAAGACGTAATGCTTTTGCAATATGCTCCTTAGAGCCGATTAACAACGAACCTATTGGCGCTCCTAGCCCTTTTGACATACAAACAGAAATTGTATCAAACAATTCACCATATTGCTCTGGAGTTTCACCTTTGGCAACCAATGCATTAAACAACCTCGCACCATCTAAATGAAATGCTAAACTATGCTCTTGACATACACTTTTAATTCTTTTCAACTCGTTGATATCCCAACAAGCACCTCCACCTTTATTCGTTGTATTCTCTATAGTTACCAAACTTGTTTTAGCCAAATGATAATTATTTGGATCATTTATTTTTTCTCGTACTTGATTGGCAGTAAACATCCCTCTATTACCATCAATTAATGCGCAGGAAACTCCAGAATTAAAAGACGCTCCACCTCCTTCAAAATTATATACATGCGCCCATTTATCACAAATTAATTGTTCGCTTGGTTGCGTATGTATCTTTATTGCTGTCTGATTTGCCATTGTTCCTGAAGGAAAAAATAGTGCTGCTTCTTTTCCAAACAATTTTGAAACCTTTTCTTCTAGATGATTTACCGTTGGATCGTGCTTAAAAACATCATCACCGACTTCAGCATTCATCATAAACTCCAACATTTCAGGAGTTGGTTTGGTAACGGTATCACTTATTAAATTTATTTTCATGTGTTATAATTTATTGCTTTTAAAGGTCACATGTGTTCGCTATTAATCATTTTCCTTTGGTTATAAAACTTTTAATATGCTCGTTTTATATTCTTTTAATGCATTCCTATTGGCGAACCATCTGGAATTTTTGGTGCACTTATTTTTTTATAATTTGATGGATTCTTTTTAAAACTTTCAATTTTTTTCAACAACTGATCGTTGTATATTTTCTGAATTCCACTACTAGATTTCAGCAATTGTGCAATTTCATCTAATTTATAATTTACAATTGCATTTACTTGCATATATGTATTTTCATTTGCCGCTAAATAAAATAATTGATTTAGCACTTGCGAATTAATAACATTTTGTAACTCTTGATAATACGTATCTGTATACTTCTTTTTAAATGAATTCTCTATTACAGCATCAACCAACTCAACTAAACCTAACTGATTCTCATCTAAACTTTTATGTTGAACCAGTCGAGATGCTCTTTGAGCATTAAACAATAACGACAAAGTCATTTCAGAACTGGTATCTACGGCACCAAAAGGATCAAATGCAACGCCATTTTTACTTTTAAATGATTCTCGAGAACGGCTATATCCCATTGCTCTTGGAGGAAATAAATCCAATTTATTTTTTGGAATTGCGATTGTATTTACATCGATTGTTTTTAAGATTGATTTCAGTGCTTTACGCTCGGTTTTACCATCAATTCTTTTTACAATTGTTTGGCTTCCTCCTTTTACTGCATAGTTATAATCTAAACCACCAATTAATTTTGAAACCGCTTCTGTTTGATAACGATGAAAAAAGTATAATGGCACAAAAACATCTTCTAAAACAGAATATGGCTCTGAAGATTTAATATTATCTTTAGAGAAGTTGGCTATGGCTTTTTTACGAACTGCCAACACGTCATCTAAACCGTTTGAAATATCTTTTCCGTTATCCCAAAGATGTCCTGAAGCATGTGCACTTCCTTTTGGTCTTGCATCAGCATCAGAAATATATTTCAATCCGCTTTTAAAAGCATCAGTTAAAATTTTATTTAATTCTGTTTTTTCATCACCATCAAATTCTTGATAAGAATATGCGACAGTTACTTTATCCCATGCTCCAATTCCTGTAGCATACGCATTTGAAAAATCAACTTTTCCATTTTTTAATTCTATTTGTGGATGCGGATAATCCATCACCGAAGCTCTATCGTTTGTACTTGCAGCAAAATTATGAGCAAAACCTATGGTATGACCAACTTCGTGAGCAGATAATTGTCTAATTCTAGCCAAAGCCATTTCTAAAGCAAACTTATCATCGCTATCGTTATTAGCATAAGGCGCTTGCAATGCCTGCGCAATCATGAAATCTTGACGAATACGCAACGAGCCCAAACTCACGTGACCTTTAATAATTTCACCAGTTCTAGGATCAGAAATACTTCCACCATAACTCCATCCTCTTGTAGAGCGATGTACCCATTGAATCACATTGTATCTCAAATCTAATGGATCTGCATTTTCAGGCAACATTTTCACTTGAAAAGCATCTTTATAACCTATCGCTTCAAATGCTTGATTCCACCATCTTGCACCATCTAATAAAGCAGAGCGAACTGGTTCTGGCGCTCCTCTATCTAAATAATAAATAATTGGTTCTTTTGCTTCACTAATTGCAGCATTTGGATTCTTTTTTTCCAATCGATGTCTGTAAATATATCTTTTAACTATTGATTGATTTACGGGAGTTGCATAATCTAAATAAGACATTGCATAAGATCCTGATCGTGTGTCAAATGCTCTTTTCTTATAATTATTGTCAGGTAACTCAACAAATGAATGATGCTGATATACCGTTACTGAATTAGCATCAGGAACAACACTTTTGATGTTTTTTCCTTTCGGAATTCCTTTAAACGTAAGTGCAACATCAAACTCAACATTCTTAGGAAATGCTTTTGTACGCTCTATATTAAAAGCACTTCGAGTCAGATCCAGTTTATATTTACCTTGCTTGTTATTTAATAATCTATTTGCGACACCATGAGCATCACGTATAAAAAAACTAGTAGCATCCACTAAATATGTTCCGCCTTTTTGTTCTTTTATTACAAATCCATGTAAAATAGATTTTGCAAAGGCTTCTTCTACAGATTTCTTTTCTTCAATATTATCAGTAATTGCTCTAAAATTTTGATTCGTTTGAATTAACAATAGTTTATTGCCTGCTTTTTTAAACTTCACAATTACTCCATTACCTAACTGACCTCTATCTAATCCAATATCATTTGAACCTAAACCTTCAGAAAGTGCATTTACGTAGAGAAATTCTTGATCCAGTTTATCTATATCTAGATAAACTTTATCTTCAGTATCATCATAATAAAAAGAAATGTATCCATCATGTTTAGAAACACCTACTTTATCTTTTAAAGATTGAGCGTATGTAATTGAAATTGTAAGCAATAAAATTAGTAGGAAATTGATTTTTTTCATCATTTAAAAAATTTTTATAAAATTATAAAATAACTATGACAAAATTGGCAGATATTAAATTATCTAAAAAAATGATTATCAACAAAATTAAGAACTGCTACAAAAGAACGTCATTCTGAACTTGTTTCAGAATCTCATCAAACTCATATAATGAGACTCTGAAATAAATTCAGGGTGACGCAGTCACTTTATGCCAAAAAACATACACACACTATTTTTTTAACTTATTTTTGTTATATGATTACAAATGACCATTTAAAAGATATTTATAAACGTATTGATAAGTTAAAAACCTATTTGGAAATTGACAAGAAATTAATCGAAATTTCTAATGACAATGAACATATTGCCAATCCTGACTTTTGGAACAATCCGAAAGAGGCAGAAGTATTTATGAAAACTTTGCGTAGTAAGAAAAAATGGGTTGAAGAATATGATACTGTCAATACTTTTTATGATGATCTTGAAGTAGTTTTTGAGTTTTACAAAGATGAAATGGCTTCAAATGAAGAAGTAATGGAACGCTATACTAAAACAATAAAACTTCTCGAAGATATTGAATTTAGAAATATGCTTTCCGAAGAAGGTGATAATTTAAGTGCTGTACTTCAAATTACTGCAGGTGCAGGAGGAACAGAAAGTTGTGATTGGGCAGAAATGCTATTGCGAATGTACATGATGTGGGCCGAAAAACAGGGTTTTAAAATAAAAGAATTAAACTATCAAGGTGGTGATGTCGCAGGAATAAAAACAGTAACTATTGAGATTGAAGGGGAGTTTTCCTTCGGATATTTAAAAGGAGAAAATGGCGTACATCGTTTGGTGCGAATTTCTCCGTTTGACAGTAATGCCAAACGTCATACAAGTTTTGCTTCTGTATATGTGTATCCTTTGGTTGATGATAGTATCGATATCAAAATAAATCCTGCAGATATTGAGATTGTAACTTCTCGCTCAAGTGGAGCTGGAGGACAAAATGTGAATAAAGTAGAGACCAAAGTTCAACTAACTCATAAACCATCAGGAATTAAAATTTCTTGTTCAGAAACGCGATCGCAACACGAAAACAGAGATAGAGTCATGCAAATGTTAAAATCTCAACTCTATGAAATTGAACTCAACAAACAATTAGAAGCAAGAGGAGAAATTGAAGCTGGAAAAATGAAAATAGAATGGGGAAGCCAAATAAGAAACTATGTAATGCATCCATATAAATTGGTAAAAGATGTGCGGACTGCACACGAAACTGGTAATGTAGACGCTGTTATGAATGGTGATATTGATGAGTTTTTAAAAGCATTTTTAATGCTGAATGGCCAAAAAGCAGCTGAAAATGAACTCTAAAATTGATACCGTAATTTTTGATCTAGGCGGTGTTTTGGTTGATTGGAACCCAAGAAACTTATATGAAAAAGTTTTTCCTTCGGTTGAAAAAGTTGAATAGTTTTTAGAGAATGTCTGTACAACAGCATGGAATGAAGAACAAGATGCTGGACGAACAATTGCTGAAGCAAATACGCTGTTGATTTCTAAATTCTCAGAATACGAAAAAAAGACTGCCTTTTCAGACAGCCTCTTTAGTTTTTTGAATAATATTAACCATTCTCAGGAATACATCGACCACCATGTCCTTCTGACAAACCACAATAATCAGGACTACAAATATTGTTTCGCTTTTTAATTGTCAACTCATCTTTTTGATTTAAATCTTCAATATTTGAAGAGGTAGAATTAGTTAATGCAAAAACACCTGCAATTGCAAAAATACCTAACGTTACTTTTAATTTTTTCATAAATAAATTTTTATTGATTATTATTGATTCCTTCAAATATATATTATTTTTTCGAATAATAATAATAATAATAATAATAATAATAATAGATAATTAAGTTTAAAATACATTGTTTTGTTAATAAACGGTATTTTATTGTAAATAATTGGTATATACATAAATTTTAATTATGTTTGTTATATTCTTATTATTGTGGAATAATAAATATGAATGAATTGCTAAAAGAAAAACCCTACTGAATGAAAAAAAGACTACTTGTAGCCTCATTATTGCTATTTAGTTTTGTGCAACTAGTTGCGCAAGACATTCCCACCTTTTCAGTTACTGGAAAAGTGGTAGATAAAGAAACCTCTCAAACTCTAGAGTATGCAACTGTCATCCTTTCTCCAAAACCATCAGGTGATATTATTGGTTGCATTACCGATAAAAAAGGAAAGTTTAAATTAGAGGTTCCAAAAGGAAACTATGACATTACTGTCGAATTTCTTTCTTACAAATCAAAAAAGTATTCAAAATACGATATTATAAACGACACGCATCTTGGAAACATTCAGCTTGAAATTGATACTGAAGCACTGGAAAGCGTGGATATTACTATTAAGAAGAAAATCACAGAACGTAGAATAGATAAAATTATTTATAATGTTGACCAAGATGCTTTGGCAAATGGAGGTATGGCTACAGACATTTTGGCTAATGCTCCTTCGGTTATTGTTACTGATGGCGTACCAACTATAAGAGGAGCAAATGCTACGGTGATGATAAATGGACGTATTTCTGCAATGAGTAAAACGGAAGCGTTGCAAAGTTTACCTGCAAGTAATATTAAAAAAATTGAAATCATTACTTCTCCTGGAGCAAAATACAGAGCAGATATTACAGGAGGAATTATCAATATTATTCTTAAAAAAGGGTTAGACAATGGTTTTAATGGCTCTATAACTGCTACTGCCAATAATAAAGAATTATATGGAGTTGGTACAACAATAAATTACCGAAAAAAGAAATTAAATTTCTATACCAATACTAGTTACTTTCATAGAAAACCTATAGAGAATACAACAATTGAGAATGAATATTTAGATACTAATCTTGCTACTATATTTTTAAATGAAAACAGAAAGAACTCTAGAAAAAGTAAAGTATTTTTATCAACTCTTGGCTTAGAATATACAATTGATGATTATAAAAGTTTAACTCTCGAAGGGAGTTTCTCTGATTTTAATGGAGATTTAAATAATCTAAACACTTCCGATTATTTAGACATTAATAAAACGTTGTCTAGAACAAATCAATTAACTAACAAACTAAAGAATACTGATAAAATCACTGAACTCTCGCTAATTTACGATCAATATTTTGAACGCAGAGAAAATGAAGAATTATATATCCAATTAACGCACTATAATGATGTTGAAAAAAAGAACAGTTATCTAAGCAACAAAGATCTATTTCCAACAACAGTTTCTTATCCTGAAGAAGACGAACGAATATTTGAAAATATTGATTTAATAAATACTACTTGGTTGATTGCTTATGCCCGCCCATTGAATGAAACTTCAATGTTAGAATTTGGTACAGATGGTGAACTTGGGAAATATACAAACGACTTTAAAAACGAAACTATTGTTGGAGGGAATTTTGAAATAAATCCAGCAACTACAAATATCCTTGAATATAAAGAAAATTGGTTTGGATTCTATGGAGAATACTCTTATGAAAAAGAAAAGTACTCTTATAAATTGGGTTTAAGAACTGAAATTACAGATTTAGACTTAAATTTATTAACTACTGGTGAATCTACAAATCAAAACTATACAGATTTATTTCCGAGTGCAAGTTTCAACTACAATTTGACAGAAAACAAAAGTTTATCATTATCATATAGAAGAGGCATAATTAGAGCTGATGCTTATAATTTAAATCCGTTCGAACATCGTATAAGTGAAACTAATTCATTTGTAGGGAATTCTGATTTATTACCCTTTTATCCTAATAAATTTGAACTGTCATTATTAAACAATAGTAAAAAAAAGTTAGTGCTAAATCCAACATTATATCACAGGAATTATAAGAAAATTTGGCAATCTGTAACCTATGAGACTGGTGAATTTATTAATGGTATACCTAAGTTACTTACAACATATGTAAATCTAGGAAATCTGAATTTTTCAGGAATTGAAATCTCAACTTCATACAAGCCAAATGATTGGCTAAGTTTTAGAAATACCATTGATTTAAACTATGTAACTCAAAATGGAGTTTTTGAACATATAGACAGTAACAACCAGACAGTTATACAAGATTTTAAAAATGATAATTTTGGAGGCTCAACTCAACTTATTACTTCAGTAAAACTTCCTAAAGATTTTAAAGTCCAAACTACAGCGAGATATAATTTAGCCTCTGAAGGTGCACATTCTAAACGATTTGGTTATGGGTATTTAAATGCATCTGCTAGTAAGGACTTATTTAGTAAAAGAGCAACTTTATCATTATACGCAAACGATATGTTGAATTCTAATCGAACAAAACGAAATCGATTTACAGAAAATTTGATTTCACGAAGTAATCGACAATATACAGAGCCTTTTGTTCAATTATCTTTCACCTATCGATTCAATCAAAGTAAGAAAAATAGAGATATTGATATTAATAAAAAAGATGAAGATAAAGGCAACTTCTAATGATCAAAATTTATCACAACCAAAGATGTAGTAAAAGTCGTCAAGGAAAAGAATTATTAGAAAATTCAAATTGCGAATTTGAAATCATCAACTACTTAGAAACACCTCCAACAATTAAGGAAATAAATGAATTGATTAAACTTCTTGGCATCTCTCCTATTCAATTAGTTAGAAAAGGTGAAGCTATTTGGAAAGAGAATTTTAAAGGGAAAACTCTCTCAGACAAGCAAATTGTTGAGGCAATGTCAAAATTTCCAAAACTAATAGAAAGACCAATAGTTATCAATAATGGTAAAGCAGTAATTGGGCGACCAACAGAAAATATTTCTTCAATAATTTATTTTTTTCTTTAACATAATTTTAACAATACTACGTTAAACTTAGTCAGAACTTTGCTGTCTAAGTAAAATAACTATTCGAAAATTTTTATGCAAAAAATTACACTTCCCTTACTATTACTCGCGTTTATTTTTAATATAAATGCTCAAAAAATAAACATCTCAGGAACAATTTTAGAGTCAGAGTCTGAGCAAAAATTAGAATACGCAACTATAATATTTACTCCTGCAAAAAAAGCCAAAATAACTGGTGGAATTTCTGATGCCAACGGAAAGTTTGATATCGAAATAAAATCTGGAATTTATGATATTACTATTGAGTTTCTTTCTTTAGAAACAAAAATGATACTTAATCAAAACCTAACAAAAGACACCAACTTAGGAATTATCAAACTCAACCCAAGTGCAGAGGCTTTAGACGAAATAGAAATAATAGCAGAAAAAAGTACTGTTGAGATTCGGTTAGATAAAAAGATATATAATGTTGGGAAAGACATGACTGTAAAAGGTGGTACAGCCTCTGACGTTCTTGATAATGTCCCATCAGTAACTGTGGATGTGGAAGGAAACATCAGTCTTAGAGGAAGTGAAAACGTACGAATTCTAATAAACGGAAAACCTTCAACTTATAGTAGCGATGATGCTTTAAGGCAACTTCCTGCGGAAGCGATTGAGAAAGTTGAAGTAATCACTTCTCCATCTGCAAGGTATGATGCTGAAGGTACTGCAGGAATACTTAATATCGTTTTAAGAAAAGGAAAAGCACAAGGATTGAACGGAACAGTTTCATTAAGCGCCAACAACCCTGAAGGTTATGGAATTTCAACAAACTTCAATTTAAGAGCCAAAAAATTTAATTTCTTTAATAATATTGGATTTTCAGAAAGTGAAGGGCCAGGAAACGCGATTTTTGAAAAAGAATTTTTGCAAACTACCGGAAATCCATATCAGTATGAAGATAGAAAATATATAAGAAGTCGTAAAAGCTTTAATACACGTTTTGGCGTAGAATATACTATGAACGACTTCAACTCAATAACAACCAGTGTTGGATATAGAAAATCGAATAGAGGGACTGATACAGAGATTTTTACATCAGAAAAAGACCTTAATTTTGTTGAGCAAGAATTAACAAAAAGAAATGATATAAAAGACGATGACGATGACAAAATCGAATTAAACTTTAATTACACTCGTAAATTTAAAAACGATGGTCATCAATTAACTTTTGATATGAGACATGAAAAATCTGCTGAAGATGAATTTTCAAATATATTAACCGAAAACATTAATCCCACACCTTCTTTAGGCTTGGCTGAAAAAATTAACAGTATTGAAGATGACAAGAAATTTTTAATTCAAAGTGACTATGTCCTTCCAATTGGAGAGGACGCACAATTTGAAGCTGGCTTTAGAATTAATGATATTAAAACAGCTACTGATTACACACTTAATGAAGAACAAGCTGACGGTACATTTATTGTGAATGATGATGTTTCAAATTTATTTACCTATAATGAAAATGTTACTGCACTTTATACACAATATGGAAATAAGTTTGGGAAATTTTCTGCACTTTTGGGTTTAAGATTTGAAATTTCTGATATTGAAATTATAAGCGAAGGAGTAACAAGTGAAAAGAACTATAATCAATGGTTTCCTACATTAAATTTAGCATATCAAATAAACGACGAAGAAGATTTAACGCTTGGCTATAATAGAAGAATACGTAGACCTAGACATTGGTTCATCAATCCTTTTCCGTCAAGAGCAAGTGAAAGCAATGTCTTTCAAGGAAATCCTGATTTAAATCCAGCATACACAAATGGTGTAGACTTAGGTTATTTAAAAAAGTTCAACAAAGTAACATTTAACACATCTTTATATTATAATTATACAACTGATGTTTTTGAAAGAGTATCAACCGACGAAGAAGTTAATGGTCAATTCATTACAACATCTACCGTACTTAACGTTGCTTCTGAAGATCGTTTTGGCTTAGAGTTTTCATTGAACTATAGCGCTGCTAAATGGTTGCGATTAAATACAAATTTCAACTTCTTTAAAGAAACTACTGATGGAAATAACATAGTTCCAGATTCAAAAAATGACAGTTGGTCAGCAAGATTTAATTCTCGCGTTAAATTACCCGCAAAAATTGATTGGCAAACTACAATAAGTTATAGAGGTCCAAACGAAAATTTTCAAAGAAAAAGCAAAGGAATTGCTAGTGTGAATTTAGCCTTCAGTAAAGATTTACTTAAAGAAAAGGCAACACTTTCATTAAACGTTAGTGATTTGTTCAACTCAAGAAAGCGCTTTACAGATACTTTTAGTGACACTTCTAACATTCATAGTGAGTTTCAGTGGAGAGAACGTCAGATACGCTTAAACTTTACATACAGATTCAATCAAAAGAAGAAACGAACTCGCGAAAGAAGTAACCAAAACGGTGGCGGAGAATTTGAAGGAGGAGGGTTTTAAAATGCTGGTGGTTTCTTAAAACAAAAAAGGTTCTGAAAATTCAGAACCTTTTTTATTATATATAACTTAGTTGTTTATTCTTCAATAGTATCATTTTCTCTTTCCATTTTTCTATACTTCCACTCTTCTCTTAAATATCCTACAATCCAATAAGGAATTACAAAAGTAATTAAGAAAATCATTAACCAAAATCCCATTGTAAATACGGTTAAGAATAGTACAAAACCTGAAAACTGAGAAAAATCCATCATAATAATTGTAATTTTATTTCTGAAGCAAAAATACTATTTATTTTTTATTATTAATATCTTTTTAAAGAAATTTTTAGACGTTATTTTAGTAACTTTGTTATCTGATTATTTTAGTCATGAAACGAGCATGTTAAAAGCATTATCATCAAAGGTATTGATTGATAGCGAACACATGTGACAATTAAAAAACTGTAAATAGATACACATGAAATTCAGAATCGAAAAAGACACGATGGGAAATGTTGAAGTTCCTGCGGATAAATATTGGGGAGCACAAACTGAACGTTCTCGTAATAACTTCAAAATCGGAAGTCCAGCATCAATGCCTCTAGAGGTTGTTTATGGATTTGCATATTTAAAGAAAGCAGCAGCATATACAAATTGTGAATTAGGAGTTTTAGCATCCGAAAGGAGAGATTTAATAGCACAAGTATGTGATGAAATATTAGAAGGAAAACATGACAATCAATTTCCGCTAGTTATCTGGCAAACAGGTTCTGGAACACAAAGTAACATGAATGTGAATGAGGTGATTGCAAATAGAGCACATGAAATTGCAGGGAAAATAATTGGAGAAGGAGAAAAAACAATTCAACCAAATGACGATGTAAATAAATCACAATCATCAAATGACACTTTCCCAACAGGAATGCATATTGCTTGTTATAAAATGGTTGTTGAAACTACGATTAAAGGCGTAGAAAAGTTACGTGATACTTTTCAGAAAAAAACAGAAGATTTTGCAACTATTGTTAAAATAGGAAGAACTCATTTAATGGATGCTACACCTTTGACACTTGGTCAGGAGTTTTCAGGATATACATCTCAATTGAATCATGGCTTAAAATCCTTAAGAAACACACTTGAACATCTTTCAGAAGTTGCATTAGGCGGAACAGCTGTTGGGACAGGATTAAACACTCCAAAAGGATACGATGTATTAGTTGCTAAATATATTGCAGAGTTTACAGGACATCCATTTATAACTGCAGAAAATAAGTTTGAAGCCCTGGCTGCGCATGATGCAATTGTAGAAACTCATGGAGCACTTAAATTGTTAGCAGTTTCTTTAAATAAAATTGCAAACGATATAAGAATGATGGCTTCTGGACCACGTTCAGGAATTGGAGAAATTAGCATTCCAGCAAATGAACCTGGATCTTCAATAATGCCAGGAAAAGTAAACCCAACGCAATGTGAAGCCTTAACTATGGTTTGCGCACAAGTTATGGGTAACGATGTTGCCATTACTATTGGTGGAACTCAAGGTCATTATGAACTCAATGTTTTTAAACCTATGATGGCAGCAAATCTTTTACAGTCTGCACGATTAATTGGTGATGCTTGCGTTTCGTTTAATGATAATTGTGCAGAAGGTATTGAGCCAAATAACGAAGTAATTAAAGAGTTGTTAAATAACTCTCTGATGTTGGTTACTGCATTAAACACTAAAATAGGATATTATAAAGCCGCTGAAATTGCAAATACAGCACATGAAAACGGCACAACATTACGTATAGAAGCTGTAAGGTTAGGATATGTAACTGAAGAACAATACGATGAATGGGTTGTTCCTGCGGATATGACTGGAGGATTGAAGTAGAAACTATTTAGCGCTTTGATAAATTCGCTCTATAATATCAACAATCTTCATTCCTTCTAAGGCATTCGTAGTAATAGTTTTTCCTTCTTGTAATACATCTATTACATTCTGAATTACATAATGATGGTTTTGAGCTGAGCCTTTATAAGCACCATAGTCATTTCCAGGATTTGTTGGTTCTAAAACTGGCAGTTCATAATCTTTAATATGGCAGTATTCAACTTCATTCATGTACTGCCCTCCTATTTTGACAGCACCATTCTCAGCAATAATTGTCATAGAACTTTCCATGTTTTTATTCCAAACTGCGGTTGAAAAATTGAAATTTCCAATTCCACCATTTACAAATTCAAAATTAACAATTCCAGCATCTTCAAAATCTGTCATTTTCTGATGTTTAAAATCTTTCATTACAGATTTTATATTCGTTATGTCACCAAACAACCAATACATAATATCTATAAAGTGTGAAAACTGCGTGAATAGTGTTCCTCCATCTAACTTTTCATCACCATGCCAAGAGTCAGCAGTATAATATCGTTCATCACGATTCCAAAAACTATTGATATGCACTGAATAAATATCACCTAACAAATTCTTATCAATAAGGTTTTTAATCCATACTGAAGGTGGAGAATATCTATTTTGCATTACAGCAAATATTTGTCTTGAAACATTTAATGCCTTAAAAATCACCGCTTCAGCATCAGCTTTTGACAAAGCAAAAGGTTTTTCAATAACTACATGGTTTTTTGCTTCAAGTGCTTGTATTGCTTGGCTTGCATGTAAACCATTTGGAGTAGCAATAGTAACTACATCTGTAGAAACATCAGACTTTAAAAAACTTTCTAAACTATTATAAAACGGAATATCATATTGAGCAATATTTAACTCATCCTTTGGTTTTATATCGATAAGTGCCACCAATTCTGCATTACTATTTCTGCTTATCATTTCTGCGTGACGCTTTCCTATATGTCCACAACCTACAATTGCAAACTTTATTTTATTTTTTTTACTCAAAATCTATTTTCTCTTAAAAAGTCTTTTATAAAATGGTTCTTTTTCTCTTTCGTAATATCCATGTCCGTAACCGTAACCGTAGCCATAGCCGTAACCATATTTTGACTTCATTTTAAAATCATTTAACACAATACTAATTTTTGATAATTCCCCTTTTTTATACTTGTCATTAATCATTTTAAACATTCCTTTATGAGTAAAATTTTGTCTTACAACATATAGTGTTGCATCAGCAAACTGTAACAATTCAAATGCATCAGCAACTAAACCTACAGGAGGCGTATCTAAAATAATATAGTCATATTTTTGCCTTAAATAATCTATTAATTCTTTTGTAGCATCATTTAAAATAAGTTCTGAAGGGTTAGGAGGAACTGGACCTGCAGTAATAAAATCTAAATTTTCTATATGTGTTTTTTGAACTATTTCTTCTATTGTTTTTTGACCTATCAAATAATTAACTACTCCAACATCATTATTTAAATGAAAATCATCAAAAATTTTAGGTTTACGCAAATCCAATCCAACCAATACTGTTTTCTTTCCACTTAAAGCAAAAACAGTTGCCATATTAATTGAAACAAAAGTTTTACCTTCTCCGCTTATTGAAGAAGTGACAACAATAGTTTTAGGCTTACTTACTGTACTTCTATCAAATAAGAAATGTATATTACTTCGCAATGCTCTAAAAGCTTCCGCAACTACTGACTTAGGCTTTAATGCTACTGCTAAATTATTTTTCTCCATACTTTTCCCAACGACTCCTAGTACTGGAATTGGCGATAATTGCTCAACTTCTTCAACCGTTTGAACTTTGGTATTTAACACTTCAAAACCTACAATCAAAAACAAAGGCAAAATAACTCCTAAAAGCAATCCAATCATATAATTGAACGATTTTCTTGGCATTGTTGATACCTGCCCTGTATCTTTTGCTTTATCTAAAATTGTAATATCCGACACACTTGCTGCAATTGCAATATCTGCTTCATATCGTTTTTGAAGTAGGTACTTAAAATTGCCCTCAGTCATCGCATATTTTCGTTGATATACTAATAATCCTTGTTCTTTTTTTGGTAATTTTTTAAGTTGATAATTAAAATTACCCAATCTACGTCTACTATTTTTTAAACTTAATTTAATAACATTTTTAATAGATGATACATTTTCAAGAAGTACATTTTTAGCAGTTTCAATTTGCTGATTTAACGCAACTAATGTTGGGTGATTATCAGTCACTTCGTTTTGCAATTTTTCCTT
The DNA here is from genome assembly GCA_002733665.1 of Lutibacter sp. Lineage (GTDB taxonomy): Bacteria > Bacteroidota > Bacteroidia > Flavobacteriales > Flavobacteriaceae > Urechidicola. The sequence continues at coordinate 203,977 of NVWM01000001.1, forward strand.
TTCTATTGATAATTTTGTAAGTGATGTTATTTTTGAACTTATTGATGCATCTTCAATATCAATAATAGCTGGAGCGGGAATACTTGTATAATTTTGACTCGTATTTATATAATTTTCAAGATTTTTATAATACTCCAGTCTTTCCGCATAAACAACTTGTTCTCTATCTAACCCTCTTGTTTCTGAAAAAATTTGAGAACCTTCTATTGAAAGGTTGTATATGTTTTTTGATTCTTTATAGTTTCCAATATTATCTTCTATAAGGCGCAAACTATCTTGCGTATTTTTAAATTGCTTATCAATAAATTCTAAGGTTTGATACGCGTAATTTGTTTTTTGTTCCAACTGATTTTCTACCAATACTTCAACAGTTCTATTAATATAATCAACAAGGCGTTTTTTATTTGAGCCCATCGAGGTTACATTAAGTAAAGAAGTACCTGTAATAGAGTTTGCTCGCACATTATTATACTGTTTCACGGCATCATTTACAGATTTAAAACTAATCATAAATGATTTTCCTGAAACATCTCCAAAGCCTTTAAGAGACTCTAAAGTAATGTTTAGATATGGGAGATTTATAGGTTTATCTAATTCAAATTTTTGAGAAAATTTTGAATTGACTACATCATAAACATGTGTTTTTCCTTCAACATAATTAATAACTTTTTTAGTTTTCGCCTCTCCAAAATCTATAGTTAGATTATAATTTATTGCATCTATAAAATCAATTTTAATAATTGTATTTAATAATTGAAATTTATTTTCTTCTAAGCGAACAGTAAAAGGTGTTTCACCATATGCATCTTCAATTCTAAATCTGCCCTCTTTCAAATACTGAATATAAAACTGTAAGTCCTCTACAACTTGCTCATTATGAGAACGCGAACTAAGAACTCTTCTTACAGACTCTACTTTATCACTTGTTCCTCCCCAATTAAAAGCAATATTTGTTCCTGATGCAAACAAAGGGTTTTGCTTTTCTTTAATCGCAATAGTAGAATTTAATCCATAAATTCTTTGTGTAGATATATTTTTATAATGCGATATTGAGAGTGCAATTGGAATCGTTAATAGAAACCATTTCCAATTTGCTAAAACTCTGAAAATATACTTCTTAATATCAGAAATACTCTCTTTAGAATTATCAATAAAGTTAAAGTTTTGATCCATCTTTTTTATAGATTTTTTGCCAATAAAACTGTTGTTGCTATAATTGATAAAATTGATGCAATCGTTGTAAATGTTTGCAAACCTGTAGTTCCTGTTCCCCATGTTTTTTGAGGTAATGCAGCAACATAGATCACATCATTTGGTTGAATATAAAAGTGTTCTGAGTTAAATACATCAATTGAAGTCATATCAATAGTAAAACGTTGAACACCATCAATAGTTTTACGTATAATTTGAACATTTTCTCTGTCACCAAGAATCCCTATATCACCTGCATTTGCAAGCGCTTCTACAATAGAAACCTGATTTTGCTGCAAATTTACAGTTCCAGGAGATCCAACTTCACCCGAAACAATAAACTTTATTCCGGATAACTTTACAGTAACAAAAATTGATTCTATATTTTTAATGAAATTCTTTAATTCTGATTCTATTTTCTCGCGAACTTCTTTTTCAGAATAACCAAGTACATTTAGTTCGCCTATATATGGAATTCTAATATTACCATGCCTATCAACTGTATAACCATTAAAATATAAATTTCCTCCAGAAGAACTTCCTTCACTATCAGAAGCACCAAAAAGCGCAACTAACTTAGGATCTTCAGCTTTGATTCCAATAGATAAAACATCGTTGACTTGCAATTTATAAGGTGTATTAACAAGTTTATGCAATTTTGAGTTATTAGTTATCTCTCCTTGAAATTGAGTTGTCTTTTTTGCTGATATACATGAGGATAAACTTGCTAGCAAGAATATATAGAGTAAAAACTTATTCATAATTAACTATTATTTACGCTTCTATTATAATCAACCAAAATAAGAAAATAATTATGGCTATTGGCAAATATAATTTTTAATCAGGTATTAAAATAATTTTTCCATTATTTTCGCGATAGAAATTATACAAATGTTTTTTCAAATAAAATCATACATACAATTTTTACTAAAATCTACCAATCACCATGGTGTTCACTCACCTTTCGTCTATGATTTGGTTACTAAATGCTTTTACACCAATACAAACCCTAATAAACGCAAGAGAATAACTCAATATCGTACTGATTTATTACAAAATCACTCTAAAATTTCAGTGACAGATTTTGGTAATGGGTCTAAAATTTTTAAATCTAATGAGCGAGAAATATCAAAAATTGCAAAAATTGCAGGGATTTCAAAAAAACGCTCTGAATTATTAATAAGAATTGTAGAATACTTTAAACCAACAACTGTTTTAGAAATCGGAACTTCGCTAGGAATTGGGACTGCAAGTATAAAAATTGGCAACTCAATATCAAAAATAACGACTCTTGAAGGCTGTATAAACACTTCTCAAATTGCTAAAAATCAGTTTACTAAATTTGATTTAAACAATATAGATTTGCATGTTGGAGATTTTAAAGAAACGCTTCCAATGACACTAAAAAGTACTGTTTTTGATATGATTTATTTTGATGGGAACCATCAAAAAAAACCAACAATTGATTATTTTGAACAATGTCTAAATTCGATAAACAATAATTCTATTTTTATCTTTGACGATATTTATTGGTCAAAAGAAATGAGTGAAGCGTGGGAATACATCAGAAATCATAAAAAAGTAACTGTAAGTATTGACACTTACTTTTGGGGAATTGTTTTCTTCAGAAAAGAACAAGAAAAAGAACATTTTAATATTCGCATCTAAATTGCTTATTCTCCTATAAACTTGATTCAAAATCCATTCAATAATTTACTCATACTATGAGATTCTTCGGCTACGCTCAGAATGACATCTAAAAAATATTATTAAAAAATTTCAACTTTTCAATTTTTAACTTTTAACTTGCGTTTATGAAAATCTACACAAAAACTGGCGACAAAGGTACAACAGGATTATATGGAGGAACACGTGTTCCAAAATACCATTTACGGATAGAAGCCTATGGCACTGTTGATGAATTGAATTCCTATATTGGCTTGATAAAAGATCAAAAAATTGATGACATATCAAGCAAATCACTCTTAAGAATTCAAAACGAACTATTTACTTTAGGTTCTATGTTGGCAACTCCAACAGAGAAAGAGGTTTTAAATAGTGGTAAAGAGCGTTTAAATATCCCGAAGATTACTGAAGAATCCATTCAAAATTTAGAAGCAGAAATTGATACTATGAATGAGGATTTACCATCAATGACACATTTTGTACTTCCAGGAGGCCATACAACGGTGTCATATTGTCATATTGCACGTTGTGTGTGTAGAAGAGCAGAACGTATAAGCGTTCAGTTGAATGATGAAGTATCAATAAAACCAGAAATATTAAGTTACTTAAACCGACTTTCTGACTATCTTTTTGTGTTGGCACGAAAATTGACTTATGATAATCAAATAGCGGAAATCCCTTGGATTCCAAAGAAAAATTAATAAGTTCTTAACTTTATTGAAAAATAAACAGGAAATAACTTGGCTTTCTGCGTAAAAAAATTATTTTTGCAAAATATAAAAAAACAGAATACATGTATTGGACATTAGAATTAGCATCATATTTATCAGATGCACCTTGGCCAGCAACGAAAGACGAGCTTGTTGACTATGCAATTAGAACAGGAGCACCATTAGAAGTTGCAGAAAATTTACAGGATTTGGAAGATGAAGGAGAATCGTATGATTCAATCATTGAAATTTGGCCAGATTACCCAACCGAAGATGATTATCTTTGGAACGAAGATGAATATTAAACCATTAAAAAAATAACATAGAAAAGTCTCTTTTGAGGCTTTTTTTTTGTTTAATTTTGAAAACATATAAGACAAAATAAATTATGAGTATATTAAATTCTATATTAAAGGTTTTTGTAGGAGACAAAACAAAAAAAGACCTTAAAGAATTACAACCCATTGTTGATAAAGTACTTGCTGTTGAAAGTAGCATTACTGCACTTTCAGACAATGAGTTACGCGCTAAAACAATTGAGTTTAAAGAAAGAATTAGCGCTGCTATAAAACCTGTAGAAGATAAAATTATAGCATTACAAGAAGAAGCGAAAGAAGCAAATATCGATCGAAAAGAAGAAATTTATACTGAGATTGATAAACTAAAAGATGACTCATACGAAGCATCAGAAAAAGCACTTCTAGAGATTCTTCCAGAAGGTTTTGCTGTAGTCAAAGAAACTGCACGTAGATTTACCAATAACAAGACTATTACAGTAACTGCAACTCCATTTGACAGAGAAATCTCTGCTATTAAAGACAATGTTGAATTAGATGGTGACAAAGCAATCTATTACAATACTTGGGACGCTACAGGAAAACAAATTACTTGGGACATGATACATTATGATGTTCAATTAATTGGAGGTTCGGTATTACATCAAGGGAACGTTGCCGAAATGATGACAGGAGAAGGTAAAACATTGGTTGCAACATTACCAATTTATTTAAACGCACTTACAGGAAACGGAGTTCACGTAGTTACAGTAAATGATTACTTAGCAAAACGTGATGCTGCTTGGATGGCACCAATCTTTGAATTTCACGGATTGAGTATTGACTGTATTGACTATCATCAGCCTAATTCTGACGCAAGAAGAAAAGCCTATAATGCAGATATTACATACGGAACAAACAATGAGTTTGGTTTCGATTATTTGCGTGATAATATGTCTAATTCTCCAAAAGATTTAGTGCAACGTGCACCTAACTACGCCATTGTAGATGAGGTCGATTCTGTATTGATTGATGATGCTCGTACGCCTTTAATTATTTCTGGAGCAACTCCTCAAGGTGATCGTCATGAGTTTAATGAATTAAAGCCAAGTGTTGATAGTATCGTAAACATCCAACGTAAATATTTAATAGGAGTCTTATCTGAAGCAAAAAAACTAATTGCAGAAGGTGATACCAAAGAAGGTGGATTCCAATTATTAAGAGTCTATCGTGGATTACCAAAAAACAAAGCCTTAATTAAATTTTTATCTCAAGAAGGAATGAAACAATTGCTTCAAAAGACAGAAAATCATTATATGGCAGACAACAATCGTGAAATGCATCATATAGATGCTGAATTATATTTTACGATTGATGAAAAAAATAACTCTATAGAACTTACCGATAAAGGTGTTGAACACTTATCAAAAGATCATAATGATTCAAACTTCTTTGTTATGCCAGACATTGGTATGGATATAGGAAAGTTAGAAGAAAAAAATCTATCCGCAGAAGAATTAACTAAGGAAAAAGAAGTTTTATACCGAGATTATGGTGTAAAAAGTGAGCGAATTCACACAATGAATCAACTTTTAAAAGCATATACACTTTTTGAAAAAGATGTGGAATATGTAGTGATGGAAGAGAAAATTATGATTGTTGATGAGCAAACAGGGCGTATCATGGATGGTCGTCGTTACTCTGACGGATTACATCAAGCTCTTGAAGCAAAAGAAAATGTAAAGATTGAAGCTGCAACTCAAACATTTGCAACAGTAACACTTCAAAATTACTTTAGAATGTATCGTAAACTGTCTGGAATGACAGGAACAGCGATTACAGAAGCAGGAGAATTATGGGAAATATACAAGTTAGATGTTATTGAAATCCCTACTAACAAACCTTTAGCACGAGACGATAGACAAGACAAAGTTTACAAAACTGCACGTGAAAAATACAATGCCGTAATTGAAGAAATCACAGTATTAGTTGGAGAAGGAAGACCAGTTTTGGTTGGTACAACCTCTGTAGAAATATCAGAATTATTAGGGAGAATGCTTGGAATGCGTAAAATAAAACACAACGTATTAAATGCAAAACTCCATAAAAAAGAAGCAAATATTGTTGCAGAGGCAGGAGATCCTGGAGTTGTAACAATTGCAACAAATATGGCTGGACGTGGAACGGACATTAAACTTTCTGATGAAGTTTTGGCTTCTGGAGGTCTTGCTATTATTGGTACAGAACGTCATGATTCTCGTCGTGTAGATAGACAGTTACGTGGACGTGCTGGAAGACAAGGAGATGTTGGTTCATCACAATTCTATGTATCACTTGAAGATAATCTAATGAGATTGTTTAACAGTGAGCGTGTTGCCAAAATGATGGATAAAATGGGACTTGGTGAAGGTGAAGTAATTCAGCATTCAATGATTTCTAAATCTATCGAAAGAGCACAAAAGAAAGTTGAAGAAAATAACTTTGGTATTCGTAAAAACTTATTAGAATATGATGATGTGATGAATTCACAACGTGAAGTTGTGTACAAACGCCGTCGTCATGCATTGTATGGTGATCGTTTACAAGTTGATATTGTAAATATGATTTTTGATACATGTTCTAATTTGATAAGCGAGAACAAGCCTCATGATGATTATACAAACTTTGAATATGAATTGATTCGCTTCTCTTCTACCTCATCACCATTTACTGAAGATGAATTTAAGAGTAAGTCAGAGGAAGAATTGACGGACACATTATTTGATGTTGTTTACAAGCATTATCAAGATAAAATAGAACGCAATGCTGTTGCATCGTATCCTGTGATAAAAGATGTGTTTGAAAAACAAGGTGATAAATATGAACGTATTGTAGTTCCTTTTACTGATGGAAATAAAACAATTCAAGTTGTAACAAACCTTAAAGAAGCATACGAATCTAAAGGAAAAGTTTTAGTAACCGATTTTGAAAAGAACGTTACACTTACCATTATTGATGATACTTGGAAAGACCATTTACGTCAAATGGATGAGCTGAAACAATCTGTAAGAAACGCACAATGGGAACAAAAAGACCCTTTATTGATTTATAAGTTTGAGTCATTTGAATTATTTCAAACGATGTTAAATAAGGTGAATAAAGAAGTATTGTCTTTCTTGTTTAAAGGAGAACTGCCAAATCAAAATGCAACGCAAGTTTCTGCTGCAAGAGAACATACTAGAGAAAAAGTACAGTTGACAAAAGAAGATTACAAGAACCAATCTCAACAGACAAATACCAACCAAACACAAGAACGTCAACCAGTTGAGACGTTTGTGAGAACAGAGCGTAAAATAGGTCGTAACGATAGAGTAACGATTAAAAACGTGATGAGCGGTGAAAATAAAGAAGTAAAATACAAACAAGCAATTCCGCTACTTCAAAAAGGAAAATGGGTTTTGACTGAAGATTAAACAAGTTTTACTTAAATAAAAAAGACGTTTCAGATTGGAACGTCTTTTTTATTGATATTTATTCAGCAAATACTTCATAATGAATTACCTTTTTAGGAAAGTCAATCAAATAATTTTTATCTTCTGGATAGTATTTAGCCTTTTCAAAATCTTTTCCAGCAAAATTTTTAATAACTTCAAAATTCTCCCAGAATGTTACTAAATTGAAATAAGCAAATTCATTATCTGTTCGCTTTAAAAATATCAGTTTTGCAAAGCCTTCCGTTTTTTTATAATCTGGTATTGCACGAACCTTTAAAAACTCAGTATATTCTTCTAAATGTTCAATTTTAGTTCTTCCTTTCCAGATTCTGGCTATCATTTTTTTAAGATTAAATTTTCGACTTGCGTATGTGTTTGTCGAGTCCAGTTCCCGCAACAACTAAAGCCCCTTGAGAAATCAAAAGGTTTTTTTTATAACAACATCGTTTTATCAAATATAACTTCAGCTTAAAGCATCCATTTATATATTAAATATGCAACCACACAGATTGCTATAAAAAAGATACCTGTAGAGGCTGGAAATGGTACACGATTTCTATAGTAGTCATAATAATCTTTGTATTTCTTAGGCCATTTCATCTAGTAAAGTTATAAAATTTATTCGACGTACCGCTAATCCTTGATAAAAGACACGCCATAGTACTATTATTAGAACTAAATTGAAAGTCAAAAAAACTAATTAAGAGTATTGATAGTTCCTCTTAAAAGCACTCGTCAATTTAAGACCAATTGATGCTTTGAATTAAAGTTTTATTTAATTTATACTCTCAAATCAAGATTTTCATTTTTTTTATGCAACACTTCTTCTGGGAAAGGGAAAATGATTGTCGAATTTTTTTCTGCAGCTATATTCGATAAGGTTTGATAAAGACGTAATTTAATCGCTGAAGGAGATTGATCGATCAATTTTCCTGCTTCTAACAATTTTCCTGCCGCTTGTTCTTCTGCCAAAGCCAATATAATACGAGCACGTCTAGATCGCTCGGCTTCTGCTTGATTTGCCATCATACGTCGCATATTTTCTGGCAACTGAATGTCTTTAATTTTTACATCATTAATTTCAATACCCCATTCTCGAGTTTCCAATTCTACAATTGACTTGATGTTTTTACCCATTTCTTCTCGTTTAGAAAGAATCGTATCTAATTCTACTTTTCCACATACATCACGCAAGGCAGCTTGAGACAATTGCGTAATAGCAAAATCATATTCTTCTACTTCTAAAACGGCTTTTTCAGGATTGTTAATTTTAAAGAAAACTACTCCATCAATACTACATGGAACATTGTCTTCGGTCATTACTTCTTGTGAAGTAATATTAATAGTGATAACCCGAATATCTACAACTTGAATGGTTTCAACTATTGGAATAATCCATCTGAATCCAGGTTGTAGTGTTTTAATATATTTTCCAAACCTGAATTTAAGGGCTCTTTTATATTCGTATACTACTCTAATACCTGAAAGAAGAAATAGTCCGAAAATAATGCTAAATACTAATGAAGGATACATAACGAAAATTTTAAATGATACAGAAATCAATTTATAAAAAGGAATAAAGTTGATGATTTTAAATAAATTTTCAACGGTAGTCCTTGAAGTCTTCCACTAAAAAAAAAGACACACAATAGTCTTATTTTAAAGTTCATAAGGAGCCTTGGTAAGTTACAAAAAAAATAGGGTAAATCCAAAATTTTTAGATTTATTATAACATTCTGTTCTTACTGAATAGTATTCAACTTGTGTTTAATAGTATTTCTACTAAAATAATGTTTTAATACATTCGCACAAAATTGTATCGTCAATTCAGAAAAAACATGAGCGTTAACCAGTTGAAACATTTGTAAGAACAGAGCGTAAAATAGGTCGTAACGATAGAGTAATGATTAAAAACGTGATGAGTGGTGAAAACAAACAAGTAAAATACAAACAAGCAATTCCACTAATCCAAAAAGGTGAATGGGTTTTGACGGAGGATTAGCACAAATTAAAAAAACCTAACAATTGATTTTGTTAGGTTTTTTTTCGGTTTCAATTCAGTCGTAAAAGTCATTTCGACAATAGGAGAAATCTCATCCTGAGAATTACGTGAGCAATATGATGCGATTTCTCAATCGTTCCTCATTTCGAAATGACTAAAATACAAACAAGCTATTCCACTGATTGATAAAGGAGAATGGGTTTTGACGGAATAATTTAGATTGCTAGATTGCTGGACTATTGGAATTTTAGACGAGCATGTTTGTAAAGAAATATAGAACCTACAATTGATTTTGTTAGGTTTTTATGTTACTGAAAATAATTGCATCCTTACAAACTGCTTTTTCTAATTATTAATTGAAACTAAAACTTTAATAATTCCTCTACTTTGCCATTCACCTTTTCTAAATTCTTTTCTTGAACGTAAATTACCTAAAACATCAGAATTTTCCTTAAATCGATTAGCTTTCCAAGGTTTAATTTCTTTATCACCGTTTTCATAATAAATTGTTATATGAGCAATTCGTTTCTTTAACAACTCTGATTTAAATTCATTTTCTTGTTGAGGACTTAATTCTATAGGTAATGTTGAATTATAGTTTATTGATTTATTAATAGAATAACTTTTGATGTTGCTTGAGTCTTTTGCAATTTTTAGATTAAAATGTTTTTCTTTTTCAATTCTTATTGGTCGATTTTCACCTCCTAATTGAGCAACGATAGTTTTTTTCATTCCACTTTTTTATCGTTCTGGAAACAGTTCCGCTAATTCTTCTAAAATTTTATCTTGAGTTTTTGGTATGGTTGTTATCAACTGCTTAATACTCGCAATTACGCCTAATTTTGAGGTGTCTGAAGAATATTTTGGTGTTAATGAATTTGATATTAAAGTTTCTTTGTAATCAAACTTTTTAGTTATATTAATATCTATATCGTTTAATACAGACTCTATTAACTTGTCATCATATTCATTTAAGAGCTCTTGTTTAATAAGATCATTTACTTTTTCTTCAAAGTTTTTTGAAATTATTTCATTGGTCAATTTTTTAAAATCTTTTTCTCTGTTAATTTTCTCTAGAGATTTTAATCTAAACTGTTCTAATAAATTAAAACTAAATGTTGATTTACTAAAGGTTTCAACAAATTTAATTCCCTTATTATTATCCCTTTCAAATATTATATTTTCAAGCAAAATCGGATGTTCTTGTTCAGATAAGAGGCCGTCATAAAATATCTGTATTCTTTCTCCAATTAATATTCCATATTCTAATTTCAATTGACGCATATAAGAAAATAATTGCTGTTGAAAATTAGAATTCAAAGGTAGACTTGGTTGTTTAATTTCTATAACAAAAACTTTTTTTCCTTCATCTGATTTTATAACAAAATCAGGTGTAATTCTGTTACTTGCACCAATTTTAATTGAAGGTCTAGTTTCAATATTTCCAGAAAACTCTTTCCAACCTAAAACATTTAATGCTTGAATCACACAATATTCAAAATCTCGTTCACTAATATCAGATTTAATATTTTCTGACAGTAAAAATGATATTTCATTCCAATTCATTTTATTCATAGTTGATTAGTTTTATACTTGCTTGCAACTTGTTAGACAAACTCTAATTTACACATTTCTCTTTAAACACCTCAGAATAAAAACAATAAATTCTAAATAAACCCTTTCGCTTTAAACTCAAGGTATTTGTTAATTACGTTTACCGTTAAGTTTTTTGGCTTTGTTAGAATGGCGTGTATGCCTCTATTTTGTAATTCTTTTACAATCAGTCGTTTTTCGTAGGCAAACTTCTCTGCAATCGTCTTATGATACACATCTTGCAAATCTTCAGCATTGGTGGTTATCATTTCATCTAATTCTGTGTTTTCAAAGAAAACTGTAACCAATAAATGTTGTTTTGCAATTGCTTTTAAAAATGGCAATTGACGTTTCATCGCACTCATGTGCTCGAAATTGGTGTATAAAATCAATAAACTACGATGTGTGATTTTTCGTTTAATAACGGCGTACAGCAAACTGAAATCAGAATCTGTAAACTGAGTGTCAATATTATACAATGCTTCGTTAATAGTGTTTAAATGCGTTTTCTTATTGCTTGCTTGTACAATATTTTCTACTTCTTTAGAAAAAGTCAACATTCCTGCTTTGTCATTTTTACGCAAGGCAATATTTGAAAAAGCCAATGTAGAATTTATAGCATAATCTAATAACTTCAATTCTTCAAAAGGCATTTTCATCACTCTTCCTAAATCGATAATTGAATAAATAGGTTGTGATTTTTCATCTTGATATTGATTTACCATCAATTGCCCTCTTTTTGCCGTTGATTTCCAATTTATCGTTCGTACATCATCTCCAGCCACATAATCTTTGATTTGCTCAAATTCCATCGTATGTCCTATTCTACGGATTTTCTTTAAACCAAATTCTGTCAAACGATTGCTCATTGCCAAGAATTCATATTTTTTCATCTGAATATAAGAAGGATATACACTTACCATTGCTGTATCGTCAAACTTATACCGTTTTGCAATGATTTTTAAAGGTGATGAAACAAACGCAATCAGTTTTCCAAAGTGATATTCACCTCTTTCAACAGGTTTTACAGCATATTCAAAATCGTGCTTCGCTCCTACTTCAACTGAAGTTGTATATTCAAAATCTCTTTTTTGAAACTGTTTTGGGAGTTCGTCAATAACCTTTACTTCTATCGAAAATGGATATTGATTTTCAAGTGTTATAGGAATAGGATTATCATCAGAATTAGAAAATTTCTCACTTAATATTCGTCTTGCTTTCAAGCCGTTTTTAAATCTGAACAGTATAATAATATCTATCAAAAATAAAAAGGAAAGTGCGCCAAATCCTATCCAAGAAAGCATATACAAAACTGGAAACCAAAATGACACCAAGAACAATACCGCAATAACTGCAATGGCTTGAAAAAAGCGTTCGTGTATGTATAAACCTTTAATTATATTCATTTCTTTGTTACTGTTTGCTTTTTACTTTTATTGTTTTCTGTCATTCCTGCGAAGGCAGGAATCTATACTAAACTCTCATTATGGATTCCTGCCTTCGCAGGAATGACATTTTATTGTAAGTTCTTACTCTTTTTTATTGGGTTCCAAATCAAGTTTGGAATGACAAATGTCTTTTAGATTCTTCGCTACGCTCAGAATGACATTCACTTTTAATTCTTACCTTCTACTTTTACCTATAAACATTTACCTAATTCACCTTTTGCACTTTCACCCTTCACCTTTATACCTTTACCTCGGCACTTCAACAGATTGCACAATCATATCAATCACTTTATCGGTTGTTACACCTTCCATTTCGCGCTCAGGAGTTAAAATAATTCTATGTCTCAACACTGGAAATAGTACTTTTTTAATATCCTCAGGAATCACAAAATCACGTCCGTTGATGGCAGCAAATGCCTTTGATGAATTTAACACAGCAATACTTGCTCTTGGCGATGCTCCCAAATATAAATGTGGATGATTTCTTGTTTTATGGATGATTTGAGCAATGTATTTCATCACTTTTTCTTCCACAACAATCTCTTGAACTTTCGATTTATAATCTAATAGCTCTTTCTCTGTCATTACAGGGTTTATAAACGTTTGCGGTAATTTTCCTTTTCTATCATGATGTGTTTGAATAATCAAAACCTCTTCTTCAAGAGTTGGATAACCAACATCAATTTTAAACAAAAAACGATCTAATTGTGCTTCTGGAAGCGCATACGTTCCTTCTTGTTCAATCGGATTTTGAGTTCCAAGAACCATAAATGGTTTTCCCATTTTATAGGTAGTGCCATCAACCGTTGCTTGACGTTCTTCCATCACTTCAAAAAGTGCAGATTGTGTTTTGGCTGGCGCTCTATTAATTTCATCAATCAAAATTAAATTAGAGAAAATGGGTCCACTTTTAAATTCAAACTCAGAAGTTTTCATGTTCAGGATTGAAGTTCCTAAAATATCGGATGGCATTAAATCTGGAGTGAATTGAATACGACTAAAATCCGTTTTAATAGTTTTAGAAAGCAATCTTGCTGTAATCGTTTTTGCAACTCCTGGAACTCCTTCAATTAGTACATGACCATCTGAAAGCAAAGCTACTAAAAGCAAATCCATAAAGTTTTCTTGACCAATAATTATCTTTGACAATTCTGCCTTAATCTGCTCAACTGCCGTTTTTAATTTACTTAAATCTATACGGTTTTCGAAATTTAAGTTTTGGTTTTCTTCTGATGTATTCTCCTGATTTTCCATGTTTTAACTTTAGTTTATTAACCTCTCGACTCCGCTCGAGGTGACAAAATATTGTTTTAATTTATTATTGTCATTCTGAACGTAGTTTACGAAGTGAAGAATCTGATTTTTAAAGATTCTTCGTCTCTCGTTCCTCGTTCTGTCAGAATGACAAGTTTATTTTATTGAGTTTTTAAAATCCTCAATCAATGTGTTTAATTTTAATAATTCTTCTTTAGTAACTATGTTTTTTAAATGAACCTGATCACAATAATCAAACAACTTTTCAATATCCTCTATCGAATTTCCACTTCGTGACGCTACATATTTATAAAACGTTGCATCTATCTTATTAGTTGGAATTCGCAATTTCAAACGAATAAAATCTAATAAATAACTGATTTTATGTTCTGCAATATTTTTATGCTCCGATTTCTCGTAATACATATTGGCAATCGTTCGCGTAAAAGCCAATGTTTGATTTTTTAACGGAGTTATTATTGGGATATAACGTTGCTTACGTTTACCTTCAAAAATAACAAAAAACAACAATCCTAAAAGCACACTATAATATGCCCATTTTAAACTCGGATTACTTAACAAAAAATGCATTGGCGATGTAATCTTTGTTTTTCCTGTTTTATAATATTCGTCCCAATAAATTGTTTTAGTAGCATCTAAATACGATAAAACGGCTGCAGTGTGCTGATTGTTATTCTCTTTGAGCAAATAATAATTGGTGAATAATTCTGGAAATGTGTGAAAATACATGTTCCCTTTACCAAAACTATATTTAATGAAATTAATTCCCTCTTCTGTACGCTCTCCATTTTTATCTATATAACCAGTTCTTCCTAAAACAGTTGTTCGTAATGTATCTATTTCGGTAAAAACTTGATTCCTAAAACCTCTGTCAAAAGAGTATTCTGTAGATGGGAGATTCTTATTTGTCATCTTAAAAAACACCTTTTCATCAAGGTTAGACGTTATCAAAGATTCCGTTTCTAAATTCAACGTATCAATAATTGCTCCATGTGTAGACATAAAAACATCATTTCCTCTCTCAACAAAATTTAGTATTCGCTTGAATTCTGCATCACCAAAATTTACTGCATTGTCAATAAAAACATACGTTCCTTGCTTGGTAGAATCACCTAAAAAAATATACGGCGGAATTTTCACATCCTCAATTTCTACTGACGGAAACAGTGTGTTCAACTCATTACGCAACACATATGTTCCATAGGGGATTTTATGCTTTTTTGCAAAACTTGGATACCAATTTAAAGGCTTTGGCTTGCTGTATTCATAAAACACAATTGCCAAAATCAGCAATAAAAATAATCCTATATATGTTTTCGTTTTCTTATCCAATTTACTTGATACTCGTTGTTAAATCATTAAAACTTGATGCTACTTTTGAGAACTCTACTTCGTTTATTTCAAAGTTTCCATACCAAACAAAATCATATAAATAAGTCACGTTTTTAAACTTATCAATAATTGTTTTTTGCTTGATTTCTTTGATATAGTCTTCGTTTGTTTTTTGCGGCTCCCAATCAATCACCTCATCTTCTTGTAATTTTTGCAAAATCAATAAATAATAATAACGCACTGCCAAACGATAATTTTTCTGACTGATTGCCTTATCTATAAGACTCTGAATATTTTTATTATTGATAATCTCTTCATCTTCGGTCAATAAAACGTTGCCTTTGTCTGTTTTACCACTTATAATCGTGTTCATATTGACTTTCAAGAAAAACTTAACCAACAACCCTAAAATAATCAGAAGTATCACATAAGGGATTATCCGTAGTATTACCGCAAGGATTCCAACTGCTTCTTCAACGCCAAAAATCCAAGAAAGAATTTTAATAAACATACGTTTAAGCCAAGTCCAAATTCTTCCTAAAATTGTTGGTTTACTTTTATGCACTGTGTAATCAAACTCTTTATCATTACGATAATCGTCTAATTGATTATTATCAAATTTCTTTAACTGCACATCACTCTTGTCATATTGTACAACAAGAGAATCTTTTTGCGCTGTTACTGAAATCGCAAACAGAAAAAATAATATGTATAAAAGTATATTTTTCAATTAAACGTTCCCTAATCTATCAATTTTCTCAATAGTTCCTGTTAAGTTTTTTTGCTCATTTAAATCATAATAAACAAATACTGTAGCAATTAGTGTAATTGATGACAATACGAATTGACCTATATATGACAATGCATTTAATGCTAAATAAATTGGGTCTGAAAACAGTCCTAAAACTGCTGTTGGATCATCTTGACCAATTTGTGACATCATTGTTACCATTTGATAAATGAGCGCTGGAATCGAAAAAACCATACTTAAAATTGATACTAAAATTCCAACGACTAATAATACTCCAAAAGTTTCCCACCAATGATCCTTTATCAATTTAAAACAATGGCTAATTGTATCTCCAACACTTTTCCCTTCAAACACTAAAATAGAAGTTCCAAGACTTAATACTATTGCTATGTAAATACCTGGAAAAAAGCATAGCATTACACCAAACATTACCATTATCATCATTAAAATTCCGTATCCTAAAAATTTCCAGAAATTTTGCTTAACATTTGATATTATTTCGTTTCTATCTACAATACCTCTATTATCAATATAACTCTTAATAAAATACAAAGACGATGTTTGCATCAGCACATAAAAGACCAATCCAGAAATCATTGCAACTAATAATGCAATACCAACTTCAAAAGTAAAAATTTCAGGAGGCTCAACATTTATTCCTCCATTTGTAATTCCTTTCATTACTCCTCCAAGAGATACCATATAATAACCTAAAGAAAGTATAAGTAATACTAAAGCAGGTCCTGCAATTCTAATTATTGTTCCAAAATATCCTTTCCAATTTTTTCTAATAAACTTAAAGGTATCAGTAATAATTGAGCCTAAGTCTCTTGTTTTTTTAAATTCTACGTAATTTGTTGTTTCCATAATTATAGTTTAGTTGATTCTTCTAGTTCTAGTTGTTTTCGTTTATATATGATTCTTGGATACAATACATAATAGTATATAATTGCATACAGAGATACTCCAATAATTATAATTGCTGACCAGTCAGGCATTTCTGTATGACGTGTTACAAACCCTTCTAAAAAACCTGCAGTAATAAAAAAAGGTATCGTACTTACCATTATTTTCAATCCTGCTTTTATGCTTCTTTTAAAAGATTCTAAACGTGTATATGTTCCTGGAAAAAGCAATCCATTTCCAAGTACCATTCCTGCGCATCCTGCAATAATAATTACTGATATTTCTATAGTACCGTGAATCCAAATAGTTCTTGACGATTCCCATAGTAAATCTTTATCATAAAAAAAGTATAAAAATGAGCCAAGCATAATACCGTTTTGCATCATTATATAAAGTGTTCCTACTGAGAAAAGTATTCCAAATAAAAAGGCATACATCGCAACTTTGATATTATTAATTGTAATCCCAAGAAACATATTAACTTCACCCATCTTCTTATATACAGCCATAGGATCTCCTTTTTCTATATTCTCAAGTGTCATATTCACATAACCATCACCCAAAATCAAACGTACAAAATCTCCATCTACAGATGCAGAATACATGCCAACCATTGTAAAAAATGCAAAGGTTAAAAAAGCAATTAGTAATTGTTTTTGATGTTTATAAAACTCTAATGGGAATTCTGTTTTAAAAAAAGAAACCAATCTGTTTTTTCCTTCTTTTTTGGTTTTATAAATTTTCTGATGCGCCTTTGAGGCAATAGAATTAAGATATACAGCAGTATTACTACTTGGATAAAAAGTTTTAGCGTAACTCAAATCATCTGTAATTTCGATATATAAATCTGATAGTTTATCTGGAGAAATTTGTGTAGTATTTGCAAGCACATCTTCAAACAATCGCCATCTTTCTTTATTTTTTTTTACAAATGCTGCTTCGCGCATATTTCTAATGGTATTCTTTTAATTATTATGAATTAATACGTAGTGTCATTCCGACAGAACGACTTTTGGAGTGACGAGGAATCTCAAATTACTGATGAGATTTCTCGTCGATCGTTCCTCACTCTGTCGAAATGACATTACTTCTTTTATAGTCATTTTCTATAAACTCTTACTATTGTAATTTTAATTTTAATCAAAAAACAATTCATAAAATAGTTTTATATTCGCTTTCTGATTTTGTTTACCAAATAACGTAAAAAATGGATAATTTTCAAATAGAAACAGCACAAAATGTTACAATAAATCAAAATGTTGCACATTTAAGCACTCGCATAGGATCTTTCTTGATTGATTTGCTATTTATTGTAGGTTATTATGTTATAATTATCTTAATTATGAATGCTCTAAATTTAGATATGGGAAATATGTGGGCGCTTATGATGTTACTTAGTTTGCCCGTATTTTTCTATAACCTCCTCTTTGAAGTTTTAATGAACGGACAAAGTCCTGGAAAACGAATTAATCAACTAAGAGTTGTGAAGTTAGATGGCTCAAAACCTACTTTTGGCAGTTATTTATTAAGATGGATGTTACGATTAGTAGATATTAGCCTTGCTTCTGGTTCTGTTGCCTTACTAACAATATTACTCAACGGAAAAGGACAACGTTTGGGAGATTTAGCAGCCGGAACAACAGTTGTAAGTGAGAAAAAAAGAATAACACTTGAAGATACAATTATCGCAGATATTCCTTTAGATTACAAACCGACTTTCCCTCAAGTCACTACACTTTCTGATACTGACATTCAAACAATAAAAGGCTTATATACAAAAGCAAAAAAGAATGGAAATCACAATGTTATTTTAAAACTACATATGAAAGTCACAGAATTACTTGAATTAAAAACCGAAATGCAACCAATCGATTTTATTGATGTTGTTATTAAAGATTATAATTATTATACGCAACAGATGTAATAAGTTGGTTGTCATCCCTGCGAAGGCAGGAATCTAGACTTTGTGTAAAATGGATTCCGCATCAAGTGCGGAATGACACATTCTAAATTATTTTTATTATTAACAGAGATTCTTCACTTTGTTCAGAATGACAATCTACGTAAATAAAAAAACTTCCAAAATTGAAATTCATTTTGAAAGTTTTATCTTTATTTTCTAATCAGTTTTCTGAAATCTGGATTTATTCAAAGTCAGTATCCATTTTGATATAATCTAAGAATTCTCTTTTTGTATCTTTCTCTTTAAATTTCCCTCCAAATTCTGAAGTTACAGTAGAACTTTCAATATCTTTAATTCCCCTAGAATTTACACATAAATGTTTTGCATCAATAACACAAGCAACATCTTGTGTTCCTAAAGCTTCTTGCAATGCTTGTACAACTTGCATTGTCAGTCGCTCTTGAACTTGTGGTCTTTTAGAAAAGTATTCAACAATTCTATTCATTTTTGACAAGCCGATTACTCTTCCGTCAGAAATATATGCAACGTGTGCACGACCAACTATTGGTAATAAATGATGCTCGCAAGTAGAATATACAATGATATTCTTCTCAACTAACATTTCGCCATAGTTGTAATTATTATCAAAAGTTGATGCTTTTGGCATATTCGCGGGATTCAATCCCATAAATAATTCATTTACAAAAGACTTTGCAACTCTTTTAGGAGTTCCCTGTAAACTATCATCTGTTAAATCCATTCCTAAAGTTTCAAGGATATCTTTAACACTTTCTTGGATTTTTGCTATTTTTTCTTTGTCAGAAATTTCAAAAGCATCTGCACGTAAAGGCGTTTTTGCCGATGTACCTACATGATTTTCACCAATTTCTTCACTTCTCTCTTCATTCATTTTGCTATTCACGTCAAACATTTCTTTCTATGTATTAGAGCACAAAATTACAGCTTTACTGTTAATCTATTGCACTGTGTTTATCAATTCTGATAAAGAACAATTTTTTTGTTCTCCATCAGACATCTTTTTTAAAACAAACTGGTTGTTTTCTATTTTAGAAACCACAAATTCTATGCCTCTATTCGATACATATTTCCATTGTTTCTTTTGTTGTTTATTACTCATTGCGACATCTGGATAGATTTCGCATTTAATATTATTTTCTCTTAATGATTTTATTGCTTTTAACTTTTCGATATCATTTTCTGAATCAAAATTTAAAAACAGCACTTTTGGTTTTGGTAATTCTACAGATTCAAACAAACCTAATTCTTCTAAAACTAAATATATTCTATCCAATCCAAACGAAATACCAATTCCGCTTACATCTTTTAAGCCAAATATTCCTGTAAGGTCATCATAACGTCCTCCTCCACCAATCGAGCCCATTTTTACACCTTCTGGAGCAGAAACTTCATATATTGCGCCTGTATAATAGTTCAATCCACGAGCGAGTGTTACATCAATTTCTAAATTTGCTGATTGCAAACCTAACTCTTCAACAGTTTTTATAACAAATTCTAAATCATCAACACCTTCCAAACCTTCGTCGGAAGTTGAAAGCATAACTTTCAATTGTGCTAACTTTTCTTGATTTGTTCCTTTAAAATCGAACAAAGGCTGAACTTTTTCAATAGCATCTTCAGTAATTCCTTTAGATAACATTTCTTTGGTAACTCCTTCTGCACCAATCTTATCTAACTTGTCTAAAGCAACTGTAAAGTCAATCAATTTATCAGAAGCACCAATAATTTCTGCAATTCCAGCTAATATTTTACGATTGTTTAATTTGATTGTTGTTCCGTTTAATTTCAACTTCGTAAAAACATCATCATATAATTGTACAAACTCTACTTCTTGCAACAAACTTTTAGAACCAACTACATCAGCATCACATTGATAAAATTCTCTAAAACGACCTTTTTGAGGTCTATCTGCTCGCCAAACTGGTTGAATTTGATAACGCTTGAATGGAAAACTGATGTCGTTTTGGTGTTGTGCCACATACCGTGCAAATGGGACTGTTAAATCGTAACGTAATGCTTTTTCTGAGATTTGGGAAGTAAGTTTAACACTATTTTTATCTGTTAATAATTGTTCATCTGCTTTTCTCAAATAATCTCCAGAATTCAATATTTTAAAAATCAAGCGATCACCTTCATCACCATATTTTCCCATCAACGTAGAAGAATTCTCAAAACTCGGAGTTTCAATAGGTTGAAATCCAAAATTTTCAAAAGAAGACCTTATTACATTGAAAATGTAGTTGCGTTGTGCAACTTCTGTTGGAGAAAAATCTCTTGTTCCTTTTGGTATGCTTGGTTTTTGTGCCATTGATTTTTTAGTCATTAGATTTTTAGGTTCCTAGATTTTTGGAATCAAAAAATCAAAATTTTACCTATGTTGTCATTGCGAAAGAGGCACGACTGTGGCAATCTCATCTAAAAAAGAGATTACTTCGGTCATTTTTCCCTCGTAATGACGAAATTCTATAATTGCAAATATCCGAAAAAAAAATGCGAATTATAGCGAATTATACCTCGACTTTTTTCTTCTTAAACTTTTTATAAACCCTAAAAATCATCCAAAGTAAAATTACAACAAAGATAATGGCAATAATCGGTACAAAAATAGAGAGTATAGACATCACAATAGAAGTTCCTGTTTCTACGGTTGCCAATATTGGATTTGCGATTCCGGCAGTTGTTGCGGTTGATGTTAAGCGTGTTGCTGCAGATGATGTTTGAATTGCTGCGGCAGTTCCACCTCCTGCAATAATTGCCAATGCCCAAGTCATCACAGGATCTAATCCTGCAACTGTTGAAACCATCACTGCAGTTCCTGCAATTGCCGCTAACGGAATTGCTATGGAATCCAATATATTATCAAGCCAAGGAATAAAATATGCCAAAATTTCAACGATTGTTGCAACTCCTAAAGCAATAATTGCAGTAGTACTACCAACCCAAAACCAAGATTCGTTTAAAGGAATTACATTGTAATGTGCTGCAATACTCAAAGCAAACAACGGTACAAAGATTCGAAATCCAACAGATGCTGCCAATCCTATTCCGATAAGTATGCTAAATATTGTTTCTGGAGTCATTATTTATAATTGTTTATTTTTTGAATTGTCATTGCGAACCTTTCGACTGTCGCTCAAGACAAGTTCCATGAAGCAATCTTTACAAACAGATTACTTCGTCGTTTCACTTCTCGTAATGACGTATTATTCTGTAGTCAGTTTGTTTAATTGTGTAATCGTCAACTGCCGACTGAAGACTGAAGACTCATTCATTCAATAATTCTCTCGCCTTTTCTAAATCTTCAGGTGTGTCAATTCCTATTGGTTGATGTATGGTTTTTACCATTTTTACATTCATTCCGTAGGCCAAAAAGCGAAGGTTCTCCAACTTTTCTGTTCGTTCTAAATCCGTCATTTCCAATTCTGTAAATCGCAACAACGCTTCTTTTTTAAAGGCATAAATTCCGATATGCTTGTAGTGTTTAGCAAATTCGTTATCTCTTGGAAATGGTATTGGAGCACGACTAAAATACATGGCGAAATTATCATTGTCTACCACAACTTTTACATTGTTTGGATTGTTGATTTCATTAGCATCAGTAATAGCAAACATCAATGAAGCAACATCAATTTTCTCTTCTTGGTCATCTACAAAAACTGATAATAGATCTCGTAACGATTGCTCATCTTGAAAAGGCTCGTCTCCTTGAACATTTACAACAATATCAGCATCAATATTTTGAACTGCTTCTGCAATTCTATCACTTCCTGATTCGTGAATTCCCTTACTCATTATGGCTTCTCCGCCGTTTTGAGTGATTTCGTCAAAAATGATTTGGCTATCGGTTACAACATACACTTCGTCAAAAAGATTGGTATTCTTTGTCGCTTCGTAGGTTCTTAAAATTACTGATTTTCCTCCCAAATCTTGTAGTAGTTTTTTTGGAAAACGTGAAGCTTCCAATCTTGCTGGAATCATTGCAATTACGTTCATATGTCAATATTTAATTTATTTTAATGGTCATATGTGTTCGCTATTAACCATTATATTAAGCAATAAAAATTTTAACATGCTCGGTTCATTTTTTTTCAATTTTATGTTTCAATCGAAGTCTATTCATAGAAGCATTCAATTCAAAACCAAGTAATAATATGATTGAATTTAACCATACAAAAAGCATCAAAATCAATAAAGTCCCAATTGAGCCATATAGTTTATTGTATTGTGCGAATTTCTCAACGTATATTCCGAATAAATAGAACATCAGTAATGTTAAGAGAGTTGTCAATATTGCGCCTGAAGTAAAAAAGGAACGCTGCTTTAAATCTTTCACTCCGTAATTATAAAGTATTGATACTGCAGTGTAAATCATCAATACAAAAAAGGCTAAACGCCCAATTTGAATCCAAAAGACATCATCGTTTACCCATCCTCTTGACTTCAAACTTTGTATTCCAATTTCGAAATAAATCATAATTGCTACTGTTATCAATAACAAAATAGATAGTATAATTGAGACGCCTAAAGCAACCATAAATTGTCGAAACATATTCCGAGTTACCTTAACATGATAGGAGTATTCAAATCCTCCAAAAATAGCGTTCACACCATTAGTCATTAAAAATATTGAGGTTAAAACTCCGAAAGACAATAACCCACTATACGTATTGTTGAAAATGTCATCAATAACAGAATTTACTGATTCAGAGGTTGTTGGAGGTAATATTTGATCTAATGCCGTTAAAAAATCTGCTTGAAAACCTTCTATTGGAACAAACGGAATAAGCGTTAAAATAAATAATAGAAAAGGAAACAATGCCATAAAAAAACTAAAAGCAATTGCTCCTGCTCTTGAAGTTAAAGCTCCTTTGATGATTCCCAAAAAATACATTTCGAGTAAATCATAAAGTGACATTCCTTGTAAACCTGGAACTTTTATCTTTTTTCCAAATTTTACCAATATATTTATTATCGGAATTTTAAGTAATTTATCTTCTATTGGTTTGGTCATTTTTTTAAAAAAGGTACAAAGTATTAAAGGCGCAAAGGTTCAAAGTAAGATCGAATAAAAAAAATATCATCTTTTTTCTTTTAATTTTCTGATTAAACTTGACATCATTCTTTCAATCTCTCTTGAATTCTCATACACTTTTTCAAACGTTTCTTTATTTGTATACTTCAAATTATAAGCTATTTCTATTTGTGTTTGCAATTCATATAACGAACCATTTGAAATATTTAAAAATCGAATATAGTCATTTAAACTATTTCTACCATAACCTTCGGCAATATTACTGGGAATTGATATTGCACTTCGCTGAATTTGAGAGGTTAGCCCAAATTTTTCAGTTTCAGGAAAATTTTTTGTGATTTGATAGTTAAGAGTAACTAACTTCATTGATTTTTGCCAAATTATCAATTCTCTATAGGTTTTCATTTCTTTTTATTTTACTCGAATTTTGCCACTTTGAATCTTTGCACCTTTTTACCTTTGCCTCTCTTTTATACTGCCTTTAAACTCAAATCCATATTATAAACCGAATGTGTTAATGCTCCAGACGAAATATAATCTACGCCACAATCAGCATATTTCCGAATGGTTTTTTCGTTAATTCCTCCACTCGATTCTGTTAAGCAAATATCACCAATTAAAGCAACTGCTTTACGCGTATCTTCGTAATTAAAATTATCAATCAATATACGATAAATTCCATCAGATTTTAAAATTTCTTCTATTTCTGATAAACTTCTAGCTTCTACAATAATTTTTAAATCACGATTTGTAGCTGTTAAATATTGCTGTGTTTTATTGATTGCTTTTGTAATTCCGCCAGCAAAATCTATATGATTGTCTTTTAACATAATCATATCGTATAAAGCAAAGCGATGGTTTTCTCCTCCTCCTATTTTTACTGCCCATTTTTCGAAAGCACGAACTCCAGGAGTTGTCTTACGTGTGTCTAATACTTTGGTTTTTGTTCCTTCAAGCAAATCCATAAACGAGCGTGTTTTGGTTGCAATAGCACTCATTCGTTGCATAGAATTAAGTACCAAACGTTCTGCTTTTAAGATAGATTGTGAACTTCCTGTTACATAAAAAGCGATGTCGCCGTATTTTACCAATTCACCATCGTTAATCAACGTTTCTACTTGTAAATTTTCATCTACATATTCAAAAATCATTTTAGCAAAGGCTACTCCTGCAATAACTCCTTCATCTTTTACCAGTAGTTTTGCTTTTCCTGTTGCAGAAGCAGGAATACAAGCCAATGAACTGTGATCACCATCTCCAACATCTTCTCTTATCGCATTTGAAATTATATATTCTAATTCTTTTTGGAATTGTTCTTTACTTATCATTTAAACTAATTTTAAACAAAAATATCAAATTTTAATTCATCTAAAGAATCTTTGAATTTTATTTATATATTTGGGGAAATTGCAATTGCTTATGAAATATTTATTTACACTTATTTATTTGTGTTCATTTTCCATTTTTTCTCAGGAAGTTAAAAAGGATATTCTCTATTTAGACCAAAATTTAGTACCTATTTCTAAAACATTATTCAAAACGAAAAGTAATTCAGTAATTTTTCATTCTCGAAACTATGAAAAAGATAGTGTTATAGAAAGTAGGTTACATTATCAACTTTATTTCGGTAAAATGTCATTAAAAGATGTCGATGGCATTCTCACAAACTTTAATAAAAAATCAAATGAAAAAATTGAAAAAAGTAAAACTTTACTAATCTATCACTACGAAACATTGTCTGGATATGAAGAGGTGTTGAAAAGAAGGGAAGAGTCTTTTTACAAATTTATAAACAGTAAAGATTCTAAAAGAGTTAGTTTAAATAACAGGTATATCAAGCCAAGATTGAAAAAATATACTAAGAAGGATTACCTTTCAAAAATAAAAAAGAACGCAAAAAAAAAGAGTAAAGTTATTACGAAAGTTAGCGAGAAATTTAATACTTCTACTATTCATGTTGTCAGAAACAATAAAGGTTATCCTCTTAATAATAAGTATTTTACTTGGATTGAAGACTCTACAAGTACATTTCAAAACAAATATCATGGAACAATTATGGTTTTAAAACCAAATGGTAATTACTTTATTCGCTATGGACATTTGACAAAAGAAAAAATTTATACAATCTTAGAGGAAAGTAATTGGTCAAGTTTTTATACAGATTGGGATAAATCGTTAAAAAGTAACTCTTCAGTTGGTTTTGGTATTGTTAAAGAATTAATGAAAAAGAAAAAAATCTCAGCTATCCAATGAAAATAAAACTTCTTGCAATCGGTAAAACAGATGATAAAAATCTACAGCAGTTGATAGAAACCTATCAAAGTAGACTCAAACATTATATAAAATTTGAGATTTCTATCATTCCTGATATAAAGAACATAAAGAATTTATCAGAAAATCAACAAAAAGAAAAAGAAGGAGAATTGATTTTAAAGCAGTTACAGCCAACCGACCAATTAGTATTGCTTGACGAAAAAGGAAAGGAATTTCGTTCTTTAGAGTTTTCAAAATTTCTTCAAAAGAAAATGAATTCTGGTATCAAACAATTGGTTTTGGTAATTGGTGGACCTTATGGTTTTTCAGACGCAGTATATAAAAAATCA
>NVWM01000002.1 GCA_002733665.1 Lutibacter sp.
CGCGGCTCGGGCGTCATGTTGACGGCGAAGATCAGCGGGGCGGCGTCGCGGCCAGCCTGGCGGCGGAAGGCGAAGACGCCGGACTCCGCGTCGGTGCAGATCCAGGCGAAGCCCTCAGGATCGGCGTCGCTCTGGTGCAGGGCGGCCTCGCGGCCATAGATGGCGTTGAGATCCCGCACGAGCATCTGCATTCCGGCGTGCTCGGGTTGCTGCAGCAACTCCCACGGGATGGCGCTGTCGTGGTTCCATTCGGTGGGCTGGGCCAGCTCACAGCCCATGAACAGCAGCTTCTTGCCCGGATGGGCCCACATGAAGGCGAGATAGGCCCGCAGGTTCGCAAATTGACGCCACCGGTCGCCGGGCATCTTGCCCAGCAGCGAGCCTTTGCCGTGCACCACTTCGTCGTGGGAGATTGGCAGCACGAACCGTTCGGTGAAGGCGTAGAGCAGGCCGAAGGTCAGCTCGTTCTGGTGCCAGCTGCGATAGACCGGATCGCGCTGCATATAGCTCAGGGTGTCGTGCATCCACCCCATGTTCCACTTGTAGTTGAAGCCCAGCCCGCCCTGCGCCACGGGGCTGGAGACGCCCGGCCAGGCGGTGGATTCCTCTGCGATCGTCACTGCGCCCGGGCAACGGCCGGCCACCGTCTCATTGAGCCGGCGCAGGAAGGCGATGGATTCCAGATTCTCGCGCCCGCCATGGACATTGGGCACCCACTCGCCGGGCTGGCGGCTGTAGTCACGGTAGAGCATGGAGGCCACCGCATCGACGCGCAGGCCGTCGATGTGGAAGGTCTCCAGCCAGTAGAGGGCGCTGGCGATCAGGAAGCCCTGAACCTCCTGACGACCCAGATTGAAGATCAGGGTGTTCCAGTCCTGGTGGAAGCCTTCGCGCGGGTCGGCGTGCTCGTAGAGCTGCGTTCCGTCGAAGCTGGCCAGGCCGTAGGTGTCGGTCGGGAAGTGAGCCGGCACCCAGTCGAGGAAAAACCAAACGATTATATGCTTGATTTTGGGATCCGTTCTCAAGGTTTAGGAAGCGTCTTTAACACATCGCATCCTGTAAATTTAGAATGGGACTTAACAAGTATTAGAAACGAGAAAAGTTTGCGTTCAGAAAGCATGTACACTTGGATGTACTATAAAAATGATGGTGATGTAGATTATTTAGGTCAAAGCGATGATGATACTGTAAAAGATGTTGATTGGATCGCATATAAGCAGCATTTCTTCTCTTCAATTTTGATGAGTGATACTGCTTTTAAATCTGCCAATATAACTTCAGAAAAACTATACGAAGACGCCAAAGTTGATACCGTTTACACAAACAAGTTTCAATTAAAAGCACCTCTTGAACTTAAAAATGGTGAATTAGACTACGCCATGAACTGGTATTATGGACCTACAGATTATGCAACATTAAAAACATATGAAGATAAAAACCTTGATGAAGTTGCAGATATGGGTTGGGGAATTTTTGGATGGATAAATAAATATTTATTTGTTTACTTATTCACATTTTTATCAGGGATTACCTCTAATTACGGAATTGCAATTATATTATTGACAATCGTTGTTAGATTGATTATGTCTCCATTGGTATATAAGTCATACTTATCGAGTGCAAAAATGAAGGTTATTCGTCCAGAAATGGAAGAAATCAATAAGAAATTTCCTGGAAAAGAAAATGCAATGAAACGTCAGCAAGAAACAATGGCTGTTCAACGAAAGGCTGGAGTTAGTATGATGTCTGGATGTATTCCGGCACTATTACAAATGCCTGTATTCTTTGCATTATTTAGATTTTTCCCTTCCAATTTAGATTTACGTCACAAAAATTTCCTTTGGGCTGATGATTTATCTTCTTACGATGCAATTTATAGTTGGTCACAGAACATACCAGTTTTATCTACATTTTATGGAAACCATATAAGTTTATTTCCAATATTAGCATCTATAGCAATATTCTTTTATATGAAGATGAATCAAAGTCAGCAAGCAAGTATGCAGCCTCCAGCACAAGAAGGAATGCCTGATATGCAGAAAATGATGAAAATGATGATTTACTTCTCTCCAATTATGATGTTGTTTTTCTTTAACCAATATGCAAGTAGTTTGAGTTTGTATTACTTTGTGTCTAACTTATTGACAATCGCAATTATGTTGGTTATCAAGAACTATGTGATTGATGAAGATAAAATTCATGCACAGATTGAAGAAAACAAAAAGAAGGCTCCGAAGAAAAAGAGTAAGTTTCGTGAACGAATGGATAATGCAATGAAGCAAGCACAAGTACAACAAGAAGCGAAGAAAGGGAAGAAGTAAGAGTCTTCAGTTGGCAGTTTTCAGTAACAGTTGACAATTCTTTGAAGTATATATAAAAGTCCTATCAATTTAATTTGATAGGACTTTTTTTAGTTGTCATTCTGAATGAAATGAAGAATCTCATAGTATTTGTCATTCCTGCGAAGGCAGGAATCCATAGATAAGTTTGGGTTTAGATTCCTGCCTTCGCAGGAATGACAGTTCCACTACAATTTAAACATAGACTTTAAAAAGCCTAAACCATAGCCTAAAAATTGTATATAAGTGGTGATAACGCTTAGTAAAGCAACTTTTATGTTTTTATTCTGAAGTGCAGCATCTATAAAAACAAATCCGAAATATATCAAGAAAGGAATCAAGAATATCCAATTCCAAAAAATTGATAGAATTAGTGCAACATCTAATCCGATTACAAACAAACTTGGAAACCAATAAGTGATTTTCGCTGTTTTTGGATACTTTTTGTTTAAAATTGGTCTAGCAGTTCCGAAATTAAAAGTCTGTCTATAAAACTGACTCAATGTACTTCTTCGCTTGTGATATACAAATGCTTTCTCAACAAACTGCGTTTCAAAAGCGTTTTCCCACAATCTAAAAGTCAAGTCTATATCTTCACCGTATTTCATTTCAGAAAAGCCATTTGTTTTCTCAAATGCCTCTTTTGACAATCCCATATTAAAACTTCTAGGTTGAAATTTCCCTATACTTTGTTTTTTTCCTCTTATTCCTCCTGTAGTTAATACCGAAGTCATTGAATAATTGATTGCTTTTTGTAATGATGTAAAGGAATCGTGTGCAGCATCTGCTCCACCAAAAGCATCTGTAAAATAAGCTGTCAATGAGTTTTCTACTTCTTGCAAATAGTGTTTTGGAAGTAACACATCAGAATCTAAAATAATAAAATAGTTCCCTGTTGCTTGTTGCATTCCGTAGTTGCGGCTCTTTCCTGCTCCAGAATTTTCTTTAAAAAAATAGTTAATATTAAGCGTGTCTTTATATTTCTCAATGATTGTTTTGCAAGCATCCGTAGAACCATCTTCAACAATCACGACTTCAAAATATTTTTGGCATGTCTGCAAGGTCAAACTATGTAATAGTTCATCTATTTCATACGGACGATTATAAACAGGAATTATGATTGAAAAGTGTAGTTTCATTGTTACAAATGTAAAGGAAACAAACTAAAAAAACCTCGCTTCAATTAAGAAACGAGGTTTTAAATGTAGTGTTATTAAAAAATTATTCTTTTATAATTCTATAACTACCTAATTGTTCTCCAACTTGTACTTTTACAACGTACATTCCTGTTGGTAAGCTTGTCATATCAACTTCAGTATTTGAAACTTTTGGTTGAGTTCTCAATACTTCTTGACCTAATAAATTATAAATACTTATAGATCCAATAGCATCTATTGCATCAAATCGCAAAATATCATTTACAGGATTAGGATAAATAGCGAAACCATCAATTTTATTATCTTCAACACTCAAGGAAGCATTATAAGCTGAAATTGAAAATGGCTCATCGTCGTTTCCTCCAGATTCCCAAACTCTGATAAATATTGTTGAGTTCGGTGTTAAACCTGTTAATTCTAAAATTGAGAATAAACCTGTAGAGTCATCATCATCACATTCTATAGAGGTTAAAGCACCACAAGTTCCAGAAAACGCTTCGATTAATGAATCAAAACCTGTGTCTCCAGTTGCTGCATCTGGTCCTGTTTCAATAGTAATGTTTCCATCAGCAGGAACAACAACAGAATACCAAACACCTGGACCATCAGCTCCACATCCAGCTGCTGGTTCTGTACCTGAAGTAGCACTAGCGACAGTACCATCTATTGGATTAGAAGCAAACGTAGCACCAGGAATTAAAGCAATAGCACCAGAACAGTCATCATTTGCTGGTGGTGGTGGTGGTGTGCCAATACAGATATCAAAAGTTGAAGTTGCTCCTGAATTAGAACTCCAAGAATTTACCCTAACAAAATAAGTGTTTCCTGATGTAAGCCCTGACGGATTACTTGTATTTCCGTCACTACATGATCCAGAAACAAGAGTTAATCCACCACAACTTCCTTCCCATAAAGAATGATATAGGTCAGTTGGGCTTCCTGCAATATTTAATAAACTTATCCTATGTGAACTTGTTGTAGCCATAAAACTAAACCATACATCATCATTTTCAGTTCCACTACAAGCAGCAGCATCTTCAGCAGATGCAGTAGCTCCTGCTAGAGTAGAAGACGCTACAGTTCCACATGCAAAATCAGTATTTACAATTAAACCAACTGCAGCAGCACAATCATCATTTGCTGGTGGAGCTGGTGCTGTAACAAAAGTTTGTTCTGTACATCCAGTTGCTGGTCCAATTCCGTTTTTTGGAACAAGATTAACATAATATGTTGTCGAATAAGGTAATGCTCCTAAATTGTAGGTTAACACATTACCAACATCTGTTGTTGCTAAAACATCTGAAGCACCAGATGTAGATCCAACAGTTAAATCATACGATGTTACTGCTGGAGATCCTGTAGCAGCTATCCATGAAATATCTCCTGCAATTGGAACACTTGTAGTTGTTGTTAAACTAGCATCACAATTTGGAACAGCTGGAACTACTTCTGTAACATCTAAGGTGTATGCTGTACTTTGCGGTGCAGGCCAAGTTGAAATAACTACATAATAAGTTGTTCCTGCTGTAAGGTTAAGATTTGGAAGACTTCTTGTTGTTCCTGAAGTTGCTGTATGCCTTCCAACTATTGATGTAAAAGGGCAACCTTCAAAAAGCCAAAAACTTATCCAATCACTAGGTGTACCAGACAATTCAAAAGAAAACACACCATCTGCAGCAGGTGTAAAAGAATAAACTGCATCATCTCCATTTAAATAACTATCTGAACCTGTACCATTTGCTACTTGCTCTCCTCCTAAAGCTGGTCTATCTGCAGCAGCATAATTATTTCCATAATTGGACGTATCATCCGTTGTATTATAAGGCAAAGCTCCAATTACAATTGGATTAGTACAATCTTGTCCTTGAGAAAACCCAAGACTAAAAGTAAATATTGCAAAAAGTAATAAAGTAATTTTTTTCATAGAGTATATGTTTAGTAAGTTATTAATTCACTAAACTAAACATTTACAGAGTACTATGCAATAAAAAAAGAATGGTTTTTAAAAACCATTCTTTTTTTATTATTAATTAGGCAATTAAACTATTACTCGTCTCCAACAAACAAGTCCATAACCTTTGTACTTACTCCCATATTAGAGAACCCTCCATCGTGAAATAAGTTTTGAAGGCTAACCATTTTTGTTAAATCAGAAAACATTGAAATCGTATAGTTTGCACAATCCAATGCTGTTGCATTACCAAGAGGAGACATTTCATCTGCATATTTTATAAATCCATCAAAACCTTTTACTCCAGTTCCTGCTGTTGTTGGAGTTGGAGATTGAGAAATTGTATTTACTCGTACTTTTTGATCGCGTCCGAAGAAATAACCAAAACTACGTGCTATGGATTCTAAATATGCTTTATTGTCTGCCATATCATTGTAATCTGGAAAAACTCTTTGTGCTGCCATATACGTTAATGCAACTATTGATCCCCATTCATTCATCGCATTTTTATTATACAATACATTCATAACTCTATGAAAAGATAACGCTGAAACATCAAATCCTTTATGTGTAAAATCATAATTAGAATCTGTATAATGCTTCCCTTTTCTCACATTGATAGACATACCAATTGAATGTAAAACAAAATCTATTTTACCTCCAAGAATTTCCATAGACTTTTCAACTAAATTCTCTAAATCTTCAGACGAAGTTGCATCTGCTGGAATAATTTGAGAACCCGTTTTCTCTGCCAATTCATTGATTGTTCCCATTCTCATTGCTATTGGCGCATTGGTCAACACAAACGTTGCTCCTTCTTCATGTGCTCTCTCTGCAACTTTCCAAGCAATTGATTTTGAATCTAATGCTCCGAAAATAATTCCTTTTTTTCCTTTTAATAAATTGTACATTTTTAACTATTTAATTGTTGATTTGTTTATTCGTTTAGATTCTTCGCTTTACTCATAATGACATTCACAAAGTTAATCATTTAATTTAATAATTCCTTTGCATGTGCCAATGCAGAATCAGTTAATGATTTTCCGCCAAGCATTTCCGCAATTTCGTTAACTCGCTCTTCACTTGAAAGTCGTTTTAACTGTGTTATTGTTCTATTCTGAATATCTTCTTTATATACTTTATAGTGATGATTCCCTTTTGCTGCAATTTGCGGTAAATGTGTAATACTCATAACTTGCATATTCAAACTCATTTGCTGCATAATATCACTCATTTTATTTGAAATTTCCCCAGAAACTCCAGTATCTATCTCATCAAAAATAATGGTTGGCAGTTTTATGTAATCTGACAAAATTGATTTAATTGATAGCATAATTCGTGACAATTCTCCTCCTGAGGCTACTTTCTTTAACTCTCCATAATTCTCCCCTTTATTTGCTGAGAATAATAACTTTAATTCATCTTTACCATTAGATAGAAAATTTTGGCTAAACGATAAATTAAATTGAAAACGCGCATTTTCCATCCCTAAACTTTTGAGCATCAACTGCAATTTCTTGGTGAATTTAGGTATCGTACTTTTTCTGTTTTTATGGATTGACATTGCTAATTTATCTAAATCAGCAACAATTTTATCAATCTCCTTTTGCTTTTTTGATAATTCTCTAGATGAGTTTTCAACTTGATCTACTTTCTCAGAAAGCGTTTCTTTTATTTCTAATAATTCAGAAATAGAATTGACAGTATGCTTTTTTGACAAATCATAAATTATTTGTAATCTATCTCCTAATTTTTCAATCTCAGCAGGATTAAAAGATACACTTTCATTAGATCTTTCTAGTTCTTGAATTACATCTTTTAATTCTATTTCTACACTCTCTATTCGCTTAAAAAAACTATTATACTCACCAGAAAAAGGAGCTATTTGATTAAGTTTTGATTTTAACAAACCAATCAAACCATTAATACCAATCTCTTCATCATCAACTATTTGTAATGACTCTGTCAAACTCAACTTGATAAGTTCAACATTATTCATTACATCCAAATCCTTCTCTATCTCCTCCTGCTCACCTACTTTCAAATCAGCCGTTTCTAATTCGGTAAACAAATGCAAGTTATACTCATGTTGTTGCTTTACTTCAGACTGTGAGGTCTTCAATTCTTCCAACTCTTTTATGATTGAATTATAAAGTGACAGTCCTCTTATATAAGATGCTACTTTCTGTTCATTTGAAGCCAAAGCATCAATAATTTCAAACTGAAAGTTAGTATCTGAAAGTGCTAATGTTTGATGTTGAGAATGGATATCTATCAGTTTCTCACTCAACGAGTTTAAAACATTTAGTGTTGTTGGTGTATCGTTAATAAAAGCACGTGATTTTCCATTTGGAAGTATTTCTCTTCTAATAATTGTTGATGATTCAAAATCTAAATCTTCATCATTAAAAAAAGATTCTAAATCGTAGTTATGGATATTAAATTCAGCTTCTACTATACATTTTTGATCAGAATTCTTTAAAAAAGTACTATCTGCACGTTTTCCCAAAACCAATCCTAAAGCACCTAAAAGAATAGATTTTCCTGCACCAGTTTCACCTGTAATTACCGAAAAACCATTATCAAACGAAACGGTTAACTCTTCTATTAATGCATAATTTTTTATGGAAAGTGTAGTTAGCAATGACCTGTATTTTGAGTTTTGCGCTATTTAATTTTGTTCCACTTTGTGGAATTAACAGGCGACATTCTATTTAAGTCATCTACTAATTTACTTGTATCATAACGAGGACCATCAGAAAAAATGGATACTATCTCATCTGCCTTAGAGTCCATAAATGTGCGTACTAACAAAGCATTTGGTCTTCTGTTATAAATATTTTTAATTTTACTTATTGCTGTGGCAATATTTTCTTTTGACTCCTCTTTGTCTTTGTGAAATGTATCTAAACCTTGTCTATTAAATATAAACATTGCAGTCCTAAAGTCTATAAAGGAATTTGACAATATATCATTTATCAACTTATATCTCGTTGCTCCACTAGTTGTTCTGCTCCAACCTGCAAAACCTCCTTGCTGAGCTTGATTCATTACATTTTCAGCATCTTTAAAATATTCTGTGCCGCCATTTCTTGTAAACGAATCTCCATCCATTCCTAAAATTGTATAAACATAAAACGCAATCACTGAAACTAAATTTGAATCAAAATTGTTAGGATTGTATTGTAATGTTTCAAATTCGGTATATCTAAACGAAAAATCGTCATCTTTAAAATTAAAAATAGGCGTTAAATATGTTGAATTATATACTGGTCGTGAAGATTGTATCTGAATATTTCCTTTAAAATTTGTACTTGAAGATTGTTCTAAAATAGTCAATGTAAAAGCACATTTTATTTTTTCTTGCGCCTTAAACTTTCTATTTGTCCACTTTTTTTGATTGATAAATTCAATCAATGTGCGTTCTAGTGTTTGATAAACCTGCTTGTTAGAACCTGATATTTTATCTGAATTAATTGTAATAGTTGCATCCAATTCTTGAGCATTGACTTGAGTTACAGTCAATAAAAAAATTAGTATTTTAAAAAATTTAATCATTTATTCTACTACGTATTTCGTTAAATATATCTTCTGCAACTTCTGTTTTAGATTTTAGACCAAATTCGGAAATTTTTTCCGATTTATCAATAATTGTTATCTTATTTGTTGATTTTTTAAATCCTGCACCTTTATCTTGTAAAGAATTTAGGACAATCAAATCTAAGTTTTTACGTTTCAACTTCCCTTTTGCATTTGCCAATTCATTATTGGTTTCTAGTGCAAAGCCAACTAAAAATTGATCCTTTTTAATCTTACCGAGTGAAGCCAAAATATCTTTTGTCTTTTCTAATTCTAAAGACAAGGTAGCATCTTTCTTTTTAATCTTTTCTGTTGCAGCATTCGTTGGTCTAAAATCTGCAACTGCGGCTGAAAGTATTGCTATATCAGCGTTGTCGAAATGTTGATGTACTGCTTCATACATATCTTGCGCACTAACAACATCAATCCTCTGCACAAATGAATGATCAATTTTCTCGTTAGAAACTCCTGTTACCAAAACTACTTTTGCTCCTAAATTAGCGGCAGTTTTAGCCAACTCAAAACCCATTTTTCCTGATGAATGGTTTCCTATAAAACGTACAGGATCTATTGCTTCGTATGTAGGACCTGCTGTAATTAATACTTTTTTTCCTTTAAGTGGCAACTTAGAAGCAATATCAGCCTCTAAAAAAGATATAATATCTTCTGGTTCTGCCATTCTTCCTTCGCCAACTAAACCACTTGCAAGTTCACCACTCCCAACTGGAATACAACTATTTCCAAAACTTTGTAATGTGTTTATACTTAATTTGGTAGATGGATGCTTGTACATATCCAAATCCATCGCAGGAGCAAAATAAACTGGGCATTTTGCTGATAGATATATTGCTAGCAACAAGTTGTCACTTGTGCCATTTGCCATCTTAGAGAGTGTATTTGCAGTAGCTGGAGCAATCAACATAAAATCTGCCCAAAGACCTAATTCAACGTGATTATTCCATAATTCATTCTCATCTTCTTTATCATAAAAAGTAGAATGAACAGGATTTTTTGAAAGTGTAGATAAAGTTAAAGGTGTAACAAAATCTTTAGAAGCAGGTGTCATTACAATACGTACTTGAGCACCTGCTTTTATAAAAAGTCTTACTAAATAAGTAGTTTTATAAGCAGCAATTCCAGCAGTTACGCCAAGTAATATATTTTTACCGCTTAAAATTGACATCTTATTTTGTATCAGTTTCAGTATCTGGCCTTCTGTAATATGTACGATTATTTAACCAATCGTCTATAGCCATTGCTGTAGGCTTAGGTAAACGTTCATAAAATTTAGAAACTTCTATTTGCTCTTTATTCTCAAATACTTCTTCTAAACTATCATTATGAGTTGCAAACTCTTCTAACTTTTCAACAAGTTCTTTTTTCAAATCGCCATTGATTTGAGCTGCTCTTTTTGCCATTATTACAATTGCTTCATACAAATTTCCTGTTGGTTTTTCAACATCTTCTCTATTGTATGTGATTGTGCTTAATGGTGCTTCTGAATTTTTATAGTCCATTTTTATTTGTTTTCTATAGTTGCAATTAATTCTTTAACAGTTACTAATTCTTTATTCAAATCATCTAACATTTTATTAGAGTCTTTTAAATATTCTGATTCAGGATAATTTCTTTTTAATTTATCGTATGCTTTAACAGCATCATTCAATCTTTTTTCTTTTTTACTTACCACACTCTTTATTCCTAACTCATAAGAAGCTTTAAACTTATAAAATATTGCTTCTTCGCGAAACGAAGTCCCTAAAAAATCAGAAATCAAATTATCAAATGATTTTATTGAGGCAATATAATCTTCTATATGATAGTATTGTTTTGCTGTTTCAAATGCTTTTTTCTCTAATTTGTATTGCAATTCTTTAACAGATTTATTTGCTTCATCAATTTTATCAGAGTTAGGGTATGTATCAATAAACCCTTGCAAAGCAGTCAAAGCTTCATGTGTTGTTTTTTGATCTAAACTAAAAATTGGAGAATCTAAATAATAACTCTGTGCAGATAAAAATGCAGCTTCTTCTCTTTTAGTACTCTTTGGATAGTTTTTTGTAAATCTATTGAAGTAATAAGAAGACAAACTATATTGTTTTGTCTGATAATACGCATCACTTATCATATATTGAATACGCTCCATTTGTGGTTTTGCACGGTAACTTGGCGTAATTTTCTCAAATAATGTAATGGCTCTACCATACTTTTTGGCTTCATACATTTTAGTTGCCATCTTATATTGATCTGTAACCTCTCCTTTATTCAATACCTTTTGGTACTCACTACACGATAAAAACGAAATCGTCACTAAAAATATTACTGCTATTTTCTTCATTTTTTGCATTCGGCAAAATTAGTTATTAATTATGGATTATTAAAATGATTTTTTAGTTCATTTACTTGACACAAAAATAACTGCTATATGCTATAAACATTAATCGCAAGTCATAATTGTTTGTTAATAATCAATTTTAAGAATAATCATCTATAAAATTAGCGATTTTTTCTTGTAATGAATTTGTTACTTTCATCAATGGAAGCCTAACTTCTACTGTACAAATATTGAGTTTATTTAGCATTGATTTTATTCCTGCAGGATTCCCTTCTTCAAAGATATAATCAATGCTTTTTTCAACTTTATTATGTAATTTCTGTGCGTCTTCTTTTTTTCCTTCTAAGCCGAATTGAATCATTTTGGAAAAATCTTTTGGTAATCCTTGTCCGATTACACTAATCACTCCCACTCCTCCTGCCAATGTCATATCTAAAGCAATCATATCATCACCTGAAATAATCATAAAGCCTGTTGGCTTATTTTCAATTAATTCTTTAGCTTGTTCAATAATTCCTGCTGCTTCTTTAACTGCAATAATGTTATCAAAATCATTTGCCAATCTAATTACAGTTTTTGGCTCCATATTTTGAGCTGTTCTTCCAGGAACATTGTATAAAATTATTGGCAATGGACTGGCTTCTGAAATAGCCTTGAAATGCTGATAAATACCCTCTTGAGTCGGCTTGTTATAATATGGAGAAACTGATAAAATAGCATCAAATGCAGACAAATCCATGGTTTTTAAAGTATCAACAACCGCCATTGTATTATTACTTCCAACACCTATGACTAAAGGTAATCGCTCATTATTTACTTCAACTATTTTCTTTTTAACGGCTTCTTGCTCATCAAAAGTCAAAGTTGCTGGCTCTCCTGTAGTTCCTAATACAACAAGGTAGTCAATACCATTATCAATCTGATAATTAACCAGCCTTTCTAAGGCATCAAAATCTACTGACTTATCTTCTTTAAAAGGGGTTACGAGCGCCACTCCTGTTCCAAAAAATTGTTTCATTATAATTTATTTAAAATTTCTAAATATTTTTTTAATTCTTTTATAAAAACAGCTACATCTTTAGTGTCAACTGCAATCATAAAATCAAATAAGCGATTGTCAGCACTCGAAAATCCAACTTTAAATTTTGCTTTTGAAAGCACTATCAAATAATTTAGTAGCAAATTATTATCTGATAAATTTATCAGCAAATCAAATTCTGAATTTAATAAATTTTGAATATATTCATTTTTTATTTTTCCTAACCAATTGAAATCTTTATCAGTAAATAATTCTTTCGAATCTGACTCTTTTGGTGCATTTTTTATATAATTAACTATTTTAATTTTAGAAACATCAACATTTAACTCTTTTGCAATAATCTGACTGCTATTTTTAGTTGTAAATTCATCTACAAAAACAAGAATTGAATTGATTTTTTCATTAGAAATAGAAATTAAAGGTTTATCAGAACTTATCAACTCTCTTTCAATTTTTCTTTTAATGCTGTTATCTTTAAATTTACTTAAAATCATTTACAAAATTTGATATTACAAAAATAAGTATTTTTTTTTCTAAAATTTTGTAATTTCACTAATAAATAAACGTCAAAAAGATATAAAATATACAATTATGAATAAAAAATTATTGTTAATTCTTCGAATTATTGTTGCTCTTATCTTAATACAAACACTGCGCTTTAAATTTACAGTACATCCAGACAGTGTATATATATTCACAAAGGTTGGTTTAGAGCCATTTGGAAGAATTGGAATTGGTGTATTAGAATTAATTTCTGCAATACTAATTCTTATTCCTCGCACAATTTGGGCAGGAGCTGGACTTACTCTTGGAATTTTAGGAGGTGCAATCATGATGCATTTAACACAACTTGGAATTGAAATTAATAATGATGGTGGATCCTTATTCTATTTGGCTTTAGGCACATTTATTGTCAGTGGAATTATATTATTTGATCAACGAAAAAACATACCAATTATCGGCGCAAAACTTTAACTTGCTTTTAACAAAAAAAAATGTATCTTTCACACGAATTTAAAATTACATAAAAAATGGGTAGACCAGCAACACGACCAGCCAAATTAAAGGATGGTTTTTATATTGAAGTGCGAAATAAAGGTGCTCGAAGTGGTATTAAAATTAGAAGAGATAATAGAGCAGATATGCTTGAAGCAGTGAAAGAATACCGCCGTGTTAAGGACATTACAATTCTTGGTGAATCTATAAATGACAAGTTTATAGAAAAGCCAAAGGTAGCCGTCTAAAAAACAAATTGTATAGTTTTTTTTACAAGACTAAACACATAATTTATAGTGCTTTTGTTAATTCAAAAGCACTTATTTTTTGCCTTCAAAAATCATGAATCTGCAAATTAAGTATTCTGCCAACACATAAGTAATCATAATAAATACTGGAAAATATGTTTCTGATTGGTAAAATTTATTGATGGCAAGTGTGCTGTCAGAAAGTATAAAAAAAGTTGCTCCACCAAGTAATAATAAATTTGGAACAGACTTGTCGGTCAGATAATTTAAAAATGACACTACTCCAAAAACTGTAATGATTAACGCATAGACAATCACTGGAATTAAAAGTTCTCCTAAATTATCTTTTAATAAAAAAATAAGTCCGAAAAAGGTGATAGCAAAAGGAATTATTGCTATTAACTTTTGCCTTATTGAGGATTTTTTGAGCACTCCAACTACAATCTTAATCAACAATATATGTGCTATTAAAAACGAAGCAAGTCCGAGCATAAAATTCATTTTCGAATCAAACAAAAGGAAAACATCACCCAAAAAAGAAAAGAATAATACTGCTAAATACAATTTGTTTTCTGGCTCTACAATAACTGAATAATACATCATTAAAACCAAAATAATCAGAGGTTTAAATACAAGTCTCATCAACTGATTTCCAGTTAGTATCCCAACAATATCTAATACAACCACAAGAACAAACAATCCTAAAATAAGTTTTCTTTTTCCCATTATTTACTAGTTTAAATTAACGTATTAATTCTATAAATTCTTCTTCTGTAATTATAGGTATTTCCAAATCATCTGCCTTTGAACGTTTACTTGGTCCCATATTATCTCCTGCAACAATATAACTAGTTTTTTTGGATATAGAACTACTCACTTTCCCTCCATTATCTTCTATTGCTTTTTTAAGTTCATTTCTACTCATTTGATGAAAAACTCCAGAAACCACAAATATTTTTCCATGTAATTTATCAGTTTGATTGGCTTGAGACTCTACAGACATTTCTAGCTGCACACCATAACTTCTCAATCTATCAATTAACTGAATATTACTCAAATCATTTGAAAAATCAACAATACTCTGTGCAATTCTATCTCCTATTTCATCAACTTTTGTTAAATCTTCAAAAGAAGAAATCATCATTTTATCAATTGATTTATAGTGTTTTGCCAATTTCTTTGCAACAGTTTCACCAACAAACCGAATACCAATCGCAAATAATACTTTCTCAAACGGAATCTGTTTTGAAAGTTCAATTCCTGCAACAATATTTTGCGCCGATTTTTCTGCCATCCTTTCTAAAGGTGTAATTTGTTCTATTCGCAAATCATATAAATCTGCAAAATTAAAAATTAATCCTTCTTTAAATAAAAGTTCAATCGTTTCTGCACCCAAACCATCAACATTCATTGCTTTACGGCTAATGAAATGCTGTATTCTTCCAGTTATTTGAGTCGGACAACCAAATTCATTCGGACAATAATGTTTTGCATCTCCTTCTTTTCTAACTAATAATGTTTCGCAATCAGGACAATTTGTAGCATATAGTGTTGGCTGAGAATCTGAAGTTCGTTTTGCTAAATCTACACCAACAACTTTTGGTATAATTTCACCTCCTTTTTCTACAAACACCGTATCATTCACTCGTATATCTAATTTTTCAATCTGATCAGCATTATGCAAAGAAGCCCTTTTTACAATGGTTCCTGCCAATTTTACAGGCTCTAAGTTTGCAACAGGAGTTATTGCGCCAGTTCTTCCGACTTGATAAGTAATTTCGTGTAATAACGTGCTTTCTTGCGCTGCTTTAAACTTATATGCAATTGCCCAACGAGGTGCTTTTGCAGTAAACCCTAACTCATCTTGCTGATGCAAATTATTTACTTTTATTACAATTCCATCAGTTTCATAAGGTAACTTATGCCGCTCAACATCCCAATAATTTATAAATTCAAAAACTGCATCAATATCTTTACACTCTTTAACAGCTTTCGGGACTTTAAATCCTATATTTCGTGCTCTCTCTAATGTTTTAAAATGTGTTTCAAAAGGAATTTTATCTCCAACAACATGATATAACAAACAATCTAGAGGGCGTTTTGCAACCTCAGCGCTATCTTGCAATTTTAGACTACCACTTGCCGTATTTCTAGGATTTCGGTATGGATCTTCTCCTTCTAAAATTCGCTCTTCATTCATCTTATTAAAACCATCTAAAGGTAAAATAATTTCTCCGCGTATTTCAAAAGAATCAACCAATTCGCCTTTTAACTTAAGCGGAATCGACTTAATTGTCTTTATATTGGCAGTTACGTCATCACCTTGAAAACCATCACCTCGAGTAACTGCACTAACTAACTTTCCCTTTTCGTAACTTAGATTAATTGATGCACCATCATATTTTAATTCACAGGTATATTCTGTGTTTTCGACTCCAAGGTTTTTTTGAATGCGCTTTTCCCAATCATATAAATCTTCTTTGGAATATGAATTATCCAACGAATACATTCGGTTTTTATGCACAACTGTTTTAAAACTCTTTGTAACCTCTCCTCCAACACGTTGCGTTGGAGATGTTTCATCAAAATACTGTGGGTATTGCGCTTCTAAACCTTGTAATTCTTTTAGTTTATTATCAAAATCATAATCAGAAATTGTGGCGCTATCTAACACATAATAATTATAATTGTGTTGACGCAACTCATCTCGTAAATATGTAATTCTCTCTAAAATATTTTGATTCATTCTTCCTTTAAATTGTCGCATAAAAATACGGAGAAAATCATTCAATTTTAAAACAATTTAATTTTTATATATTTGTCAAAAAAAAATTGCTAAACTCCACACTATGTTTATAGGTCATTATGCAGTAGCATTTGCATTAAAAGGAAAAGAAAAAGGAACTTCTTTAGGAATGCTATTTATCGCAACACAATTTGTTGATATCTTATTTTTCCCTTTTGTATTATTAGGAATTGAAAAATTAAAACTCATAAAAGGCTTTACTCAAGTCAATAATTATTCTATGGATTTCTATCCATTTACACATAGTTT
The DNA here is from genome assembly GCA_002733665.1 of Lutibacter sp. Classification (GTDB taxonomy): domain Bacteria; phylum Bacteroidota; class Bacteroidia; order Flavobacteriales; family Flavobacteriaceae; genus Urechidicola. The sequence continues at coordinate 16,700 of NVWM01000002.1, forward strand.
GTTAGGAGTCGCTCTTTGGGCTTTGTTATTTTTCTTTCTTTATTTCTATAAGTTTGCAAAAAATAAAACTGCCAAAAAGAGCATTGCAATTGTAATGGCTTTAGCCGTATTATCTCATTGGTTTGCAGATTTACTCATGCACACTCCAGATTTACCGCTTATTACTGGAGAACCAAAATACGGATTTGGCATGTGGAAAAATAAATTTTTATCCTTCCTCACTGAAGCTGTTTTATTATTTTATGGATTGGTTTATTATTTAAACAATACTAAATCCGTTTCAAAAGTAGGAAAATATGCAAGTTCATTTTTTGTGATATTCATGTTGGTAGTTAGTTATTTAGATTTATATGTTTTACCTAAAGATGATAATGTAACAACACTAACTATAACTGCATTATTCGCTTATTTTTTATTCGCAGGAATAGCACATTATATAGATAAAAAGAGAATTTAATAGATTATTTTTGTCAAATGAGCGAAGAACAACCAAACAATCCATTACATGGCGTAAAACTTGCCGAAATTGTACAAACACTTGTGTCAACTTATGGCTGGGAAGAATTAGGAAGACTTGTTAAAATAAACTCCTTTAACAACAACCCAACAATAAAATCGAGTTTAAAATTTTTAAGAAGAACTCCTTGGGCGAGAGAAAAAGTGGAAAAATTGTATTTGAAGACTCTAAAATAATTAGCATCTAAACAGTACTTGAAATTTGACTTTGTAATTTTTTTTTGACTAACTAACTATCGTACGATAAAGTTCATTATAACGGAACATTATCTTAACCATTGGCAAACATTAAAAAAATGAGAATACGATATAAAAAGAAACAAGTAAAACTGAACTTAATTATGGGAATAATTTGGCTCATATATGGAATAATATTAGTTATCATCAAAGAAAATGTGAATTGGTTTGACTATGCTTGGTTTGGTTTTTCAGCAATTTATTTAATAATGTATTTCTATCAAAAAAAGGAAAAGTATTTAACTCTTGAAAACGGAATTATAAAGCAAAACTGGCCTTTTGGAAAAAAAATGAATCTAAACGAAATAAAACGAATTAGACATTTTGCTGGCGATTATATTCTGAAATCTGAAAATAAATATTCAATTAATAAATGAAGAATCACTTTTGGACTTGAAAACGGAATTGAAAAAACTGAATGCTGAATGGAATTAAAAAACGATTTGCCAACACCGTGTAAGAAAAATTGCGTATTTTAAGCAATAAATTTACTAAATAAAACACAAACCAAGAAAATCCGTGAGGATTTTCGTAAGTTGGCTAAAACCAGCAATTTTTTTTACACAAAACCGATAATATAAAATTACACAATACGTGATAGTTATGAAGTTTCTACACTTCTTAAAATAAAAAAGCCGAAGCAATTGCTTCGGCTTTTCAATTATAAAAATTATCTACTAATAATACGTAAAACGTTTTACTTTTGCAATTTGTCTTGCCAATCTTATCACTTGATGACTATAACCATATTCATTATCATACCATATATATAATACTACTGTTTTACCATCTTCAGTAGAAATTGTTGCTTTGCTATCATAAATTGCTGGAGCAGAAGAACCTACAATATCTGAAGATACTAACTCGTTATCCAAAGAATATTTAATTTGCTCTACTAGACTTCCTTCTAAAGCGTATTCTTTCATTACTGTATTCATCGCTTCAACACTAGCAGGTTTTTCTAATTGCAAATTTAAAATTGCCAACGAACCATTTGGTACTGGAACTCTAATTGCATTAGACGTTAATTTACCTTCAAGAGATGGTAATGCTTTAGAAACTGCTTTTCCTGCACCTGTTTCTGTAATCACCATATTTAATGCTGCTGCTCTACCTCTACGGTATTTACTATGCATATTGTCAACTAAATTTTGATCATTGGTATATGCGTGAATTGTCTCTAAATGTCCGTTTATAACTCCAAATTTATCTTCAACTACTTTTAGAATAGGTGTAATGGCATTAGTTGTACATGATGCCGCTGAAAATATATGGATATCATCTGCTGTATGTTCAAGGTTATTAACTCCATAAACAATATTTGGAATTCCTTTTCCAGGAGCAGTTAACAACACTTTATCAGCACCTTTAGCACTTAAATGACGACTCAGAGCTTCTTTATCTCTAAATGCTCCTGTATTGTCTATCACCAAGGCGTTATTAATTCCGTACTTAGTATAATCGATATCTTCTGGCGCATTCGCAGAAATAATATGAACTGTTGTTCCATTAATAATTAATGCATTGTTATCAGCATCAACGCTTACAGTTCCAGCAAAATCACCATGAACAGAATCACTTCTTAATAATGAGGCTCTTTTTTCTAATACTGTTTCATCAATTTTCCCTCTAGTAACAATCGCTCTTAATCTCATTTGTTGACCTTTTCCAGTCTTGGTCATCAATTCTCTAGCAACCAATCTTCCAATTCTACCAAAACCATAAAGAACCACATCTTTGGGTTTTATCGCCTCCGTTTTACCAGCATCTTTCAATTTATCACTTAAAAACATAGAAATATTGTCAGAACTATCAATTTGATATTCATAAACCAATTTTCCAATATCTAATTTAGAAGGAGGTAAATTAAGTTGCTTTATAGCTCTTGCAATCTCAACTGCATCAAAAATTGAAATAGATTTCCCAACAAATTCTGTAGCATACTCCAATAAGTTTAAAATTTCACTAACATTTCTATCAATTAATTGATTTCTAAATAAAATCAATTCAACAGTATCATCATACCATAAATCGCTTATAAGTTTGATGAACTCAACAGATGCTCTTCGTCTATCTGTTTGAAAAGTTAATTCTTGTTCGTAGATATTTTCAGCCATTATACTATAAATTTAGTTTATAATTTTTTGCAAATGTATAAAACTATAACGTTATAGTTAGCACTATTTTAAACAAAAAAAATCCGTCCGCCTAAGGCGTGACGGATTTAAAATATACTATTAATTGATTATTTATAATTATAACGTTCTCTTACACCATCTTCGTTCAATATCTCTAATTGTAATCGACTATTTTTGCTTAGCGAAGTCATAATATAATTAACATCATTTACATTATTAATTTTCTGACCGTTTATACTCAAAACTACTTGACCTCTTTTTAAACCAAACTCTACTAATCTTTTATTATTTACATTACTGATTTTTACACCTTGTTTTAGATTGTATTTTTTTAATTCTGATGGTTTTAAATCTTCAAGATTCAATCCCAATTGATTTACAGTTGTCGTTACATTCTTATACAATTTTACAGGAATCACTTTTTCGTTTCCATTTCTTACAATAGTAAAATCGACAACATCTTCTGGTCGTTTGGTACTTAAAAATCCGTTTAAATCAGCAAAAGTTGAAATCTTCACATTATTCGCTTTTATAATAATATCATTTTCTTTAACTCCTGCTTTTGAAGCACCACTTTCAGCCAAAACATTGGTAATAATAACACCTTCAGTCTTTGAAACATTAAAATCTTTATAATTTGCACCATTTAACTCTTTATAATTTATACCTATAAATGCTCGCTGTACATTACCGTACTCCATAATATCTTCAATCACTTTTTTAGCAATATTGGAAGGTACAGCAAACGAATATCCTATATAAGAACCTGTAGTAGAAGTAATCATCGTATTAATCCCGATCAATTCTCCATGCGTATTCACCAATGCTCCTCCACTATTTCCTGGATTCACAACAGCATCTGTTTGAAGATATGATTCAATTTTATTGTTTTTATTTGCTAAATCTCTTCCTTTGGCACTTATAATTCCTGCCGTAACAGTTGATGTCAAGTTAAATGGATTCCCAACTGCAAGGACCCATTCTCCAACTTTCACATTGTCAGAATCTCCAAAAGTAACATAAGGCAAATCTGTAGCATCCACCTTTACCAAAGCAATATCACTTGAAGCATCTGTTCCAATCAATTCTGCTGTATAGGTTTTTTTATCATTCAATACTATTTCGATTTCATTCGCACCATTTATTACATGATTATTAGTAATTATATAACCATCTGAAGATACTATAACACCACTTCCAGATCCAATTTGAACTCGAGGCTGTCCTTGACTTCTACCATAAAACATATCTTGCATTGTCACTTGTGGTGTGTAAATAGATCTATTTTTTACATGCACTACAGCATCTAATGTTTTTGATGAAGCTTCAGTGAAATCAGTTAATTCTGCAACGTAATTTGAAGAGTCTACAAAGTTCGCTTGAACATCTTCCAATTCATTTTCCTGCGGATGTTCATATACAACTTGAGGTTTTTCTAGAAATAATTTATATGCACCAAGTGTCAATACACCTCCAAGTGCCGAAACGAATACTAAATTTAAAATTTTCTTCATGATAATTATTGCTTTTGATTATTAATAGAACACTCAAAACTACTAGTTTATTGTAGCCTTAAAAACAGATTAACGGAACTTTAACACACTTAAATATAAGTTTTGAGTTATGAGTTATGAATGGTATTTTTGTGACAATGAAACGAGCATGTTAAAATCTCTGTCATTTGTGACATTTAAACATCAGTAGTTAAAAACACATGAAAATTAACTTCAATAAATATCAAGGAACAGGAAACGATTTTGTCATAATAGACAATAGAGAAAATCATTTTCCTAAAAAAGATATCAACTTAATTAATAAGTTATGTGATAGACGCTTTGGAATTGGTGCTGACGGACTGATATTATTAGAAGACTCTGACTCCTCAGATTTTAAAATGATTTATTTTAATGCTGATGGAAACGAAAGCACGATGTGTGGAAACGGCGGAAGGTGTATCGTAGCATTTGCAAAAAAGCTAGGAATTTTTTCTGATAACACAACATTTACTGCTATTGACGGAACTCATTATGCAACGATAAAAGATTCTCGCGTAAGTCTTCAAATGATTGATGTAGACACCATTACAAACAATAAAACACATCTATTTTTAAACACAGGATCTCCACATCATATTGAATTTGTTGATGTCGTTTCAAAAATAGATGTAAAAACAAAAGGAAGGAGCATTAGAAAAGGCGCTCCTTATTTTGAGGAAGGCACAAATGTAAATTTTGTAGAACAAGTTGATGACAACACTTTTAAAGTAAGAACATACGAACGAGGTGTTGAAGACGAAACGCTTAGTTGCGGAACAGGGGTCACAGCAGTTGCTATTGCAGCGAATGTCGCCAAAAAATCATCAGAAAATAACATATCTCTTGAAACACTTGGCGGAAAATTATCTGTTAGTTTTACTAAAGAAAATGGTGTTTTTAAAGAGGTGTTTTTGATTGGAGAAGCAACTTTTGTATTTGACGGAATATTTACCATATGATAACTCTTAAAGGAAAACATATCACTTTACGAGCTTTAGAGCCAACAGATTTGGAGTTTTTATTTCAAACAGAAAATAATGAATCTTTTTGGGAAGTGAGCAATACACAAAAACCATTTTCAAAATATATCTTAACTCAATATTTAGAAAACGCACAGCAAGATATCTACGAAGCAAAACAACTTCGACTGATGATTGCAGAAAATAATTCAAACAATTCTGTAGGGATGATTGACGTATTTGATTTTGAGCCAAAACATAAGCGTGCTGGAATTGGAATACTCATCAGTCAAGAATTTGAACGAAAAGGGTATGCTTCTGAAGCCCTAGTATTACTACTAAACTATGTTTTTACACATTTAGACTTACATCAAGTGTTTGCAAATATTACTGATGACAATCTAAAAAGTATTTCGCTATTTGAAAAACAAGGATTTAAAAAAGTCGGAGTTAAAAAAGATTGGATTTATAGTAATAAAACATTTAAAAACGAACTCTTATATCAATTGATACATGACTAAAAAAAAAATCATTTTAGCAATAATCACTCTTTCATTTATTATTGGAGGAAGTGTCGCTTATAGCTTTTACTCTAAAATTTACAAGTCAAATCTTTCTGAAGATACAACACTCTATATTTCTTCAAAATCAAACTTTGAAACAGTATTTGAAAATGTTTCTCCGTTTTTAAAAAATCCGAGTTCGTTTAAATGGGTTTCGCAAAAGAAAAACTATCCAAATGTTATCAAAGCAGGAAAATATGATTTAAAAAAGGGAATTAGTAACAATGATTTGGTAAACTTATTACGAAGTGGTAATCAAACTGCTGTTAAATTGTCGTTTAACAATCAAGAAACTCTTGAAAAGTTGGCTGGACGAATTGCTGAACAAATTGAACCTGATTCAATTACTATTTTAAATACACTTAAAGACGAATTGTTTTTGAAAAAGAACAATTTCACTTCTGAAACAGCTCTTGGAATGTACATTCCAAACAGCTATCAAGTGTATTGGAATACTTCCGCAGAAAAGTTTAGAAATAAAATGCTGAATGAATATAAAAAGTTCTGGACATCCGCAAAGAAAGAAAAAGCAAAAGAGCAAAATTTAACTATTAATGAGGTGATTACTTTAGCATCAATCGTACAAAAAGAGACAGCAAGTGTAAGTGAACGCCCTAAAGTTGCTGGATTATATTTAAATCGCTTGCGAGATAGGTGGCCTTTACAAGCAGATCCTACAATTATATTTGCTTTAAAACAAAAACTAGGTCAAAATACTGTTATCAAGCGTGTGCTATTAAAAGATCTTGAAATCAATTCTAAATATAATACGTATAAAAATACAGGCTTACCTCCAGGACCTATTTCAATGCCAGATGTTTCTTCTATTAATGCTGTTTTAAATCCACAAAATCACGATTACTTCTATATGTGTGCTGATGTAAACAACTTTGGAAAACACGCCTTTGCAAAGACTTTATCACAACACAACCGAAATGCAATAAAATATCAACGTTGGATAAGTCTTCAAGGTGTAAAAAGATAATATTAAAACTTTAATACTTTTATTAAGTTATTGATTTTTAGATTTTTAGATTTCACAAGTACTCTTTTAACAGTTTGTTTATAAAAACACACCATTCATTAATTTTTTCCTTACCATCGTCTATTTGTTAACTTTTACACGCTACAACTATACTATATTTGTTTTGAATTTGTTCCCACAATCAAATCAGTAATCAATTTTTTATGATTTGATTTTTTTAAAGTAAACATTAAAATGACGAAAACAATCTTTACATCAATTCTATTATTCTTATTTGTATCTGTATCAACTTTTGCAAGCAATAAACCATACGATAGTAATTGTATGGAATCAACTAAGACTAATTCAAAAGAAATTTCTGCTATTAAGATAGACGAAGTAAAATACAATACAAATACAGTAAGTCTTTTAATGAAATATGAGATAAAAAGACATTCTTCGAGAAAATCAAGAATGGATAACGTTCATAATTACTTAAAAAATCCAGAAGAATTAGATAGGTCATCAAATTTATTGTGTTAAAAACAACTTTTTAACCTTCCAATTTTCTATAAAAACATTCTCCACTCAACATTTTCTTATTGATCAACATGAAAATTACGAAAACTAAATTACTCTAACTTTCGTAAAATACTGTTAATAAGCGTGTTAATAAGTAAAATTCTTAATCACATTTTTTTATAAAAAAAACTTTTAAATTTACATTGTTATTTAGTAATTTAATATTACTTTTGCGCCCTTAAATATAGAAGTAATTGTTTAAAGAGTAAAATCTTAGCTATGAAAAAAATATTTTTAATAATTAGTTTGCTTATCATTATTATATTGAGCTCTGCATTTTCAAAAATTGAAAAGAATAAAAGAGTTTATGATAAAAATTGTGTACGACCTACACAAATAGCAACGGTTCTTACTTTAGAAGAAAGTAAGAATAGTATCAACACAATACAAGTTCCATTTACTGGAAAATCATTTGTAGGGTTTAGAGGAGCTTTAGGCTTTAAAGAATCTCAAAACAGATATAACATAGTAAATAAACTTGGCTATTTAGGAAAGTATCAATTTGGAAAATCTACCTTAAAAAGGTTGAAAATCTATAATACAAATAAGTTCTTAAATGATTCTGAACAACAAGAAAAAGCTTTTGCTGCTTTATGTTCTTTAAATAAATATATTTTAAGAAAAGACATCAGAAGAAGTGTAGGAAGAAAAATAAATGGTGTTAGAATTACTGAATCTGGAATTCTTGCAGCAGCACACCTTGGAGGTGCGGGAAGTGTAAAAAAGTATTTACGAAGTCACGGAAACGAAAACTTCAGCGATGCTTTTGGAAGTTCTATACAATATTATATGAAAAAATTTTCAGGATTTGATGTTTCTTCAATTGAAGCAAACAGAAATCCTATAATTTGAATTGGTTAATTATTTGGTTAAAAAGGCTCAAGACATTTGTCTTGAGCCTTTTTTTTATACCTTATGAATAATAAATATCGTTGGTCTTTTTTGTAAATCTAGATGTTCTTTCTTCCACTTTTCAACAGACAAGGTTTTAATATATTCGGTCGGAAGTGTTATATCACAAGCGATTGACAAATATGTGCTTGGTGTTAATGTCGCTTTTAAATCAACAAACATTTTCTCATTTCTATAAGGAGTTTCAATAAATATTTGTGATTGATTTTTATCTAACGACAATCTTTCTAACTGTTTAATAACCTTTTTTCTATCAGCACGATCTATTGGTAAATAACCATTAAAAGCAAAATTTTGCCCATTCATTCCAGACGCCATCATAGCCAATAAAATTGAAGAAGGTCCAACCAAAGGCACAACCTGAATGTTTTTTTCATGAGCCAACTTAACAACTTCTGCTCCAGGATCTGCTATTGCAGGAACTCCAGCTTCTGACAATAAACCTATCGAAATTCCTTGATCACAAACATCTAAATACTTAGTCACCTCCAAAGCATCAGCATATTTATCAATAGATTTTAATTCTAGTGAAGGTTGTGATTTATTAGGAGTAATACGCTTTATAAAGCGTCTTGCTGTTTTTTGGTTTTCAACTATAAAATGGTTTAAAGACTCTACAACTTTTTTAACAGAAAGAGGCAAAACCTCTAAAGGCTCATTATCACCCAAAGTAGTTGGAATTAAATATAATTTTCCTTTTTGAATCATTGTTTAGTTCAATTTTTTAGCAATTATCTCACAGGCTTGCTCTAACATCACATAAACAGTTGTAAAACCAAGTTTCCCACCTGTATATGGGTCTGGAACATCTAAATTTTCATCAGGAAAAACTTCGTTTAGAATCAGCCTGACTTTTTGTTTATCGCTCTCATTTCTTGCTAATTTTAATATATTATTATGATTAGAATTATCCATCGCATAAATAATATCAAAATTATCAAAATCATCGGCAGAAAACTGTCGTGCACGTTGATCTGTAATATCTAAATTGTATTCTTTTGCTATTGCAATTGAGCGCTTATCTGGCAAACCACCAACATGGTAGTTTCCTGTACCTGCAGAATCTACTTTAACATTTTTTAAAAAAGTCTTAGATTTCAAAATACCTTCTGCTAATGGCGAACGGCAAATGTTACCAAGACAAACCATCAATATTCTAGTCATTATTTGAGCGTTTAATACGTCAATTTTTTTGTTAAGTCTTCAACATATTTACGGAATTGCTTATCCGTTTCTGTTAAGTTATTTACAGTTTTACAAGCGTGCAAAACTGTTGCATGGTCACGTTTACCAATTTGAGAACCAATGCTTGCTAATGATGCCTTTGTCATTCTTTTTGCAAAAAACATCGCTAATTGACGTGCTTGAACAATATGTCTTTTACGAGTCTTTGACTGTAATGTTGCTACATCTAAATCAAAATAACTTGATACAACTTTCTGTATTTGATCTATTGATACCTCTCTTTTTGTGTTTTTTACGAACTTATCAACAATTTGTTTTGTTAATGCAAGTGTAAATTCTTTTCTATTAAAAGAAGCCTGCGCAATCATAGAAACCAAAACACCTTCTAATTCACGGACATTTGATTTTATATTTTTCCCAATATAATCTACTATTTCATCAGGCATATCAACACCATCTCGATATAGTTTATTTTGCAAAATAGAAATTCTCGTTTCATAATCTGGCACTTGCAATTCTGCAGAAAGACCCCATTTAAAGCGAGACAACAAACGTTGTTCAATATCCTGCATATCAACTGGCGCTTTATCTGAAGTGATAATTACTTGTTTACCATTTTGATGCAAGTGATTAAATATATGGAAAAATACATCTTGTGTTCCTGTTTTTCCTGATAAGAATTGCACATCATCAATAATCAAAACATCTATCATTTGATAAAAATGAATAAAATCATTACGCGTATTAGATTTTACAGACTCAATAAACTGCTGTGTAAATCTTTCTGATGAAATATATAAAACTGTCTTATCTGGATATTTATCTTTTATCTCTACTCCTATTGCGTGTGCTAAATGTGTTTTTCCCAATCCAACTCCGCCATAAATCAATAAAGGATTAAAAGATGTTCCTCCAGGTTTATTGGCAACTGCCATACTTGCAGAACGTGCTAATCTATTAGAATCACCCTCAATAAAACTATCAAAATTATAATTTGGATTTAATTGAGATTCTATCTTAACTTTTTGAATTCCAGGTATTACAAACGGATTTTTCAATTCACGCTTGTTAATATCTAACGGCACTGTAATACCTTGTGAGTTTATCGGATTGCGATTAGAACTTGGAATTTTTACAGTGTGTGGCGTATTGCTACTATACACATTTTCCATACGCACATCATAAATCAACTTAGCATCATCTCCCAGTTCTCTAACCAATGCGACTCTTAATAACTTAATATAATGCTCTTCCAACCATTCATAAAAGAATTTGCTAGGCACTTGTATTGTAAGTGAATCTCCCGAAATTTTAATTGGCTTGATTGGTTCAAACCATGTTTTATAAGCCTGCGATTTTATGTTATCTTTTATAAAAGACAAACACTCATTCCAAACCGTAGTTGCAGTTTTAGTCATTATTATTTTATAGATATTATGGGTTAGTTGGTCTCTAAAAATAGAGGGAATACACTACTAATTTTTAAACACTACAAAAATGTGAATAATTTTTGTTAAAAAAAATAAATTTGCTATTGTTTCTTAATTATTTTAGCTGTATTTTCTGCGTCTTAAAAAATTTGTCTTATGCTTACTCATGAACTTGAAATCCGTGTTAGATATGGTGAAACTGACCAAATGAGTTATGTTTACCATGGTAACTACGCTACTTATTTTGAGATGGGACGTGTCGAATGGTTACGCAACATTGGAACGTCTTATAAAGAGATGGAAAGTAACGGAATTATGTTGCCAGTTTTGAGCTTAAATGTAAATTATTTAAAGCCAGCAAAGTACGACGACTTACTTAAACTAAAAACTACACTTAAAAAAATTCCATCTGTAAAAATTGAATTTGATTTTGAAATTTTCAATCAAAAAAACGAACTTTTAACAACTGGTTTTACAAGTTTGGTTTTTATCGATATAAAAAGAAATAGACCTACAAAATGTCCGCAACATCTATTAGAAAAAATTACTCCTTTATTTAATAGTTAGGCAACGAAGGTTTTCAAAAGCCATTTTAGTTGCTTCTGCAAACTTTTTTCGAACAGAAACTTCAAAAACACAATTCATTTCCATTTTTTGATTGACAATCACTATTTTTTTTTCCTTGATAATACGCATTACCTTATCCATGTGTTCATATTCAAATGTCAATTTGAAATGAACATCAATTGTTTTCTCAACAATGGCAGACTCTTCTAAAACCAATTTCGCGCCAGCTCTATACGCATTAATCAATCCACCAACACCTAGTTTTGTACCACCAAAATAACGTACGACCACAATTAAAATATTTGTAACATCAAAAGAAAGTATTTGTCCGTATATTGGTTGTCCTGCACTATTATTTGGCTCACCATCATCGTTTGCTCTGAAACGAGCTTTTTCAACACCTAATTTCCATGCATAACACCAATGTCTTGCTTTGTGATGTTTTGATTTCAACATGTCTATATGGCTTTTCACTTCATCATCATCTGTTAGAGGAAATGTATAACCTATAAACTTACTACCTCGATCTTTGAAAATTTCGCCTTCAAATTCTTTTTCTATTGTTTTATATGTGTCAGAAGTATTCAATTTAAAGGATTTATAATTTTCAAAATGTCAGAATCTATTTCTTCAATTAACTTTACATCACCTTCTATTTCTGGAGATTTCAACCCTTTTCCAAATTTTTTATTTCCGATAAACACCCTCGCTTCGTCCCACAAATCAGCATTGATAAACCCTTGTAAAGTTTGAGTTCCTCCTTCTATCATTAGAGATTGAATATTGTTTTTATACAAAATATCGCAAATCTGTTCTGGAACATCTGCCGCATAATCTACATATTCAATAATCACATTTTGCTTTTCTTCAGAAAATAAAGTTTTAGAACTTGTAAAAACAATTGTTTTTACAGAACCATCAAACACATGAGAATCAAGCGGAATTCGCAACGAATTATCTAAGATCAAACGAATTGGATTTTTCCCCAACCATTTTCGTACATTTAATTTTGGATTGTCAGCAATTACCGTATTCGTTCCAACCAAAATAGCATGCTCTTCACTTCGCCATTTATGAACCAATTGCTGTGAATATTTATTTGAAATCCAATTTGGTTTTTTCTCTGTGTCCTTCTCTCGAATCAAATCAACAAAACCATCTTGTGTTTCTGCCCATTTTAATATAATGTAAGGACGTTTTTTAGAATGGAACGTAAAAAATCGTTTATTAGACTCTTTACATTCACTCTCTAGAACTCCAACGATCACTTCGCAACCATTTTTTTTTAGATGTTCTATTCCTTTTCCAGCAACAATAGTATGCTCGTCAATTACACCAATTACAACTTTAGGAATTTTTGATTTTACAATCAAATCTGAACAAGGAGGCGTTTTACCATAATGATTACAAGGCTCTAAACTCACATACAATGTTGCTTTTTCAAGCAAACCCTTATCTTTTACTGATGTTATTGCATTTACTTCTGCATGATTTCCTCCATACGGACTTGTATACCCTTCACCTATAATGGCATCATCGCATACAATCACACAACCAACCATAGGATTTGGGCGTGTAGTTCCCAATCCATTTTTTGCCAATTCAATGCATCTTAGTATGTATTTTTGATGTATCTTCACATCACAAAAATAAGACTTTATATTGAGTACAAATACATATACCATTAGAGAAATTCAACAAGTTGACAATCTTCAAATTGCCGCTACTGTTAGAGCAATTTTAATCGAGTTTGGCGTGCCAAAAGTTGGAACCGCCTATGAAGACAAGGCATTAGATAGTATGTTTGAGACCTACAAAAACCCAAAATCATGTTATTTTGTCATTGTTTATAACAAAATTATTCTTGGTGGAGCAGGAATTATGCAGCTTCAAAATTCTGAAGAAAACATCTGCGAATTGCAAAAAATGTATTTCTCTCCAGATGCAAGAGGAAAAGGTTTAGGCTCAAAAATGATGCAAGTTTGCTTAGAAAAAGCAAGAGAATTTGGCTTTGAGAAATGCTATTTAGAAACGATGCCTTATATGGAAGGTGCACGAAAACTCTATAAGAAAACAGGTTTTACAACCTTAAACGAACCTCTTGGCGATACAGGACATTATAACTGTAGTAAATGGATGCTGAAAGAATTATGAATTTAGAATTACGAATTACGACTGATAAATTACGGCTGACTATTATTTCATTTAACTACTAATGACACTATTCGAACTCAAAGACAACTTTAAAGACACTCTAAAATCTATTTATCCTATAGAAGAAATTGATAGTTTCTTTTATTTATTGATAGAATTTAAACTTCAATTAAAAAGAGTTGATATTGCCCTAAATCCTACACAAAAAATAGCACCTTCAGACATTTCTTTCTTTTCTGATGCGCTGAAAAATTTGAAAAAAGAGATTCCGATACAATATATAATAGGCTCAACAGAATTTTTTGGATTACCATTTTATGTCAACAAGCACGTGCTAATTCCAAGACCAGAAACTGAAGAATTAGTTCAATTGATAATTGAACAGGTAAAAGGTGAAGGCAGAAGGGTAAAGGAAGAAAAACAAAGGGTAAAAGAAGGCAACCTTCTAACCCTTGACCCAAAACCTTTAACCATTTTAGATATAGGTACAGGAAGTGGCTGTATTGCTGTTTCGTTAGCCATGAACCTTAAAAATGCAAAAATTTGGGCGTTAGACATTTCAATTGATGCGCTCAGAATTGCTCAAAAAAATGCAGATTTAAACGATGTAGAAGTTCAATTTATCGAGTCAGATATATTGTCTTGTCATTCTGAGCAAAGCGAAGAATCTTCTCTTAAAAACTTAAAATTTGACATTATTGTGAGTAATCCTCCTTATGTAAGAATGCTAGAAAAACAAGAAATCAACAATAATGTGCTGGAAAACGAACCTCATTTAGCCTTGTTTGTAGATGACAACAATCCTTTACTGTTTTACAATAAGATTGCTGATTTTGCAAAAAGCAACTTAACACAAGCCGGAAAACTTTATTTTGAAATCAATCAATATTTAGGGAAAGAAACTGTAGAATTATTAGAAAATAAAGGGTTTAAAAATATTGAATTGCAAAAAGATATTTTTGGCAATGATAGAATGATTCAAGCAACTTTCTAAACTTGACATTGTCATTTTAAAACAGCATTTTCGTTTTAACACGATACACATAATTAAAACTGAATTTATCTAAGCGAAACTCCTAAAAATCCATTCTAAAAAACAGTATCTTTGTAGCATGCGAATAGATATTATTACCGTTTCCCCAGAATTAATTAAAAGTCCGTTTGAACATTCTATCATAAAACGTGGAATAGACAAAGGTTTGGCTGAAGTGCATTTTCATGATTTACGAAAATACGCACTCAATAAATATGGTAAAATTGACGATTATCAATTTGGTGGAGGTGCAGGAATGGTTTTGATGATTGAACCAATTGATACATGCATATCAGAATTAAAAGCACAACGCGATTATGATGAAGTTATTTATATGACTCCTGATGCAAAGACGTTGAATCAACAAACTGCAAATACATTATCACTCGCAGAAAATATTATCATTCTTACAGGTCATTATAAAGGTGTAGATCAACGTGTGAGAGACAAATATATCACCAAAGAAATATCTATTGGAGATTATGTACTAAGTGGTGGCGAATTGGCTGCTGCTGTGTTATGCGATTCAATTATTCGGTTAATTCCTGGAGTTATAGGCGATGAACAGTCTGCATTGACAGATTCTTTTCAAGACAACTTGTTGTCTCCACCAGTTTACACAAGACCATCAGAATACAAAGGGATGAAAGTTCCTGAAATATTACTTTCAGGTAATTTTCCAAAGATTGATGAATGGCGTTCTCAAAAAGCAATGGAACATACTGAAAACATTCGTCCAGACTTGTTAGAAGATTGAAAATTGATAAAGAAAAAATAATTAAATTATCATACTTCAATAAAAAATATTTTTATACATTTGCACACTCTAAAAACAACCTCTGACGAGAATCGTGAATGTTGCTTTCTAGAAAATCAATAAAAAAACAAAAAAATGGCAGATTTAGTAAAATTCGTTCAAGACGAGTTTGTTACAAGAAAAGATTTCCCTGATTTTTCAGCAGGAGATACAATCACTGTTTATTACGAAATTAAAGAGGGAAGTAAAACACGTACACAGCACTATAGAGGTGTTGTAATTCAACGTAAAGGTTCTGGAAGTACAGAAACTTTTACTATCAGAAAAATGTCTGGTACAGTAGGAGTTGAGCGTATTTTCCCTGTAAACCTACCTGCACTTCAAAAAATTGAAGTAAATAAAGCCGGACAAGTAAGAAGAGCACGTATCTATTACTTTAGAGGTCTTACTGGTAAAAAAGCAAGAATTAAAGAAGTTAGAAGAAAATAATTCTAAACAACTACTTACACTTATTAAAAGTCCTAATTTGAAAATTCAAATTAGGACTTTTTGTTTATTAACAATTGTTTAAAACTTCGGTTTATATCTTGTTGAAAACTAGGACGTTATTTTTTTGGAAAAACATTATGACTTGGGTTATCTTTGTTTAAGAATTAACTGAGAAATTTATTTCAAAGTTAATTTCAAACGTTCATGAACATTTTTTTCAAATTTACTAGAAGTATAATCTACAAAGTATTTAGCATACATAAAAGACTATATGAATTTGAAAAATAACGTTAAAATAAATGTTTAAAGCGAGTATCCTCTAGAGTTTACAGCAAAGTTTTAGCATCTATTTTGACAGGGGAAAATAACTAATAAGAAGTTGTTTAGAGAAAATCAACATTGAAGTAGTAATTAAAAAAGGCTGATAGAAGTTTTGAAAAAAACGGATAGAAGAAACTTAATAATTACGAAAGTAGATAGAAAGATTCAACAAGTGGTGATATTATTATTGTTACAGTTTATTAGAAGTTAACTCCAGCAAAAAGCCATAATAATGAGTAATCACTATTATGGCTTTTGTTTTTATATCTCTTAATTAAATGGCTAAAATTATCATTTTAGCAAAAACACCCCCTAATTAATAGCAACTTACCACTTAAAATTTCACTTATAATTAGTAAATTTGCTGTCAGCAAAAAAACATTCACAAAATGACAAAAATTTCAAATATAACATACACTTTTACTGACGAAGCACCTGCTTTAGCAACCCATTCTTGGTTGCCAATAGTAAAAGCATATACCAAGACTGCAGATATTACTATTGAAACAAAAAACATTTCGCTTGCTGCAAGAATTTTAGCCAACTTTCCTGAAAACTTAACTGAAAGTCAAAAAGAAAGTGATGCTTTAGCAGAACTAGGGATTTTAGCAAAGAGTCCTGATGCAAATATTATTAAACTTCCAAATATCAGTGCTTCTTTACCTCAACTAAAAGCCACGATAGCAGAATTACAATCTGATGGGTTTGACATACCAAATTATCCTGAAGAATTTAAAACTGATAAAGAAAAAGAATTAAAAATTCGATTTTCAAAAGTAATGGGAAGTGCTGTGAATCCGGTATTGAGAGAAGGTAATTCAGATCGTAGAGCACCAAAACCAGTGAAGAATTATGCAAGAAAGAACCCTCATTCGATGGGGAAATGGAGTTCAGATTCTAAAACTCATGTTGCAACTATGGGGAATGGTGATTTCTTTTCAAACGAAAAATCAGTTACTATACAGAATGTAACTAATGTAAGAATTGAACATGTTGCTTCTAACGGAACAACGACCATATTAAAAGATAATTTAGCACTGCTTGAAGGTGAAATTATTGATACAACGATGATGAGTAAAAATGCGTTAGCTTCATTTATAGAAAAGGAAATAGCTGACGCAAAATCACAAGGTGTTTTGTTTTCATTGCATATGAAAGCAACAATGATGAAAGTTTCTGATCCAATTATCTTTGGTCATGTTGTAAAAATATTCTTTAAAGATGTTTTTGATAAACATGGAACAATTCTAAATGAAATTGGCGTAAACGTAAATAATGGTTTAGGGAATTTATTAAACCAAATTAAAGAATTACCAAACGATAAAAGAATAGAGATTGAGGTTGATATTCAAAAATGTATTGAAAATGGTCCTGCACTCGCTATGGTAGATTCTGATAAAGGGATCACAAACTTACACGTACCAAGTGATGTAATTATTGATGCGTCAATGCCTGCAATGATACGTACATCTGGTCAAATGTGGAATAGCGATGGAAATCAACAGGATACTAAGGCAGTAATTCCAGATAGTTCATACGCTGGAATTTATCAAGCAACAATAGATTTTTGTAAGAAAAACGGAGCATTTGATCCTACAACAATGGGATCTGTTTCAAATGTTGGTTTGATGGCTCAAAAAGCTGAGGAATATGGATCACACGATAAGACTTTTGAAATTTCTTCAAATGGAATTGTAAGAGTAACAGATACAAACAATAACACTTTAACAGAACACAATGTTGAGCAAGGTGATATTTGGAGAATGTGTCAAGCAAAAGATTTACCTATTCAAGATTGGGTAAAACTTGCTGTAAACAGAGCAAAAGCATCTAATACACCTGCTGTTTTTTGGTTGGATGAAAATAGAGCGCACGATGCGGAATTAATCAAAAAAGTAAATGCTTATTTACCGACTCATGATACAAATGGTTTGGACATTAGAATTTTATCTCCTCAAGATGCTACACAATTCTCATTAGACAGAATCAAAGAAGGAAAAGACACTATATCTGTTACAGGAAACGTACTTAGAGATTATAATACTGACCTCTTCCCTATTTTAGAATTAGGAACAAGTGCAAAAATGCTTTCAATCGTTCCGTTAATGAATGGTGGAGGATTGTTTGAAACTGGCGCTGGAGGGTCTGCTCCAAAACATGTTCAACAATTTGTTAAAGAAAACCATTTACGTTGGGATTCTTTAGGTGAGTTTTTAGCCTTAGCAGTTTCTTTAGAACATTTGGCTGAAAAAAATGATAATAAAAAAGCACAATTATTGGCTGATGCTTTAGATATGGCAACAATAAAATTACTTGACACAGGAAAATCACCTTCACGTAAAGTAAATGAATTGGATAACAGAGGAAGTCATTTTTATTTAGCTATGTATTGGGCAGAAATATTGGCAAATCAAACTGAAGATACAGATTTAAAGGATAAATTCTCAAGATTGGCTCAAGAATTAAAAAATAATGAAGATAAAATAGTTGAGGAATTAATAACAATTCAAGGAAAATCAGTAGATATGGAAGGTTATTACTCACCAAGTTTTGATAAGGTTGATGTAGCTATGCGACCAAGTAAGACTTTTAATGATATTATAACTAGTTTGTAATATCAGTATCAAAAAAACAAAGAGCCTCAATATAATATTGAGGCTTTTTTATTACATTTGATGTATGAGTTTTATCAAAACTACAGAACAATCTTCTAGTTACAATCACCTTGAAAAGATGACTGTTAATGAACTACTCTCCAACATTAACAACGAAGACAAAACGATTGCTATCGCTGTTGAAAAAGTTATTCCTTATATCGAAAAATTAGTAGATCAGATAATTCCAAAATTAAAAAATGGTGGAAGACTATTCTATATTGGTGCGGGAACAAGTGGTAGGCTTGGAATTTTAGACGCTTCTGAATGCCCTCCAACTTTTGGAGTTTCACATGATTTGGTTATTGGGTTGATTGCTGGAGGCGATAATGCTATTAGAAGAGCTGTTGAAAATGCTGAAGACTCTACAACTCAAGGTTGGAAAGATTTACAAAACAATACTATTACAAGTGATGATGTTGTTATTGGAATTGCTGCTTCTGGAACAACCCCTTATGTAGTGTCTACACTCCAAAAATGTAATGAGAATAATATTATTACTGGATGTATTACAATGAATCAAGGTAGCCCTTTAGCATTGGTTGCTCAATTTCCGATAGTATGTGTTGTAGGTCCAGAATTTGTTACAGGAAGTTCTAGAATGAAAGCAGGAACAGCCCAAAAGTTAATTTTAAATATGGTGTCAACTTCAACGATGATACAACTTGGAAAGGTCAAAGGAAACAAAATGGTTGATATGCAATTATCAAACGACAAGTTAGTTAATCGCGGAATTCGTATGATTATGGAAGAATTACATATTGATGAAAATCAAGCAAAAAAACTTCTTTTAAAGTGCGGAAGCGTTAGAAATGCAGTAAATTTTTATAATGGGAAATAAAGATAACAATCTACTTTTAAAAGGAATGAAATTCATGGGAATAGCAATTCTCTTGATGTTTTTAGGACCTGTGTTAATTTCTATCGGATTTAAAGCCTTGAAAGATGGTCTTTATATTTGGTTAATTCTCGGGATTATTATTTCAACAATTGCAATTGTTCTTGCATTTTTAGGGATAAAAAATATTCTTAACGGTTTATTTGCAGATGATGAATAGGAAAGTCTTTTTCCATAAATTACTTAATTGGGAGTATTGGCCAACTTTTATGTTCTACCTTCCAAATATTCCATATGTAATATATCTTGCCATTAAAGCCAAAAGCCCTGTCTTTTACACTGCAACTAATCCTGCAATAAAAAATTCTGGAGACGGGACTGAATCAAAATACAAAACAGTTCAACTAATTCCAAAAAAATACAGACCCAAAACAGTTTTTGCAACTCCAAATGAGGACTTTAAAACTGTTTTAATGAATATAGAAACTGAAGAAATAAAATTCCCATTAATTGCAAAACCTGATATTGGTTTTAGAGGAATGCTTGTAAAAAAAATAAATTCTGAAAACGAATTAAAGGAATATCTTAAAAAGTATCATATAAACATTATCATTCAAGAATTTATAACTTATAAACATGAATGTGGAATCTTATATTGTCGATTACCAAATGAGAAAAAAGGGACAATTACTTCCATCACTCTAAAAAAGTTTTCTACTGTTATTGGTAACGGAAAATCTACTTTGTCAGAATTAATTCTTATTGATGAAAGAGCAAAAATATATTATAATTTATTTCAAGAAATTCATAACGAAAATATGCTTTTGATACCAAAACATGGTGAAGAAGTTATACTTACTGCTATTGGAAATCATTCTAAAGGAACAGAATTTTTAGGCGGAAACGATCTTATAAACGAGAGATTGATTAATACTATTGATACTATTAATAAACAAATAAATGGTTGGTACTACGGAAGATTAGATATAAAATACGATACTTTTGAAGGATTAGAAAAAGGAGATAATTTTAAAATATTGGAAATCAATGGAATTATTTCAGAGGCTACACACGTATTTGATTCAAAAAAATATTCTTATTTTGATGCAGTAAAAGCAATAAAGAATCATTGGAAAACAGTCTATAACATTGCAATTATCAACCACAAAATCTATGGTGTTAAATATGCCAAAACGTTTACATTTTTAAAAGATATGAAAGGATTAAGAAACTATATAAAAAAGGTGAAGAAATTAAGCCCTTAATAGTTCTTCTCTAGGTGTTGTTGGATTAAAGCCAAAATCATCGTCTGGAATTTCTATTCCTAACTGACAAATAATATACCCTAAACTTGCAAAATGGTGAATTGCATGAGTATGTGCTTGAATTAATAATCCTCCTAAAGTATATTTTTGCACAATTATTCCTGTTCCTAAATCATCAGAAACTGAAATTAATTGGTTAAAATCGGAAAATTTTAAAGTATTTAATTTTGCAATAATTTCATTAAAATAACGTATTCCATCTTCAGTTTTTAATTCAACTTTTTCATTACGTTTTCTTGCAGACAAATCAACAGTCGTATTCGTTTCATATCCATCGAAGGCACAATCAAAAATATCTAGAATATGTCGCATATGGCGACCAATACTTGAGTAATAAGGTGCTATTGACGTATTGCTATACTGCTCATCAGTAATAGAACTTAGTAAAGTTATACCTCTTTCTAAATTTTTCTCAATAGCTGTTATCATAAAAATTGGTTCTGATTTCGAATACAGTCGTAAATATAAAAATAAATTACAGGAATATCTATCAAGTATACAAAAAAATAAAATTGTTTTGTAAGTCATTGATTATAAACTATAATACTTGTTTTATTCTTTGTATGAACGTTCGTTTTTTTCTTTTGGCACGCTATTTGGAAATATAGCATCAATAAGCGGAAGTCGAAAAGCTACTAGAGTAGACATAACCCTAAACCATACAATTATGAAAAAAGGGATACTTTTATTATTAACAATGCTATTGTTGGTTTCAACAGTTGAAGCCAAAAATGGTGAACGAACAAATTACAGAACGGGTTATATGAGCATCTATGATGCTGAACCAATACAGTTTGTTGAAAGAGGCATAAAATTTTATGTTTTTCTTGATGGAGAGTTTGATTTTAACACAAAACCGAATCGCCATACTCAAACAGATTACCTTTACAAAACTTCGAGACGCTCTACAAGAGTAAGAAGTAATAGAGGTGTAAGAATTGATCGCGATTACAAAGGACGTATTAGACGAATTGGAAACGTATTTATCAATTATAACAGATACGGTAAGGTAAGACGAATTGGAAAGGTTTTTGTCGATTACAGACATAGAAAAATGTCTAACGTTGGAAACTTGAGAGTTATTTACAACCATAGAGGAAAAGTAAGATATATAGGGAATGTAAAAAGGCACACTTACGGTTACGGATACTATAACGATTACAATTCTTGGAATTATTGGGAATATGACTATGATGATGATTTCTTTTTTAAATCAAATTTCCATAATCAATACGAATCTTACAATGAAGATGATAACTTTTTATACTACCGATCAAAAGGTGTAAAAAAAGGTGTAAAAGGAAAAATCATAAAGCGTAAGAAAAAGGTATTGAAACCAAAAATCCGTAGAAAAGGAAAGAGAGGATAATGCTAAAATCCTGAGTTGAAATTCAACTCAGGATTTTTTTATCTCATTAAATATTTATTTACCAATTCATTTATATCATCAGATATTTTTAATCTTACAACAACAATTAAATATATAAAGGTAATTAACAAACTCTTCAAAAGAATATTTACTATTGGATGAAATGTAAATTCAATAAAGTAAAAAGCAACAAATAGTATTGCAATCAAGCACAAAACAAGTACTGTTTTCGTTGTAAAAGGATGCATATTCATCTTGCTGTTTATATACCAAATCTTAATTGTACTAAATATTAAAATCGTTATTAAGGTTGCTAAGGCTGCACCATTAATTCCCATATTATATATCAAGACTCTGTTTAAAACAATAACACAAGTTGCCATTCCTATAGAAAAGTAGAAGAACATTTTATAATATTTCGAATTTGTAAGAATTGCTCCGTTTATTCCTAAAATCAACTTATACAATTCAGAAATTGATATTATTAAAACTATATAAACTCCAACAGAATATTGCGGTTTATTAATTATTTCATACATGTCAATAACATTCAGATTGATCAATAAAAACAGTAATCCACCAACAACTAAAAGGTTAATTGAACTTTGCTTATACAAGTCCTCAACTCCTTTGAGATTATTTGTATTCAGGTATTCAGCAGTAATAGGATTTGTTATTTGTTGCATTGCTCTACTAGGAATTGCAACTACTGACGCTATATAAATTCCAACAGAATAATAAGCAACTTCAGCAATTTGTTCCATTTGCGGAATCATAAATTTATCAATTTCCAACAATAATGTTGCGGCTGATCCTGCTAAAATCATGTACATCGAGTAACGCAATATTTCTTTAAAATTTTCAGGCTTATGAAATGTGAATTCAGGTAAATACAACCTAAAAGCATAGATCATCATAATAAGCATCCTTAAAAAATATGCTATTGTTATTCCGTAAATAAATTGCTCTGGAGTTATCCATTTAAAAAATACAGCAACTAACAAAACTGCTGTACATATTCGTGCAAAAACTTCTCTAACAAAATTACCAAAAACAGAATGCATTTGAACCTTTGTCCAAGCGTAAAAAACTTCAAAATACCCCATAAAAATGGCACATAGAAAGATAAGGTACGTGTATTTTTTTATCAATTTATTCTCTTCTGATATCCAATCAGCAATAAAATCATAAGCATACATCCCAATAAATCCTAAAGGAATGATAATAAGCATTGGCAAAATCAAAGACCACGATAACAAATTGTCTTTCTGCTGTTTATCTTTATAAGACGAAAAATATTTAACAACAGCATGTTGCATACCGAAAACTGTTAACGGCAACAAAATATTTGCTGTTGATAGGAGAAAAATGATGAGCCCATAATAATCATCGTCATTTAAAAAATGGATATACAAATACAACGTGTTAAGCGCACCGATTGCGAATCCTAAGATAAGAAACAATGTGTTTTTGAACGATTGATTTAATACAATTCCCATTATAAATTAGTGATAATTTGAGCCAATTTTTCAGTCAATTTTTTTCTATGGTATTTCTCAACATTTTCAGGTTCTACTTTCAGACTCCCTTCTTTATACTGCTTATAAAGTTCTAAAATAGTTGTTTTTAATTGAACTTCGTCTTCAAAATCAATTACGGTTCCTGTTTTGGTGTCAGATATAATTTTAGACACATCACCATCAGTAGGTGCTATTGCTAAAATTGGTCTACCAGAAACTAAATATTCAAATATCTTTCCTGTTACGATTCCTTTTGCTCCTTCAACTTGTGGAATGAGCAATAACAATACTTGCGATTTTTTTTGTAACTGAATTGCTTTTGAATGATGAACATTCTTTGTTAATATCAGTTGATTTTCCAATCCTAGTTTTGAAATATCTTCCAATACTTTTCCTGATACATTCCCAACTAAGTTCACTTGTAAATCTGATGAGAAAGATTCATTTTCAGCAACCAATTCTTGCAACACTTTCCATAATACTTTAGGATTACTTTGTGTTGGTAGTAAACCAATATGTGACAAGGTGAATTTAGTATCTAAAATTATATTTTTACTCGCCAAAACCTCATCATCATAACCATTAGAAATCACTTCAACTCCTACTCCACTTTTCTTAAAATCCTCTGCGATATGATTACTCACTGTGATTACTTTATCAGCAGTAGTTAATATTTGTTTTTCGAGTTGTTGTAATTTATTTTTTGATTTCTCTGTCAATAATAATTCTTTATTATAAAACAAATTTGACATTGGATCTCTAAAGTCTGCTATCCACTTCACTCCTATTTTACGTTTTAATTTCATTCCAATCAAGTGCATACTATGAGGAGGACCTGTTGTAATCACAATATCTACAGCATTCTTTTTTAAATATGTTGTCAAATAATCTACCGAAGGTTTTACCCAATATTTGCGAGCATCAGGAATGAAAAAATTTCCACGAATATACTGCATCGTTCGTTGAATAAGTGATGGCTTTGAACTTACTCTTGACGTTGCTACTTTCTTACTTTTAATAAAGTTATTTGGTTCAAAAATCGGTTGCTTTAGCACAGTTATTTCTTTTGGAATTTCATTCGCCAAAGATTTATCTATAACTTCATAATTTGCATTGTCAACGGTATAAACAATTGGTTCAATGCCGAAACCTTGCAAGTATTTTACAAATTTGAGCCAACGTTGTACGCCACTTCCGCCTGCATTAGGCCAATAATATGTGATGATGAGTACTTTCACTATTTTTCCAAATTATTATATAGACTTAATAATTTCAAACTTTCGGTATCCCAATTTTCATTCTTCAGCAATACAGCATCATATGCATTATTAATCTTATTCTTCAATTCAATATTACTATTAAAAATAACAAGTACTTTTTTAGCGAAATCAATTACATTATCTGCTTCAAACACATAACCTGCTTCAAATTTTTCTACTATCCGTTTTAAGGGCCTACAAGAACTAACTAACAACACACTTTTACTCAACATTATTTGAAAAAGTTTATGCGGTATTGTATTATTAGTATGTTCATTTGCTTTATGAGGAATTATATTAATATTAGATTGTTTCATAATTGCTGCAACTTCTTTAAACGGTCTATATCCAGCAAAATGAACAGAATTTTCTACACTACTCTCTTTAGTAATTTCACGAAGCTTTTTCTCTACATCTACACTCCCTTTACCAACCAAAAAAAGTTTTGCTTTTGGAATATCTTTAACAATTATAGCCATTGCCTTAATGGCAGTATCAATTCCTCTGTGCGGTCCAAAACCACCAACATAAGTGATCGAAAATGAATCTTTATCAATTAAACTTTGCTCGGTATTATTATTAAAATTTAAAACAAAATCTTTTTTTTCATGATTAGAAACAACTATTAATTTGGATGAATTTATTTTAAACTTTTTGATTAGTTTTTCTTTCATCTCATCAACTACACAAATTATCTTATCATACTTTTCACAATATTTTCTCTCCTTTTTACCCCAATTATTAGGGTTCATAAAGATTTTATTTTTCAATATAATAAATGAATTCTTCCTCCACAAAAACCATGTTTTCAAAGCTTCAGGATAGTTTTCGTGCAAATCTAAAACAAGACTTTTAACTTTATCTTTAAAAAGATATCCTGTTCCTGCTAAAGGCAAATCATGAACATGTAGAAAATCTATTTGGTATTTTTTAAATACGCTTTTAAGTCCAAAATAAAAAAAGGGATTTATATTAAAAACACTTTCAAAAACATCAAATATTCCTTTTTTAAAGATAGTGTAATTTATACCAATTCTATAGATTTCAACTCCATTAACAACTTCATTTTTTAAAACATTCTTCGTTGCTGGACAAACAACTAATACTTTTTTTCCATTTTCAACTAACGATTCAGCCTCTTTACGAACTCTAATGTCATTTGGATATGAACCATCGACTAACATACATATATAATTCATCCTATATAATCAATACATTTCATTAAAATTCTTTCTGTAGCTTTACCATCCCATAACTCAGGAATAATTCCTTTTTTAAAATTTCCAGTTTCTATATCATTTAAAATTGAAAGTATTTTTTCACTTTCAAATGGCATCAAAACATTTGTACCTTGCTCAATAGTTATAGGCCGCTCTGTGTTTTTCCTTAAAGTAATACATGGCACCTTTTGAAAAGTAGTTTCTTCTTGAATTCCTCCGCTATCAGTAATTACACAGAATGAATACTTAATTAACTTTTGAAAAGAAAAATAATTCTGAGGAGAAATAATTGTTATATTTTTTAAACTCTCAATATCAATCAACAAACCAAATTTCTCAAAATTTTTCTTTGTTCTTGGATGCATTGAAAAAACAATCTGATAATTTTGAGATAATTTTGAAAATAGGTCTACTATTTTAAGTAGAGCCCTTTTATTATCTACATTTCTTGGACGATGCATAGTAACTAAAATATAACTATGCTTAGTTATTTCTATATCATCTAAAATAACTGAACCCTCTATATCTTTTTCAAAATGGATTAACGTATCGATCATTGTGTTCCCAACAAAAGCAATTTGAGATTCATTTTTCTCAATGGCTTTTAAATTTTTAATCCCACTTTTCTCAGTAACAAAACAAATGTCAGATAATCCGTCTGTAATAATTCTATTAATTTCTTCTGGCATTTCCTTATCAAAACTTCTTAATCCACTTTCTATATGACCTAATTTAACACCTAATTTGTTTGCTGTAATAGATGCTGCTAAAGTAGAGTTAACATCTCCAACAGATAATAATAAATCTGGGTGAAATTCATTAATCACATTCTCTAATTTTAATATTACCTCACCTATAAGACTATTTGGAGTACTTTCAGTAATATTTAAAAAATAATCTACTTCAATATGAAATTGACGCAAAAAAACTTCAGACATTTTCTCATCATAATGTTGTCCTGTATGTACAATCCTCAAATCAAGATTTTTATACTTTTTTGCTATTAACTTAAATCGTGTTATCTTAACAAAATTAGGTCGTGTTCCAACGACTATTAAAATTTTTTTCTTCATTTCAATTTATCTTTCTGCGTAAACCGCATAATATCTTGGTGTGAACTTTCTTAAAACAGGTCTAAATCCAATCTTATGGATTGGACTTGTCCATTTTTCTTTTTTAATGGTTTTCCAACCAGATTTTTCAAGCAACCAATCAAACTGCCAATCTTCAAATTCATGATAATGTCTATCCCATTTATCAGTTTTACTTCTATACGCTTTGGCAAACCATAAATCAAGTGGAATTGTAGCAATTAATTTTGGAGACTCAATTGCTCTCAAAACATTAAACGGAGCAATAAGATGTTCAAAAATTTCAAATGCTGTTACAGCATCAACACTGTGTTTCTTTACAATTTCTGGTAATAAATCTAAATCTTCACCATTTGTATTATAAACTATGTAACCGTTTTCTTCCATTATTTCAGTAAATGGATTACGCACACCTAAATCTAAAATAGTTGCAGGCGCAGGTAAAACACTTTGTAAAAATTGGAGTGTTTCTGCATATCTTTTTGAAGGGAGTTTATGATACATTCTTTTTCTTTCTTTCATATAAAAACCAACCAATAGGAATCAACAATAACAACGCATAAGAAATTAAAGTAATTGTATTTCCTTTTTTGATAACTGTTGGTTCAAATTTGAATTCAATTTCATGTTTTCCGGCAGGAATTTCCATTCCTCTCAACACATAATTGACTCTAACATGCTGCGTTAATTGACCATCAATATATGCATTCCAACCATCTTTATAATACATCTCTGAGAATACCGCGAATTGATTTAAATTAGCGTTGCTTTCATAAGCAAGCTCGTTTGCTTTATAATTTGTTAGTTTAATTGTTGTAGTACTATCTATCGTGAAGTCAGTTGGCAAATCTTTTGCAAAATCACTTCTAATAATCGCTACTTTTTTAGTATTAATACTATCTAACTCTTTAATTTCTTCATCTGCAGAATTTACAACCTTTAGATTATTTACAAACCAAGCATTCCCATTTGTGCGTTCATTTTTTTCTAACGTCTTTCCTTTTTCTCCAATTCTTATAACATACTTTGTGTTAAGCATGTTCAACACTTCTTGATTTATCTTATTATTTCTTTGATCTATATGAAAATCAAACAATTCTTGTGCTCGTCTCGGTTTTACAGCACTGTAACCTCCAATAGATTTATGAAAATAGGATGTTGCGCCGTCAGTCAATACATTTTTAGAAAAATCTGCTACACGATAATAACTCTTGTCTTTTAGTATTTCTGCATCAATTGCTGATTTCTTAAACGGCTTATCAACTTTTCTTGCCGAAGCAAAATAGTTGTTATTTACATAGCGTTTATCAACATTTACCAAATCAAACAACAACAAAACAGCAAAACCAATCAGTAAAATTGTTTGGTTTATTTTTTCTTTGATGAATAGCCAAAGTATACCTGCAAAAACAACCACAAAGCCTAAAGTTCGCAAACTATCACTAAAAAACAAGGTTTGTCTATCTGCAACTACGGCTTCTAAAAATCCGCTGATTCCTTGTTCCTCTAAATTTTCGTAAAATGTTGTTTCTCCTAAAACTTCAAAAGTAAATAATCCAGTTCCACCAACAGTAAAGATTAATGCCAATCCACCAACAATAATGGTTGTCCATTTGAGTGCTTTTATTTTGGCCTCTTTAGAAACATCAGTAGAAAAAAGTTCTTTCAATCCTAATATTCCTAAAAGCGGAATCGCTAATTCAGCAATAACTTGAATTGAAGAAACGGCTCTAAACTTATTGTACATCGGTATATAATCAATAAAGAAATCTGTTAAAAAAGAAAGGTTTCTCCCCCAACTCATCAGAATAGAAAATATCGTTGCTGCAATAAGCCATTTCTTTAATTTCCCACTGACTAAAAACAATGCCAACACAAACAAAAAGATAAAAATTGCTCCAATATATGCAGGAGCAGCAACTATTGGCTGATCTCCCCAATACATCGACGCTATATTCAGTAAATAATTCGCGTCATCTGGATTTAAACCATCATTTACTGCTTCTTGCAAGAAACTTCTAACTTCACTATCTTTTACTTCTTCATGGCTTGTTCCTCCCATAAAACGAGGAATAAACAAGTTGAAAGTTTCTAATCTTCCATAACTATATTCTGTAATATAACTTTTATCCAATCCAGAAGTAACTTCTTTTTCACTTCCGTCAGGAGTAATTGTGAGTTCACTCTTACTTCGTGTACTATGTTTTGCGTATTCTTGGGTTGCCATTAAATTTGTAGCATTTGTACCAATTGCAAGAATAACAGCAACTAATAAAACACCAACACTTTTCATCAAATGAGGCACTTCTTTATTTTTTATAGATTCTGTGAGTTGCACTATCCCATAAATCAACACTAAAAAGAATAAATAATAGGTCATTTGTACATGATTGGCAGCCAATTCTAATGACATTGCCAATGCAGTGACTATAAAACCTGTAAAATATTTTCGTTGAAAAACCAATAAAATCCCAGAAATAACAAACGGAAAATAGGCTATCGCATGTGCTTTTGCATTATGTCCTGCTCCTAAAATAACAATTAAATACGTTGAGAATCCAAAACCTAGAGAACCAATAATGGCGAGTTTCCAATCAACTTTTAAAGTCATCAGTAATGCAAAAAAACCTATAAAATATAGGAAAAGATAATCTGCAGGGCGTGGTAAAAATCGAATTAATTTATCTAATTTCTTGATATAATCATTCGGATAATAAGTGCTTATCACATAAGAAGGCATTCCTCCAAAAGAAGTATTCGTCCAATATGGTTCTGTATCATAAGCCTTTCTAAAATCTTTGATTTCTTTTGACGAACCTATAAATTGTGTAATATCACCTTGTTGAATTTTCTTTCCTTTTAAGACAGGAGAGAAATATGCTAACGAAGCAATAACGAAAATGAGTATTGCTATTATATATGGAATTGTTTTTTTCATTCTAATATTTTTTAACCGCAAAGGACACTAAGTTTTACGCAAAGAACGCAAAGCCATCTCCCGAACTTCTTAACTTTAAATTCAACTAACTATTCTACATCCTCATAATCAACATACTCGCCAACATCTTTATTAGATTCTTTTGCAGAATTTGGCTTTTTATCAATACTCGTTTCTCCAATTTTTTCTTCGGATTTTGATGACTGTTGTTGCTGTTGATTTCTTACTTTTTCTTCAAACTTACCAACAAAGCGTTTAAAAATTATAGGAAAAGCAAAGCGTCCAATAATTTTTAATCCGTAGTAAACTAAAAGGATGATTGCTATAGTTCTAAGTAATTGCATAAGTGTTTTAAAAATTTAATTCAAAAATAACAATTTGAGACCAACTTAAAACGTTTAGTTAGATAAAATCTTATATTTTGGCTGCAAATAACTATTTTATAAAAATGTCAGAGGGAAACTGCATATTTAATTTTTACAAAGTAAAAAATTATGTAGTTTTGGGACTTACGAAAACAGTTAATATGAAAAAAATCTTTCTAATCGCACTTTTTATAACTAATTATCAGGTTATTAATGCTCAGTATACTGAGGTTATTAATTCCAAAAGACCTGGGTTTTCTGAAAGCCCTTATGGTGTTGGAACAGATGTAATACAAATAGAGGGCGGAATTTTCTTTGGAGAAAGCAGTTCTAACGAAACTTTTGCAAAAACTGACCCTTTTGGCGGAACAATTTTCTTGAGATATGGAAAATTTATGGAGAAGTTGGAATTTAATGCGAAGGTAACTTATCAAAAAAATAAATCAGAATTTAATAACATTTTAACTACAGATCTTGGAACTGTAAGTGGTTTAAGTGAACTTACTTTTGGAGCAAAATATCTGATTTTTCAACAAAAATTTGCCGATAACTCTAAAGAAATAAGAAGTTGGAAAAAACGTACAGCATTTGACAAAAAACGATTGATACCTTCTGTAGGTGTTTATGCTGGAATGAATTTGAATTTTCTTGGAAAGGCATATAAAGAACCAAAAATGAGTCCGAAAGCAGCAATTTTACTGCAAAATGATTTTACAAACCGTTTTATATTGTTAACCAACCTTATTGCTGACAAAATTGGTACTGACAATCGTACTTACTCATATATTGTTACGGCAACCTATGCAGTTAATCAAGATTGGTCATTTTTTGTAGAAAATGAGGGTGATTTCTTGAAGTATAAAACCGATTTTCAAGTAGGAACTGGAGTAGCATATCTTTGGAATGAGAACTTGCAACTTGACACTTCTATTAGAATAAACACAAACGCTGACGAATCTGCATTTACTGTAGGTCTTGGTGCTGCTTGGCGTCTGGATCGCCATAAGGATAAAGAGATAAATAGAGATAAAGATGGAAACATCGTAAAAGCAAAAAAACGTAAGAAGAAAGGAAACTTTTTCTCTCGATTATTTAAAAAGAAGCGGAAATAGATGATTACGTTAAAAGAAGCTACTACTAAAAAGGAAATCCGAGACTTCGTTAAATTTCCTTTTTCGCTTTATAAAAGCAACGACTGTTGGGTTCCACCTATTATCAATGATGAAATAGCAGGTTTCGACAAAACCAAAAATCCAGTTTTTAAACATGCTGATGCAACTTTTTTATTGGCTTATAAAAACAATAAAATAGTTGGTCGTCTTTGTGCAATTATTAATTGGACAGAAATTAACGATCAAAAAATCAAAAAAATGCGTTTTGGTTGGTTTGATGTAATAGATGACATTGAAGTTTCAAAAGCATTAATTAACCGAGTTTCTGAAATAGGCAAGCAACACAATCTAGAATTTATAGAAGGTCCTGTAGGTTTTACCAATCTTGATAAAGTTGGTGTTCTTATTGAGGGTTTTGATCATATAGGCACGATGATAACTTGGTATAACCATCCATATTACAAAGAACATTTAGAGCAATTAGGGTTTGTAAAAGCCAAAGAATGGTTAGAAAATTATATGCTTTTTAAAGATTTAAATCCTGATGATTTTTCTCGATTGGCAAAACTAGTTGCTAAGCGTTATCAATTGCGTTCCATGCATTTTACCAAGACCGAACAAATTTTACCTTATGTAGATAAAATGTTTGATTTGTTTAATGCTTCGTATTCAAAATTAGCATCTTTTGTTCCTATTTCTAATGAACAACGCACTTATTTTAAAGAGAAATATATTAGCCTTATAAATCCTGAATATATTGAATATATTGTTGATAAAAATGATGATATTGTTGCTTTTGCAGTAACTATGCCTTCATTTTCAAGGGCTTTACAAAAAGCAAACGGGAAATTATTTCCTTTCGGATTTTACCATCTATTGAAAGCAAAAAAACAGAGTAAAGAAGTTATTTTTTACTTGATTGGTGTACATCCAGATTATCAAAACAAAGGAGTTGTTGCTATTATTTTTGATGAATTTTACAAAACATTTGCCAAAAGAGGTGTTACAAAACTAATTAGAACTCCAGAATTGGAAGAAAATACTGCCATTAAAAAGTTATGGAGAAATATGAATCCTGTGACGCATAAAAGACGGAGAACTTATAGACGAGGATTGTGAAAAAAGTTGGCAGTCTTCAGTTGGCAGTCAAATGTAAATACTATTGTGATTTAACTAAAAAGTAATCAATAACAAACCTTTAACCCAAAACCATATACCTTTAACCTTACAACATGCAATTATTTTACAATCCAGAGATTAACGATAACTCATCTCAATTTACATTTGATAAAATTGAGAGTCGTCATATTGTAAAAGTATTGCGTAAAAAAGAAGGAGATACTTTATTTATCACTAACGGAAAAGGTCAACTTTTTACTGCTGAAGTACTGTTTGCTAATGACAAAAAATGTACGGTCAACATTATCAATGTTGAAGTAAAAGAAAAACCTTGGAATTATTATTTACACATTGCCATTGCACCAACAAAAAACAATGATAGATTGGAATGGTTTTTAGAGAAAGCAACGGAAATTGGTATTGACGAAATTACACCAATTATATGTAAACACTCTGAACGTAAGGTAATTAAAAAAGAACGCTTAGATAAAGTTGTGGTTTCTGCAATGAAACAATCTTTGAAGTTTCAGCTGCCAAAATTGAATGAAGCGACTTCGTTTCAAGATTTTATAAAACAAGATTTTAAAGGTGATTTATTCATTGCACATTGTGAAGAAACAGATAAAAGAACATTGAAGAGCGAACTAACTTCTCGACTGCGCTCGAAGGGACAACAACAAAAAATTACACTTTTAATTGGTCCTGAAGGAGATTTTTCAACTAAAGAAATTGAAATGGCTTTGCAACAAAAGTTTATTCCTGTATCTTTGGGTGAAAGCAGATTGCGTACAGAAACTGCCGGAATTGCTGCAACGCATAGTGTTGCTTTTTTTAATGAATAAAATTTAAGGTCTCGACTACGCTCGTCCAGACAAATGTCCCCTCGAGCGTAGTCGAGAGGTAGATTTAATAAACAAATGAACAAACTAACATCTCTTCTTATAATTCTATTTATTTCTGCAACTTCATTTGCACAAGACATTGCCATTTTGAAGTATGATGGTGGAGGAGATTGGTATGCAAATCCAACAGCACTTCCAAACTTAATAGAATTTTGCAATAAAAACATACAAACTAAAATAAGCGAAAAGCCAAAAACTGTTGAAGCAACAAGTATAGAAATCTTTAATTATCCTATTATTTTTATGACAGGTCATGGAAATGTTTTTCTAAACGATGATGCTGTACAAAACCTACGGAACTATTTAACTTCAGGAGGTTTTCTTCATATTTCTGATAATTATGGATTGGATGAATACATAAGAAGAGAACTTAAAAAGGTATTTCCAAAACTTGATTTTCAAGAGATTCCTTATAACCATCCTATTTACAATCAATCATACACTTTTGAAAAAGGTGTACCAAAAATTCATGAGCATGACAGCAAAAAACCTCAAGGTTTTGGATTGTTTTATGAAGGTGAACTGGTTTGTTTTTATGACTACGAAAGCGATTTAAGCGATGGTTGGGAAGATGCTGTTGTACACAATGACTCGCAAGAAATTAGATTAAAAGCCTTGAAAATGGGTGCAAATATTGTGGAATTTTCTTTTAAGGATTAGAAAAATCAACCTTGACTTTTTAATTTTAAAACGCTATCTTCGCTTTCGAACGATATAGTTTATTAAAACAGAACTATATCTTAGCATTCACACCATTCGAAAAAAACTATGAAAAAAAAATTAACCTTCGCTTTTATTACTCTATTTACTTTCCAAATTAATGCTCAAACTCTTGATCAAAAAATTGAAAGATTACTAGAATTAGACGGAACTATAAGTAGTATTGAAAATCTTATAATCGAAACTATTAAATATCAAAAACAAAGTAATCCTGGAGTTTTAGATAATTATTGGGAAGGCTTGTCGAAAAAAATTAGCACAAAATCACTTGTTGAATTTAAGTCTTTAGTCACACCAATTTATTCTAAAATCTACACAGAAGTTGAAATTGGTAATCTTATAAGTTTTTATAATTCAAAAACAGGAAAACTAATTACTGAAAAACAACCAATTTTATTAGATAAGTTAAATTTACCATTGATACAATGGTCTCAAAATTTAAATTCTTACGTAATAGAGGAAATTGAAAATAAGGGAAAAAACGAATCAAGTTCAGGCGAAATAGAAAAATTCAAAACTGATTTTAAATCAAAATATGGGTTGCAAATACTTAATTTAAAAGAACTTGCCATAGACCAAGAATATAATTTTGGCTCTTTATTAATTGACTTTGGTAAAACAGACGGCAAGAGAGATATTACTAAAGTTATTCGAGTAAAGAATAATTCAAACAAGGAAATAACATTTGAAAAACCATTATTCTTAATCACAGATGACATTAGATTTGATTGGGGAAATAAACCTGTAAAAATTGGTGAAACAAGAGATTTGAAAATTACTCTAATTGCAGAACAAGCAGAAAGTCAAAGTTATTCTTCTTTTACCATAAAATCAAGTGAAGGAAATAATATTCCAGTCGGAATTAAATATGATGCGCCTGTGAAAGAAATAAATTTTGAGGTTTCTGATAATAAATTAAAATTTAAAAAACTAAAACAAGACTTATCAAATCCATATATATTTATTTTAAAGAATATTGGAAAAAAAGATTTTTACATTTCTGATATTGAAATCAATAAAAAAATTGCTTATTTAAATTACAGCAAGGAAACTATTAAACCAAATCAAGAAACAGAAATTAGAGTTATCATTTCAAAGGAATTATTAGAAAAACAAAATATTAAAAATTTAAAACTAACCTTAGAAGTTGATTTAACAAAAGGAGAAAAAGGCAGCTTTAGTAACTTTTCAAGTGAAACAATAGAATTGAAAATTGAATAAAAAACGTGTGGTAACACCTTGTCTAATTTATTAATAGTTCTAGCCTACTTACGAAAATCCACGCAATATTCTCCTTTAAACAAAAACAAGTATATTAGTAAAAATTTTATTCTTTAAATGAACGAACAATTAGATGCACTAAAAATAAACTTTGACGAAAGCGGTTTATGGGCACTCAATATCACCTTAGCAATTATTATGTTTGGCGTTGCTCTTGGCATAACAACTGAAGATTTTAAACGCCTTTTTAAAAACCCAAGAATACTATTAACTGGTGTTTTTTCACAATTCATACTATTTCCTGCGCTTACATTCCTACTCATCTTAGCCATAGAACCTGCGCCAAGTATCGCCTTAGGAATGATACTCGTTGCAGCTTGTCCTGGAGGAAATGTTTCCAATTTTATGACACAAATGGCTGGCGGAAACGCTGCGTTATCAGTAAGTTTAACAGCTTTTGCGACTTTAGTTTCGCTTGCAATGACACCACTAAATTTTCAATTTTGGAGTAATTTATACGAGCCAACAGCAACAATTTTAAAAACTGTAGAAATGGATCCTTATAAGTTGGTGAAACTTGTAATCCTTATTTTAGGAGTTCCGTTGATATTAGGAATGTCTTTTCGACATTTTAAACCAAAGAGTGCGATCAAAATAATGAAATACTTAAAGCCTTTTTCAATATTCATTTTTTTAGCACTCATTATAATTGCTTTTTCTCAAAACCTCGACATATTCACGAAATACATACATTATGTATTTTATATCGTGATTCTACATAATATTATTGGTTTGGTTTCTGGTTTTTATTTTGCCAAAATCATGAGACTAGATTATCAAAACCAAAAAACATTATCCATTGAAACAGGAATTCAGAATTCTGGTTTAGGTCTTTTATTAGTCTTTGCTTTCTTTGATGGCTTAGGCGGAATGGCATTACTAGTTGCTTTTTGGGGAATTTGGGATTTAGTTTCCGGATTATTATTGGCAGGATATTGGGCAAAAAAAGATAACATAAAACCAGTAAAAGCATAAGGTGTTATATACTTTTCTAAAATATTATGTTCGCTTGGTGCTTTTTTTTTATCACAAAAAAATAAAAGTAGTAGGCAAAGAAAATATTCCAAAAAAAGGTGCAGTACTGTTTATAAGTAATCATCCTAATGCACTTCTTGATTCTTTATTAGTTGTAACAAATAATGTGAGAAATATGCATTTTTTAGCGCGTGCGAGTGCTTTTAAATACAAGTTGGTCGCTAAATTCCTAAAGAGTATTAAGATGATTCCTGTATATCGGAAAAGAGATGGTGTTAATACACTTGCAAGAAATAGAACCACTTTTAGTAAATCCGTTGAGTTAATGCATGAAGAAAAGGCTTTATTTATTGCTGCAGAAGGAAGTCATAATGTGCAAAAAAGAGTGCGTGAATTAAAAAAGGGCTTTGTACATATCATTCTTGATACTTTTAAAAAATATCCGAATGTAAATATTCAAATTGTACCAATTGGTTTAAATTTTGACAGTGTCATGAATTATCCAAGTTCGGCATCAGTATATTATGGTAAGCCTATTAACGCAAAAGATTATTACCACAAAGATGATGCTGTAACAACAACTAAAGCGTTACTTAAAGTCGTAAGAGATCGTATGAAGATTTTGACAATACATATCGAAGATGTTGAATCTTATGATAAAACTATTGTTAAACTTGACGCTTTAAATGTTGACTATTTAGACCCTATTAAGACGAATGAAATTATTAAAAATATTGCTGATTACACTGTTGATACTGAAAAAACAACTGTAAAAAAGCAGAAGAATTTATTATACTACTTAGTAGTTTTAAATAGCCTTTTCCCTTGGATGGTATGGAAAAAATTAGAGAAAGGCATCAAAGAGAAAGAGTTTATAAGCACATTTAGATTTGCAATTGGCGGAACACTGTTTCCGTTTTTTTATACAATGCAAAGTATACTAATAAATTATTTTTTTGGATTTAAGATTGCGCTACTCTATTTTATAGGTTCCATTTTAATAGTATTATTACTTACAAAAACTTCTAAAATTTAACACTTCAAAAAAGTATTTCTATCTATATTTGCACCTTCAAAAAAACAAGATTGAATGGAAGAGTATTTAGAAAATTTTAAAACTATTATTACCGATTTTGCACCAAGTGTACTTGCTGCTTTGATATTACTTATTGTTGGCTTAATTGCTATACGATTTATTATGAAATTGACGAAAAGCATCATGAAAAAACGTGGTGTTGAAGAAACATTACAAAAATTTCTTGCAAATCTTTTAGGTTGGACTTTAAAGATTTTGCTCTTTGTAATGGTTATTTCTAAACTTGGAGTAGAAACCACTTCTTTTGCCGCTATTATTGGTGCTGCAGGTTTAGCTATTGGTTTGGCACTTCAAGGTTCTCTTTCCAACTTTGCTGGAGGAACTTTAATTATGATTTTCAAACCCTTTAAAGTTAATGATTTAATAGAAGCGCAAGGAGAACTTGGTGTGGTTAAAGAAATTGAAATATTTACTACAAAATTAATTGGACTTTCTAATAGAGAAATTATTATTCCAAATGGCGCATTGTCAAATGGAAATATTATAAATTACTCTTCACAAGGGACTAGAAGAGTTGATTTAGTATTTGGTGTCGGTTACGAGTCAGATATTAAACAAACAAAAAATATTTTGATGAAAGTTTTGACAGATAACCCTAAAGTCTTAAAAGAAATTACGCCAACTGTAAATGTTTTAGAATTAGCTGATAGTTCTGTAAATTTTGCTGTAAGACCTTGGTGTAAAGTAGAAGATTATTGGGATGTATACTTTGAGGTTACTGAACAAGTTAAAGAGGCACTTGATAAGGCAGGAATTGAAATTCCTTATCCACATGCGGTTGAAATACAAAAAGAAGCATAAAAATTTTATAGAAAGACTGTCAGAAAAGGCAGTCTTTTTTATTATTCTTTTATCGCATCAACAATAAATTGCTGAACAACTGTTCTTATGTTTTGCTTTCCTAATTTATTATTCTTCATAGATGGATATACTCTATTGGACAAGAACACATACACAATCTCTGTTTCTGGATCAGCCCAAGTATAAGTACCAGTAAAACCACTGTGTCCAAAACTCTTGTCAGACACTCCATGACTTGCTGCTTTTCCTATAGAATCTAATTGCTTTTTATCAAATCCTAAACCTCTACGCACATTTATATCAGCGTAATATCGCTTATTAAACTTATCTATAGTTTCGGATTTTAAGTATCGTTGTCCTCCGTAATATCCTTTTTGAAGGTACATTTGCATCATCTTGGCAACATCATTAGAATTAGAAAAAAGTCCTGCATTTCCACTGACACCATTCATCATTGCTGCACCCATATCA
This sequence comes from Lutibacter sp., assembly GCA_002733665.1. Classification (GTDB taxonomy): domain Bacteria; phylum Bacteroidota; class Bacteroidia; order Flavobacteriales; family Flavobacteriaceae; genus Urechidicola. The sequence goes on from NVWM01000002.1 coordinate 56,098, forward strand.
TGCACATTACCTTGTAAGGTTTGATTTCTATAATAGTCATCAATCTCTGAAGGAACAATTCTATATTTTTTGAATTTTTTTAACGGATTGTATGTCAATGTTGTTGCTCCTAAAGGCTTGTAAAAATACTTGTCATTTACATAATCCATTTCTCTATCATATACGTCATATATATACTTTTTAAATAAATAGAACACTAATCCGCTATATCGATATCCTTTTCGATTTCTTTGGTCTACATCTGCAATTCGCTTGTAAATAGAATCTGTATAAGAATTGGTCAAATAAAAATTTTCGGCTACTTTGATTGAATACTTTTTACTTTTTTCTGTTCGATACAATTCTTCCAATGGTTTTTTGGTAATACTATCTAATGTTTCAAGATAATATGGAATCCAAGGTTTTAATTTTGCCGTATGAGACAATGCTGCTTTTAAACTGATATTCGCTTTGTTTGTCCCTTTCAAAAATGGAAGCATTTCACTCAATTTTGTATCCAATTTTAATAAGCCATTTTCTTCAGTCTTCATTATCATTGGCAATCCTCCCAAAATTTTGGTAAGCGATGCTAAATCATACATGTCAGTTATTTTAACCCTTCGCTTTTTATCATACGTATGATAACCATACTTTTTATGAAAAAACACTTTTCCATGACGTGCAACCAAAACTTGTCCTCCAGGAGCCATCTTTTGAGAAATTATTTGACGAAACATAGAGTCTATTCTCTTCAACTTTTCACTATCCATTCCTACTTCTTCTGGAATTGGTGTGTATGATAAACGCTTTAAATCAGTTGATATTAACCCATGTCCTTCAGAGAATTCATTTCCAATAGAAACTGGTAATTTCCCTTTGGTAGTTAATGCTCCAAAAATCATTTGAGCAGAAATCTCTTGTGCAACTTTACTGTTTTGGTACGACACTAAAACAGCATCAATATTGGTAAATGTTTTTATTTGCAATAGACTATACGGGCTCGCAAAAACATCTAAAATCACTTTATGTTCTCTTGAGATTTCTTGTAGCCAAACTAAATCCTTGTTTTCAAATTTATAACTCTTCCACGGATTTGCATTTGAGCGATGACTACCAATAATTACCAAATCATAAGGTTTGAGCAAGCCAATCAATCCATCTAATTTATCTGAAGAAACTACATCAATATTTGCATAATTCTTAAGCATTTTTACAAAATCAGTACTATTATCTGTGCCTAATTTCACATAGGCTATTTTCTGTTTATCTAAGTTTCTTATTGGAAAAACATTGTTCGCACTTTTCAATAACGTAATAGAGTTCTCAACTAATTTTCTATGCAATAACTTATCTTCAACAGTATTGATATCAAAAAATAAGTTCTTTGTTACTATTGGTTTATAATTGTTTAATCCTGCCCAATATTTTGTTTTTAAAATCTTTTTTACCGATTCGTTTAAACGTTCTTCGGTTAATTTTCCTGACTCTAATGCTTTCTTAAAAAGAGCTACCGTTTTAGGGATTTCGAGTGGAACATCTAACAAATCATTTCCTGCAAGAATTGCTTCTAAATTAATTTCTTCCGCTGAAGAAAAATTCGCTGAGGCTTTCATATTCATTGCATCTGTAATAATCAAGCCTTCAAAACCCATTCTTTCTTTCAACAATCCTGTAACAATATTATAAGATAGTGAAGACGGTAGTTCTACATTCAATTCTAAACTTGGAACACTCAAATGTGCTACCATAACACTTCCAAGTCCAGCATCAAAATTTTTTCTATAAGGATATAATTCAATCGAATCTAATCGTTGTTCAGAGAAATCAACTATTGGCAATGTATGGTGAGAATCGGTTGACGTGTCTCCATGTCCTGGAAAATGCTTTGCACAAGCCATCACATTTTGGCTTTGAATTCCTTTGGTAAAAGCCACAGATTTATTGGCTACATTGGTGTGATTTTCACCAAATGAACGGTTTCCAATAATCGGGTTTTCTGGATTTGTATTAACATCTACAACTGGTGCAAAATTGATATGAATACCCATTCTCTTACAATGTTTCCCAACTTGTACACCAAAATCTTGAATCATTTTATCATCTCTAATTGCACCTAAAGTCATATTCCAAGGATAACGAAATGTGTTTTTTAAACGCATATTAAGTCCCCATTCTCCGTCAATTCCGATAAGTAAAGGAATTTTAGATAGTGCTTGGTACTTATTAGTCAATTTTGCTTGTTTCACAGGGTCATCTTGAAAAAAAATGAGTGCTCCAACATGATAGTTTTTGATTAAATCAGTAATGAATTTTTCATGTTTTTTGTCTTTGTTAGAATAGGCAGCAACCATAAAAAGTTGTCCTATTTTTTCATCAACAGTCAAGGTATCCATAATTGTAGTTACCCATTTTTCTTGAGCATCAATATCTGAGGTCACTAATGGATCTAAATTTTGAGCTTGTGTAGAAAGAGCAACAGTAAATAGTATTATGTAAAGCAATTTTTTAATCATAGTTACTCTTAAGAAATTACTGTGCCAAAAAAGCGTTTATGCCAACTTTTATTTGCCGGCACTTCCCAATTTGTATCGAATTCTATTTTAGATTTCACCATATTGTTAAATACTATAGTCTCTTCAGAAATCTTATTCTCTTTTACAAACTTCTGAAAATCAGCCAATGAAACTATATTTATATTTTTTCCAATTCTGAAAGCCGTGTTCATTTTATTCATCAAATCAACTCCAAACTCTTTTTCAATTTCTTGTATAAAATGCACAGAAGAATCGATCGAACAACCAGAAACATTGTTTAAATTTTCATCAACTCCGAATACAATAAATTGATTGTATTTTATAACATACGATGTTTTTAAATCATCGCCATGGCGTTTCCAAGTTGCCATAAAAGTTTCTATTTTCTCTGAAATCTGTACAACTTCCCTATCAGAAAATTCTCTGTTTGATTGGTATATCCAAACTCTTGTGTCTTGCGGTAATGCATCAAAATGTACTATCATTTTTGTTTTTTTTAATTATTCTCGATACAATTCAGTTCGTTCTTCTCAGAATCACTCGAACTGACATTATCGATTATTAAACTTATTCTGCAAATCTTCAAGTGTACTTTCCTTTTTTGGAGGATTAATCCGTTCTTTAATTTGCTTTAAAACCTTCTTAGTATACAATGGAAAGTCAGCATTTTGAATCCAATTATAATATCCTTTGTCTTTTTGTAAAACGTCTTTTACTTTTGTGCCTTTATACTTCCCAAAAGTGAAAATTTCATCATCTTCATCATCAAACAAAATAAAACCAGCAAAATCTGCTCGCTTTTTATGTGTCGAATATTCACTCAAAGAAGCAATATCATTCTCTAAATCATCATATTTTTCTAATTGTGCTAATAGAATTTCGTATGTTGCCTTTGTATCTGCTTCTGCAGAATGCGCATCAGTTAAATCTTTATCACAATAAAATTTATAACCTGCAGTCAATGTTCGTTGCTCTTTTTTATGAAAAATAACTTGTACATCTACAGCAACTCTATCGACCATATCAAAATCAACTTTGGCACGTAACATCTCTTCTCCTAACAACGGAATGTCAAATCTATTGGAGTTAAATCCTGCCAAATCACAGCCTTCGATCATCTTACTCACTTCTTCTGCTAACTCGTTGAATGTTGGCTCTGTAACTACTCTTTCATTAGTAATTCCGTGAATATCAGACGCTTCTTTTGGTATTTCCATTTCTGGATTTACCAACCAAGTTTTACTTTCTTTATTACCGTTTGGTAGTATTTTTAATATTGATATTTCTACAATTCTATCTTTTGCTATGTTGATTCCTGTGGTTTCAAGATCAAAAAATACAATTGGTTTTTTAAGGTTTAGTGTTGTCATGTATTGATTTCTATTATTTTTTTATCTGTCACATGTGTTCGCTAATAATCATTCTCTTGTGTGATAATGATATTGACATGCTCGGTTCATCTATTGTTTTAATTATAACTATAAAAATAAGATTTTTTATGTTACGGTTTTGTTAAAGTTAAATAGTTATTTTGAAATTTTTAACAAGTTGATTTCTCTCTCTTGTCATTCTTGCGAAGGCAGGAATCCATCTTACAAAATCTCAATGCGATTCTGAAACAAGTTCAGAATGACGTTATTCTCCATTCAATTCTTTTTTCCAATTCTCAATCTCGGCTAAATCTTTTGCAGGTAAAGTAGGCTCAACAATATCTTCTCTCTCTTTTAACGCTCCATAAATTGTTTGTGCAACAATCATTCTTGCTGTTGGTTTATCATCCGCAGGAACAATATACCAAGGCGCATGCTCTTTAGAAGTCCTGTTGATTGCATCTTCATAACAGTCTTGATATTTATCCCACAATTTACGCTCTTTTAAATCTCCTGATGAAAACTTCCAATTCTTTTCAGGAATGTTTAATCTTCGTAGTAAACGATTTTTTTGTTCCTCTTTTGACAAGTTTAAAAAGAACTTCAATACAATTGTTCCGTTATCTGTAATGTGCTTTTCAAATTCATTAATTGAATCCATTCTTGAATGATAAAAAGCATCATCTAAATCATCTACATTTTTTACAGAAGGAATATTTTCTCCCATAATATATCCAGGATGAACACGAGTAACCAAGACATTTTCATAATGTGTACGGTTAAAAACTCCTATTTTACCACGTTCAGGTAGTGCTATATAATGACGCCAAATAAAATCGTGTTTTAACTCTTTTTCGGTTGGTACTTTAAAACTATGCACTACAACTCCACGAGCATTTACATCTTTAAAAACCTCTCGAATCAAACTATCTTTTCCAGAAGTATCCATTCCTTGTAAACAGACCAACATACTATATTTTCCATGTGCATACATCGCATCTTGACGCTTACTTATTTTCTTACGAAGTTTTTTTAACTGCTTTTCTGCATCAACAATTACTTCTTTGGTTACTGAACCTTTTAGAGATATTTTACTCGTTACTTTGTATGTATTCATCTTTAATTTGTATAAAGTATAAATATATAAAACTTTCTTTCTATATCAATTTTTTTGATTGGTTGATATTAAAAAACTATCTGATTTCTAAATATTATTCGTTATTCCTCTCTTACTTTGTTTCAAAATAAACATTATGAATAAAACGGTAATAATCCAAGGAAGTTCAAAAAGCAAAGGAGACACAAATACTATTGTGAACTTTTTAAATGCTGATAATCAATTTGATTTTATTGATTTGAAAACTAAGAATATCGGTCCATTTGAATATGATTTTAAAAATGCAAACGATGATTTTCTTGGTTTGATGGAAGAGATTATTGAAAAATATGACACTATTGTATTTGCAACGCCAGTTTATTGGTATTCAATGAGTGGAACAATGAAATTGTTTTTTGATAGACTTTCTGATTTACTTCATTATAAAAAAGAATTAGGGAGAAAATTACGTGGAAAAAATATGGCAATGCTAAGTTGTAGCAATGCAAACGATTTAAAAGATGGCTTTGCAATGCCTTTTATAGAGTCTGCTAATTATCTTGGAATGAACTATCTTGGAGATGTACATGCTTGGATTGAAAATGGAGAAATCAATAGTGAAGCAAAGGAAAAAATGAATAATTTTAGATTGAAGTTTTAATAAAAAAAACCGAGTTTTAAACTCGGTTTTTTTATATTATTTACTTGCAAATAACTTTACATCGCTTTCTGAAACTTCACTTTCACCAAGAATAATCAATCTCTCAACTACATTTCTTAACTCTCTAATGTTCCCTGTCCAATCATATTCTTGCAATAATTTAATTGCCTTATTAGAAAACATTTTTGGTGCTACTCCTTGTTCATCTGATATTTTTTTTGCGAAAAAGTTTATTAGTAATGGAATATCCTCGCGCCTATCTTTTAACGCAGGAACCTCAATCAAAATCACTGCTAAACGATGATATAAATCTTCTCTAAATCGCCCTTCAGCAATTTCTTTTTTTAAATTTTTATTAGTCGCCGCAACTATTCTCACATCAACTTTTATGTCTTTATCACTTCCTACTCTACTTATTTTATTTTCTTGTAATGCACGCAAAACTTTTGCTTGTGCAGACAAACTCATGTCTCCAATTTCGTCTAAAAAGATTGTTCCTCCATTGGCTGCTTCAAATTTTCCTGCTCTGTCTTTATTAGCTCCAGTAAAAGATCCTTTTACATGACCAAACAATTCGCTCTCTATCAATTCACTTGGAATTGCAGCACAGTTCACCTCAATAATTGGTGCTTTTGTACGATTACTTTTTTCGTGTAACCAATGTGCTACGAGTTCTTTTCCAGTTCCATTTGGACCAGTAATTAAAACACGTGCATCAGTTATTGCGACCTTTTCAATCATTTCTTTGATATGAGTTATGGCTTTACTCTCACCAATCATTTCATATTTCTTACTTACTTTTTTCTTTAATCGCTTATTCTCAACAACCAATTCTTTTCTATCTAAAGCATTACGAACGGTATTCAACAAACGATTTAAATCTGGTGGTTTTGAGATATAATCAAACGCACCTAAACGCATGGTATTTACGGCAGTATCTAAATCTCCGTGACCAGAAATCATAACCATCGGAATTTCAGGTTTTATCATTTTTGCTTTTTCTAATACCTCAACACCGTCCATCTTTGGCATTTTAATATCACATAAAACTAAATCGTAATCTTCATTCTTTATTTTCTCAATCCCTTCCAATCCATCTTCTGCCTCCTCAACTTCATAAGCGTCATTTTCTTCAGAAATTATTTTTTTCAGCACTCTTCTAATTGCTGCTTCGTCTTCTATGATTAATATTTTTGCCATTTTATTTTAGATTTGTTTTGTTCAAATTCTATTGAATCAAAAACTTTGCCGTTATTTATTTATAATATGTATATCTCTTTGTGGAAACGGAATTTGAATACCATTTTCTCTAAATTTTTTATCAATTTCAAAACGCATATCACTTTTGGGAATTGATGATACAAAACTATCATTCAATGTAAAAATCAACTTAAACATCAATGCGCTATCAGCAAAATCAGTAAATAAAACCATTGGTGCTGGATGATGAAATACTTTTGGATGCGATAAAGCTACTTCTATTAAAATATTTTTAACCAACTCTGTATCACTTCCATAAGCGACTCCAACTTTTATATTTTCTCGAGTTTCTGATCCATTTTGTGTCCAATTATACAAACTGCTTGTTAAGTATAGATGATTTGGAATAATTAGCACTTTATTATCAAATGTTACTGCACGAGTTGTTCGCAATTTTATCTCTTCAACGCGACCAACTTTACCATCTAACTGAATAATATCTCCAACATGCACTGTTTGATCAGCCAAAATAAAAATTCCTGAAATAATATCTTGAAACAACGTTTGCATTGCCAGACCAACACCAATTAGAAGTGCTGCTGATGCTGTTAAAAGTGCTGTTAAATTAACTCCTGAATTTTGAAGTGCTACTAAAAATATTATTGTGTAAATTATCCATCGCAAATAGTTAAATATCGAAATAAATTTAATGCTATCTTCCTTTGGTAATTTCCTTGAAACTAACCTTCGAATCAATCTTAATACTATCGCCGTAATTATTAGCACAATAATTACAATCAATAATGTTTTTACTGAAATATGTATTTTGTCACTTAATGAAAATGCATAATTTAAAAAATTCTTTATTTTTTCCATAATTAGTATTTAAGCCATTTATACAATTCTTTATAACTCGGTTTCTTGCCATACATCAATATTCCTACTCTATATATTTTTGCAGCAAACCAAATTACACCTACAAAAGTAACAATTAATAATAGCATAGAAATAGCAATTTGCCACCAAGGCACTCCAAACGGAATTCGCATTAACATTACAATTGGTGAAGTAAACGGAATCATTGAAAACACCGTTGCAACAGTACCATGAGGATCTCCAATAACTGACGAAAAACCGACATAAACACCTAACATTAAAGGCAGTATAACTGGTAACATAAATTGCTGTGTGTCGGTTTCATTATCTACTGCTGCACCTATTGCTGCAAAAATAGAACTGTATAATAAATAGCCTCCTAAAAAATAAAATAGAAACATAAAAAACATTGTAAATAATGGCAACTTTAAAACTTCAGAAATCAATAGTTGTATTTCTCCTTCCATCGTACTTTTCATCATTTCCATTTGTTCTGATGGCACTTGCATAGTACTAATATTTGATGACATTTCTACACCAAAAACTACAGAGGCAATGAGCATTAAAATAGACAATACAACACTCCAAATAAAGAATTGTAATAATCCAGCAGAAGCAGTACCTATCACTTTTCCGAGCATCAAATAAAACGGTTTTACTGATGATATAATGATTTCTATAATTCGACTTGTTTTTTCTTCAATTACACTTCGCATAACCATATTGCCATAAATGATTACAAACATCATTAATAGGTATCCTGCACCAATCCCAAAACCCATTTTTAATCCGTTGATGAGTTTTGAGGTTCGCTCTCCAGAAAAATTTGAGAGTTGCATATCAACATTAATTTTCGAGGCCTTTAATTTCTCAATATCTATTCCTAAATTCTTTCTCTTTATTGTTTGAAGTTTGGCAGATATAACGCTTTCAAGATCTGCAATCAATATCATATTTGGAGAATTTTCTGAGAAAAATTGAATGTTTTTTGACAACTCATCAACTTCACTCTTCTTAGGTATATATAGCAAACCATAATGATTACTTTCTTGAGTAATGATCTTTGCTGTTTCTAAATCGACATCTGAAAGATTGATAAATTTGATTGTTTTATCTTCTTTAAAATTATCCGAAGAAAATAAATGTGATGCATCAATATACGTTACTGTTCTTTTTTGTTCTAAACTGTTTTTAGTTAAAAAAGCAACCAAAGCTATCATTCCTATCATCAATAACGGACTCAAAAACGTCATAATAACAAACGTTTTGTTGCGCACCTTTGCGATAAATTCTCGTTTTATAATTAATAGTAATTTATTCATTTTTTAGCATTCTTATTTACGGCTTGAATAAAAATTTCATTGGCATTTGGTATCACTTCAGCAAAATGAGAAATCGTTCCTTTAGACGAAAGGTAATGTAATAAATCATTTGATGCTTCTCCATTTTTTATTTTTACTTTTAATACCAATTCGTTATCTAACACTTTCATATTTGAGGGTAATACAACAAATTTTTTTGCGATTTCTTTTTCTACTGAATTGTTATCTGAAGTATGTATTGCAATTTCATAAGTGTTTGATTTAAACTCACGTTTAATATCACTCAATTTTCCATCTAAGATTTTATTTGATTTATCTATCAAAGCAATATGTTCACATAACTCCTCTACCGACTCCATTCTATGTGTTGAAAAGACAACTGTAGATCCTTCATCCCTTAATTGCAAAATTTCATCTTTAATTAAGTTTGCATTTATTGGATCAAAACCACTAAAAGGCTCATCAAAAATTAACAATTTAGGTTTGTGCATAACCGTAATAATAAACTGAACTTTTTGCGCCATTCCTTTAGAAAGTTCCTGTACTTTTTTGTTCCACCAATCACCAATATCAAACTTATCAAACCAATATTTCAACTGAATTTTAGCATCCTGCTTTGACATTCCTTTTAATTGTGCCAAATACAACGCTTGCTCCCCAACTTTCATACTTTTATACAATCCGCGTTCTTCTGGCAAATATCCTATATATCTAACATCATCTAATTCTAACGGTTTTCCATCTAAATATATCGTTCCATTATCTGGAAGTGCAATTTGATTGATAATCCGTATCAATGTTGTTTTTCCGGCTCCATTTGGGCCTAAAAGCCCAAAAATACTGCCTTTTGGAACTGAAATAGATACATTGTTCAATGCAGTAAAATCTCCATAATTTTTAAAAATATTTTCTGCAACTAATAAATTACTCATTTATATTATTTGTTTTTTCAAAGATACATTTTTGATATAGACTCTTTATAGACATTCAATTAATTTATGATAAAATTAATCTATTTATTATGCGTGCATAACTTTTTGCTAAAATACTATGCGCGCATAACATTTTTTTATATATTTGTGAAATGCTAAAAGGAAAATCAATAGATCATCATTTAAGAGCTACATGGCAAGCAGTTGCAAAAATGTATAATGAGCAAGCAGAAAAGTTTGACAGCACAATGGCAATGGCATTTGTAATTTTAAATATTGATTATGAAAACGGAACTCCATCTACGGCTTTAGGTCCTTTAATGGGAATGGAAGCAACAAGTTTATCACGCATTTTAAAATCGATGGAAGAAAAAGGTGCAATATATCGTGAGAAAAATCCAAATGATGGACGTGGAGTACTAATCAAACTAACAGATTCAGGGAAAGAAAAGAGAGAAGACGCAAAAATAGCTGTTTTAAAATTTAATGATATCGTACGCCAAAATGTAACAGAAGAAGAGTTGAGTGCGTTCTTTAAAGTTACCGAAACAATAAATCATTTAATAGCAAAAGACTCTATTTTTTCTAAAAAAAAAGCAAGTTAATAAAATAATATTCTTATAATTAATAAGATTAAATCAACCATAAAAATGAAAAGAAGCATCAAAAAAGTAGCAGTAATAGGATCTGGAATAATGGGTTCTGGTATTGCTTGTCATTTTGCCAATATTGGCGTTGAAGTATTACTATTTGACATTGTTCCTAGAGAACTAAATGACAAAGAAAAAGCAAAAGGGTTGACTTTAGAAGATAAGGTTGTAAGAAACCGAATGGTAAACGACAGTTTAACTGCATCTTTAAAATCAAAACCTTCACCTATATATAATAAGAAATTTGCAAGTAGAATTACTACTGGAAATTTAGAAGATGATTTACACAAAATTAAAGATGTAGATTGGATTATTGAAGTAGTTGTTGAAAGACTAGATATTAAACAAAAAGTTTTTGAAAGTATAGAAAAACATAGAACTCCAGGAACATTAGTTACTTCAAATACTTCTGGAATACCTATTGCTTTTATGAACAAAGGTAGAAGTGAAGATTTTCAAAATCACTTTGCAGTAACTCACTTTTTTAATCCACCAAGATATTTAAAATTATTTGAGGTTGTACCTGGACCTAACTGTAAACAAGAAGTTACAGACTTTTTAATGTTATATGGAGAGAAATTTTTAGGAAAAACTTCTGTATTAGCAAAAGATACTCCTGCATTTATTGGTAATCGAATTGGTATTTTTGGTATCATGAGTTTATTTCATGTAGTTAAAGAAATGGGATTAACCGTAGAAGAAGTAGATAAGTTATCAGGACCAGTAATTGGCCGTCCAAAATCTGCAACTTTTAGAACAATTGATGTAGTAGGTTTAGATACGTTAGTACATACAGCAAATGGTGTAAAAGACAATTGCCCTAATGATGAAATGAAAGAACAATTTGTAATTCCAGATTTTGTTAACAAAATGATGGAGAACAAATGGTTAGGGTCAAAAACCAAACAAGGTTTCTATAAAAGAGTTACCAATGCAGAAGGCAAGAAAGAGATTCTATCTTTAGATATGAATACTTTAGAGTACAAAAGCCAAGAAAAAGTTCGATTTGCAACTTTAGGGTTGACTAAAACTATTGATAATGTTACTGATAGATTTCCTATTTTAATTAACGGAAAAGATAAAGCTGGAGAATTTTATCGCAAATCATTTACAGCACTTTTTGCATATGTTCAAAATAGGATTCCAGAAATATCTGATGAATTATATAGAATCGATGATGGATTAAGAGCTGGTTTTGGTTGGGAACATGGACCATTTCAAATTTGGGATGCAGTTGGTATTGCAAAAGCAGTAGAATTAATGAAAGGCGAAGGTCATGAAGTGGCATCATGGGTTACAGATATGTTAAAAGACGGCAATGATAGTTTTTATACTGTAAAAGATGGTGCAAAATACTATTATGATATTCCAACAAAAAAATATGTAAAAATTCCTGGTCAAGACGCATTTATTATTTTAGATAATATTCGTGAAGCAAAACAAATTTGGTCAAATTCAGAAGCGTCTATCCAACATTTAGGTGATGGAGTATTAAATGTAGAATTTAGATCTAAAATGAATTCGCTTGGAGGAGGTGTTTTAGAAGCAATTAATAAAGGGATTGATTTAGCAGAACAAGAATACGAAGCAGTAATTTTAGGAAATCAAGCAGCAAACTTCTCAGTTGGTGCAAATTTAGCGATGGCTTTAATGACTGCAATTGAGCAAGATTATGATCAACTAAACTTTGGTGTTAAATATTTTCAAGATACTGTAATGCGTTTACGTTACTCTTCTATTCCAACTTTAATGACTCCTAGAGGAATGACCTTTGGCGGTGCATGTGAAATGGGAATGCATGTAGATAAAGTTATCGCAGCAGCAGAAACTTATACTGGTTTAGTAGAATTTGGTGTAGGAATTATACCTGCAGGTTGTGGTACAAAAGAAGTTACAAAAAGAGTTTCTGATCTTTGGATTAAAGACGATGTGAAATTAAATAGATTACGTGATGCATTTATTAATATAGCAACTGCAAAAGTAGCAACTTCTGCTTACGAAGCTTTTGATATGAACTATTATCAACATGGAAAAGATTTAGTTGTAGTTAATGAAAATCGTCAAATAGCTACTGCAAAACGCCATGCAATACAAATGCTTGAAGATGGTTACACACAACCAACACCACAAAAAATTAGAGTTTTAGGACAACAAGCTTTAGGAATGTTTTTAGTTGGAACAGATTCTTTAAAAGAAGGACATTACGCTTCTGATCACGATCAAAAGATAGCTAATAAATTAGGTTACATTATGGCTGGTGGTGATTTATCAGAGCCTACAGATGTTAGCGAACAATATCTATTAGATCTAGAACGTGAAGCAATTATGAGTTTATTTACAGAACGTAAAACTTTAGAAAGAATTCAACATACTTTGAAAACTGGGAAACCATTAAGAAATTAAAATTATGAAAACAGCATATATAGTAAAAGGATACAGAACAGCAGTTGGAAAAGCACCAAAAGGCGTTTTCAGATTTAAAAAACCTGATGAGTTAGCTGCAGAAACAATAGAGTACTTACTAAAACAAGTACCAGAATTAGATAAAACACGTATTGACGATGTTATAGTTGGTAATGCAATGCCAGAAGCAGAGCAAGGTTTAAACATGGGAAGATTAATTTCGCTTATGGGATTAAAAATAAATGACGTTGCAGGTGTTACTGTAAATCGTTACTGTGCCTCTGGTTTAGAAACTATCAGTATTGCAACTGCAAAAATTCAAAGTGGAATGGCAGACTGTATAATTGCTGGTGGTGTAGAGAGTATGAGTTACATTCCGATGGGAGGTTATCGTGCTGTCCCAAATTATAACGCTGCCAAAGAAGGAAACGAAGAGTATTATTGGGGAATGGGCTTAACAGCCGAAGCCGTTGCAAATGAGTTTAAAGTTTCTCGTGAAGATCAAGATGAGTTTTCTTACAATTCTCACATGAAAGCTTTAAAGGCACAAACAAAAGATCTTTTTCAAGATGATATTGCTCCAATTAATGTAGAACAAATTTTCTTAGATGACCAAGGTAAAAAGCAAACAAAAAATTATACCGTTACTAAAGACGAGGGACCTAGAAAAGGAACTTCAAAAGAAGTCTTAGCAAAATTAAGACCTGTTTTTGCTGCTGACGGAAGTGTTACTGCTGGGAATTCATCGCAAATGAGTGATGGAGCGTCGTTTGTTTTAGTTATGAGCGAAAAAATGGTAAAAGAATTAAACCTTGAACCAGTAGCAAGAATGGTATCCTTTGCAGCTGTAGGTTTAGAACCAAGAATTATGGGAATGGGACCTGTAAAAGCAGTTCCAAAAGTATTAGAACGTGCTGGAATGAGCCTTAAAGACATTGATTTATTTGAGTTAAACGAAGCATTTGCATCTCAATCTTTAGCTGTAATGCGTGAATTAGATTTAAACCAAGATATCGTAAACGTAAATGGCGGAGCAATTGCGATGGGACATCCGTTAGGTTGTACAGGTGCCAAATTATCTGTACAATTATTTAATGAAATGAGACGACGCAAAAACAAATATGGTATTGTTACTATGTGTGTTGGTACTGGTCAAGGTGCAGCAGGAATCTATGAATTATTGAAATAAATTTAAAAATACACAAACACGATTAAATAAAAATAACATGATGAGTGATAATAAGGAACTATTAAGAGGAGGACAGTTTTTAGTAAAAGAAACAAAGTGTGAAGATGTATTCACACCAGAAGATTTTAATGAAGACCAATTAATGATGAAAGAATCAATAATGGAATTTGTTGATCGTGAAATTTGGCCTAACAAAGCACGTTTTGAACAAAAAGACTATGCGTTGACTGAAGAGTTAATGAAAAAAGCAGGTGACCTTGGCTTTTTAAGCGTTTCTGTTCCTGAAGAATATGGAGGAATGGGAATGGGTTTTGTTTCTACTATGCTAACATGTGATTATATTTCAGGAGCTACTGGATCATTTAGCACTGCCTTTGGAGCACATACAGGTATTGGAACCATGCCAATCACACTTTATGGTACAGAAGATCAAAAACAAAAATACGTCCCAAAATTAGCTTCTGGAGAATGGATGGGTTCTTATTGTTTGACTGAACCTAGCGCAGGTAGTGACGCAAACTCAGGAAAAACAAAAGCCGTTTTAACTGATGATGGTAAACATTACCTAATCACTGGAAATAAAATGTGGATTTCAAATGCTGGTTTTTGTAATATAATGATCGTATTTGCTCGTGTTGAAGATGATAAAAACATTACTGGTTTTATTGTTGAATATGATAAAAATAATCCTAATGGAATTACGATGGGAGAAGAAGAACACAAATTAGGTATTCGTGCTTCTTCTACACGCCAAGTTTTTTATAACGAAACAAAAGTTCCCGTTGAAAATATGCTTTCAACAAGAGGTAACGGTTTCAAAATTGCAATGAATGCATTAAATGTTGGCCGTATCAAATTAGCTGCTGCTTGTTTAGATGCACAGCGAAGAGTTATTGGCGAATCAATTAAATATGCTAATGAACGTATTCAATTTAAAACACCTATTTCAAAATTTGGAGCAATAAGACAAAAAATTGCTGAAATGGCAACTAATACTTGGGTTGGAGAATCTGCTAGTTATCGTGCTGCAAAAAACATTGAAGATCGTATTGAACTAAGGATGAATAACGGAAAAGATACACATCAAGAAGCAGAATTAAAAGGAGTTGAAGAATATGCAATTGAATGTTCTATCCTAAAAGTTGCCGTTTCTGAACACGTACAAAAATGTACAGATGAAGGAATTCAAATTTTTGGAGGTATGGGATTCTCTGAAGAAACACCTATAGAATCTGCTTGGAGAGATGCACGTATTGCAAGAATATACGAAGGCACAAATGAAATTAACCGTATGCTAAGTATTGGTATGCTAATTAAAAAAGCAATGAAAGGTCATGTAGATTTATTAGGCCCTGCTACCGCAGTTGCAAGTGAATTAACAAGCATCCCTTCATTTGACAAACCAGATTATTCTGCTTTGTTTTCTGAAGAAAAAAATATCATTGCCAATCTTAAAAAATTATTTTTAATGGTTGCCGGTGCAGCACTTCAGAAATATGGTCAGGAAATTGAAGAACATCAACAGTTAATGTTGGCTTGTTCGGATATATTGATACAAATTTATATGGCTGAATCTGCTATTTTAAGAGCTGAAAAATTAGCGAAAAAAGAAGGTGAAGATAAAGTCAAAGAACAAATAGCAATGGCTAAGTTAAACTTATTTTACGCTATTGATGTAATTGAAACAGCAGGTAAACACTCTATTATTTCATTTACACAAGACGATGAACAGCGCATGATGCTTATGGGTTTAAAACGCTATATAAAATATACCAATATGCCTAATATCATTAAACTTAGAAATATTATTGCAGATAAGGTTACTAAAGAGAATAAATACTGTTTTTAATAACTGATATTTTTTTAAACTAAAATCCCAAAGCGAATGCTTTGGGATTTTTTTGTTACTTTTGATTGATTCTAATTTTTCTTAAAATAAAACTAATGAAATACAATATTATATTGATCATACTCTTTACTTCTTTTTTCGGATATTCTCAACCAAACACAGATGTTTTTCTGTTCGATTTAGCAATAAAAAACGGAAACCTCACCGTATCTAACTTCAAAAACATTTCTGATAATGACGGTTACGACAATCAACCTTCGTTTATAGATAATAATACACTATTATATGCTGGAACACGAAACGGACAAACTGATATCATAAAATATGATATTGAAACTGGAAGAAAAAAATGGATTTCTGCCACCGAAGGAAGTGAATATTCTCCATTAAAAATTCCAAATAAAAATAGAGCATCTGCCATTCGATTAGAAAAAGATGGCTCTCAAAAACTATATAGTTATAATTTAAAAAAGAATGTCTCAAAGCCATTAGTTGATGATATTATCATTGGCTATCACACATGGTTTGACAATAAAACATTAATCTCATCGGTTTTAGAAGATGGAGGGCTCTCTCTTTTCATAACTGATATTAATACGTCAAAAAATAATAAAGTTGACACCAATATTGGGCGCTCTTTACATAAAATTCCTAATAGTAATTTAGTTAGTTATATTAGTAAAGCAACTGAAAATTGGGAGATTCGTTCTTTAAATCCCATCAATAGCAACACTAAATTTATTGTAAATACACTTGCAAATTCTGAAGATATTTGTTGGACTATCAACGGAACAATCTTGATGGGAAAAGGTGATATTCTTTATAAATATAATCCGAAGGAGGATAAAAATTGGGTGAAAATTACTTCGCTTAAAAAATATGGAATTACAAATATCACAAGACTTGCAACAAGCCCAAATGGCAGTAAAATCAGTATTGTTGGAGAGCCAATAATAGTTGATCCAAATGAAGAAATAATTGTAAATGTTGATGAAAAATTAGAGCCAACATTAGAAAATATATCTTGGATTTCTGGTAATTGGAAAGGCGAAGCATTTGGTGGAATTACAGAAGAAAATTGGAGTGAACCTCTAGGGGGTTCTATGATGGCAACGTTTAAATTGGTGACTGATAATAAAGTTAAATTTTACGAAATCGAAATCATTAGAGAAGTTGAAAACTCCTTAATTCTACAGTTAAAACATTTTCATAACGATTTAAAAGGTTGGGAAACTAAAGATGAAACTGTAGATTTTCCTCTTAAAGAAATTACAGCTAATAAAGTGGTTTTTGAAGGAATGTCTTTTGAAAAAATTAGCGAAAATGAAATGAATGTTTATGTCGATATTCATAAGAAAAATGGTGCTGTTGAAACCTTAAAGTTCAATTACACTAAAGACTAAATTAGATTATATTAAAAAGACATATTCTTAAATAATGAAACAACTTTTAAATATTGATACTTGGGATCGCAAAGATCATTTCAATTTTTTCAACCAATTCGACAGCCCATATTTTGGTGTTACCATTGACGTTGATTGTACAAAAGCCTATCTAAAAGCAAAAGAGCAAAACATCCCTTTTTCAATCTATTATTTGCACAAATCAATTACTGCAGCAAACAATATAGAACCTTTTCGGTATAGAATTATTGATGGAAAAGTATATATCTATGATACAATAAATGCATCGCCAACAGTCAACAGACCAAACAATACTTTTGGATTTTCTTATATCAAATATCATGAAGATTTAAAAGAATTTACTGAAATAGCAAAAAAGGAAACGAAAAGAGTACGAAATACAAAAGGTTTAGACCCTTCAACTTCTGGTGATAATGTAATTCAATATTCATCTTTACCTTGGCTAAAATTTACCTCTCTTTCACATGCTCAAAATTCTTTATTTCCAGATAGTTGCCCTAAAATATCTTTTGGAAAAATGACTCTAGTCGGAACTAAAAGAACAATGCCAATGTCTGTACACGTACACCATGCTTTAATGGATGGTTATGAAGTGGGATTGTATGTTGAAGACTTTCAAAAATTAATGAATCAATAAAAAAACGCGCTCAAATTGAGCGCGTTTTAAAAAATTTATAGATTAAGAAAATTATTTCTCTTCTTCTACCTCTTCAAAATCAACATCTTGCACATCTTCTTCTGCTGCTTCAGCATTTGCTTCTGGTGCTCCTTGCTCAGCTTGAGCGGCTTGTTGCATCTCTTCAGAAGCAGCTTGCCATGCTCCATTTATCGTTTCCATTGCAGCATCAATCTGTGCAATATCTTTAGATTCATGAGCTGTTTTCAATTCAGTGAGTGCTGCTTCGATTGGTCCTTTCTTATCATCAGATAATTTCTCTCCAAATTCTTTCAATTGCTTTTCTGTTTGGAAAATCATTGAATCTGCACCATTGATTTTTTCAGCTGTTTCTTTTGCTTCTTTATCTGCATCAGCATTTGCTTCTGCTTCTTGCTTCATTTTTTGGATTTCTTCATCTGTCAATCCAGAAGATGCTTCAATACGGATATTATGCTCTTTTCCTGTTCCTTTATCTTTCGCAGAAACATTAATAAGACCATTTGCATCAATATCAAAAGTTACTTCAATTTGAGGAACTCCTCTTTGTGCTGGTGGAAGACCATCTAAATGGAAACGTCCAATTGTATTATTATCTACTGCCATAGCACGCTCACCTTGTAATACGTGAATCTCTACTGATGGCTGATTATCAACTGCAGTTGAAAATACTTGAGATTTCTTTGTTGGAATCGTCGTATTTGCTTCAATTAACTTTGTAAATACATTACCCATAGTTTCAATACCAAGAGATAATGGAGTAACATCTAATAACAATACATCTTTTACATCTCCAGTTAAAACTCCTCCTTGAATTGCTGCACCAACGGCAACAACCTCATCAGGATTCACACCTTTTGATGGTGATTTTCCAAAGAATTTTTCTACTGCTGCTTGTACTGCAGGAATACGTGTTGAACCTCCAACTAAAATTACTTCATCGATATCACTTTTTGATAATCCAGCTGCTTTTAATGCTTTCTCACATGGCTTGATTGTTCTTTTGATTAAATCGTCAATTAATTTTTCAAAACTTGCTTTTGTTAATTTACGTACCAAGTGTTTTGGTCCACTTGCAGTTGCTGTAACGTAAGGCAAATTGATTTCTGTTTCTGAAGAAGAAGATAACTCAATTTTTGCTTTTTCAGCAGCTTCTTTCAAACGCTGCAATGCCATTGGATCTTCACGTAAATCTATGTTTTCTTCAGCTTTAAATTCTTCAGCCAACCAATTAATGATTTTTTCATCTACATCATCTCCTCCAAGGTGTGTATCACCATCTGTAGATAATACTTCAAAAACTCCGTCACCTAATTCTAGGATAGAGACATCATGTGTTCCTCCACCAAAATCAAATACAACGATTTTTTTATCATCATGTTTTTTATCCATTCCATAAGCCAAAGCTGCTGCTGTTGGCTCATTGATTATACGTGCAACTTTTAATCCTGCAATCTCTCCAGCTTCTTTAGTTGCTTGACGCTGTGCATCGTTAAAATATGCTGGAACTGTTACTACAGCTTCAGATACTTCATGACCTAAATAGTCTTCAGCTGTCTTCTTCATTTTCTGTAATACCATAGCAGAAATTTCTTGTGGCGTATATAAACGACCATCAATATCTACTCTTGGAGTATCATTATCTCCTTTTACTACTTTGTAAGGTACACGTTTGATTTCCTTCGAACATTCAGAGAATTTATTCCCCATAAAACGTTTGATAGAATAAACCGTTTTTAACGGATTTGTAACTGCTTGACGCTTTGCTGGATCACCAACTTTACGCTCGCCTCCTTCAATAAAGGCAACAATAGAAGGTGTTGTTCTTTTCCCTTCTGCATTTGGGATTACAACTGGCTCATTTCCTTCCATTACAGAAACACATGAATTTGTTGTACCTAAATCGATTCCTATTATTTTACTCATAATTTTATATTTTAATTGTGTTGATATTTTTTTTCTAACATTTTATACAAGTCAATCATTATGCCAACAGATTTTTTATGCCAACTTGTCACATTTAAAATACAGATTCATCCATTTGTCATTTTATTTCAATAAAATTTAGTTATCATCGCAACATATTTTACTTATATTATATATTAGCACTCTAAAAAATCAACTAACAAATGGAATGTATTTCAGTTTTTGATATGCTTAAAATAGGTGTTGGACCTTCAAGTTCACACACTCTAGGACCTTGGAGAGCTGCTGAGCGATGGATTAAGCATCTTAATGATAATTTGCTGTTAGATAAAATAACATCTATAAAAGTAGATTTATACGGCTCATTATCTCTTACAGGAAAAGGACATGCAACAGATTTTGCCGTCATATTAGGTTTGTCTGGAAAAGATCCTGAAACTATACCTGTAGATACTATCGATTCAATCATCAAAGAAACAAAAGAATCAAATAAACTAAACTTTAATAACTATAAGAA
This sequence comes from Lutibacter sp., assembly GCA_002733665.1. Classification (GTDB taxonomy): domain Bacteria; phylum Bacteroidota; class Bacteroidia; order Flavobacteriales; family Flavobacteriaceae; genus Urechidicola. Next base: position 76,681 of record NVWM01000002.1, read on the forward strand.
TATTGATTTTAATAGTTCAGAATCTATTATTTTTAATAGAGATTTCCTTCCGTATCATTCTAATGGAATAAAATTTACAGGTTTTGAAAATGAAACTGAAATATCTTCAGAAATCTATTATTCTATTGGTGGTGGATTTGTAGTACAGGAAGAAAGAACAGTTTCTAAAAAGAAAGACAAACTCTATAATTCTTTTCCATTTCCAATTCAAACTGCAAAAGAATTGGAAGAATATTGCAAAAAAGAGAATACTCCAATTTCCGAAATTGTTTTAAAAAACGAACTCTCTTTAAAATCTGAAAAAGAAATTGATGCTGAACTTTTACGCATTTGGAATACAATGCTTGAATGTATGTATCTAGGTTGTCATACAGAAGGTACTTTACCTGGAGGATTGAATGTGAGAAGAAGAGCCTTTGACATACATCAGAGATTAAAAGGAGAAACACCTTATTCTAATCATCAAGAATGGATACATTCAATAAGAAATACTGAAGTGAAATTTAGACAAATTCTAAAATGGGTTAGTTGTTTTGCACTAAGTGTAAATGAAGTAAATGCTTCTTTAGGACGTGTCGTAACTGCACCAACAAACGGAAGTGCTGGAGTAATTCCTGCAGTTCTAATGTACTATTTAGTTATTGAAGATCATACTGCCAATTTTGAGCATATTAAAAAATTCTTATTAGTAGCAGGTGAAATAGGAAGTATCGTAAAGAAAGGTGCCACCATATCTGCAGCGATGGGAGGCTGCCAAGCAGAAATTGGGGTTTCTTCTGCAATGGCTGCAGGAGCTTTAACTGAATTATTAGGTGGAACTCCTGAGCAAGTCTTAATGGCAAGTGAAATTGCTATGGAACATCATCTTGGTTTAACCTGTGATCCTATTGGAGGTTTAGTCCAAATACCATGTATAGAACGTAATGCAATGGGAGCAATAAAAGCTATTAATGCCGCTGAATTGGCTTTAGAATCTGATGTGAAAAATGCCAAAGTTCCTTTTGATAAAGTAATTTCTACGATGTGGAAAACTTCACTAGATATGAATACAAAATATAAAGAAACTTCTGAAGGAGGGCTGGCTGTAAGTGTAAACATTTCAGATTGTTAAGGTTTTTTTTTAAGAAATGAATAATATTCTTTATATTTGGAAAACGATTAACCATTAATTAAAACTTCAAGACATGAGTAAATTTGACGAAAAAGTAGCGAAATACAAAAAATTTATGGACGATAGAGATTTTCGTTCTAACGATGATTTGCTAAGAGCTGTAACAAAAGGATTAGGACCATCAATTTATAAAGCAGATGCTGAAACAGTTTCTGGTTCAGACCCTAAAGAATTAGCAACTGTGAAAAATAACTTTTTAATTAAAAAATTAGGCTTAGCAGATGATGCTAAATTAGATGCTGGAATTGCTGAAGTAATGGATAGAATTGGAAAATCTGAAAGAAATAAATACAGAGCTGTTGTATATTATATGCTTATGAAAAAATTTGACAAAGAATCTGTTTACGGATTCTAATATTACTAGATCTAACTTAAAAAAAGACCGATTTTATATAAAATCGGTCTTTTTTTTTATCTAGTAAATACTAATTCTTTTTCTGTAGATAATTTACTGTCAAACCTGTACTTATCAGTATTAAATCCTTTTATACCTTCAACAGTTTCTATGTTGTTTTGAATAATATAGCGCGTCATTGATCCTCTTGCTAACTTCGCAAAGATTGCGATTGTTTTATACGCTCCATTTTTATATTCTTTAAAAATTGGTGTAATAATAGGAACCTTCAACTCTTTAGGTTTAATCACCTTAAAATATTCATTACTTGCAAGGTTCACAAACAATTCATCATCAGTCATTTCATTATTTAAAGCATTGGTAATTGTACTTCCCCAAAATTGATAAAGAGTATCCTTTCTACCAACTTTTAACTTTGTACTCATTTCCAATCGATATGCTTGTATCAAATCTAATGGTTTTAATATTCCGTATTGTCCAGAAAGTATGCGCAACTTATCTTGTAGTTGCGGCATCTTTTCTTGTGAGATAGAATCAACATCCAATCCACGATACACATCACCTGTAAAAGCATAGATTGCCTGTTTTGCGTTTTCTAAACTAAAAGGTAAATTCCATTCTTGGTTACGCTCATAATTCAACTGACCTAAGTTTGTCGAAATATGCATTAATTCAGCTAATTTTTTTACAGATTTCTTTTTTAAAACAGTATTTAACTTTGCTGCTTCTTGCAAAAAAATACTACTTGTATGTAACGAAGTTGGAGCTTTTGACTCAAAATCTAATGATTTTGCAGGTGAAATAACTATTTTCATTAATGCTAATTTATTATTTTATTTAAAAACTCATTTTACTCATTCTGATTCACAGTATAGTTTCTCCATTTTTCGACACATTGTCTTATATCCTCAGGGATTTCAGAATTAAACTGCATGAACTTTCCTGTTGTAGGATGCGTAAAACCTAAAGTTTTAGCGTGTAAGGCTTGCCTTGGTAATACTTTAAAACAATTATCTACAAACTGCTTGTACTTCGTAAACGTGGTTCCTTTTAAAATGCGCTCACCTCCATAACGCTCATCATTAAAAAGTGTGTGACCAATATGTTTAAAATGTGCTCTAATTTGATGCGTTCTTCCAGTTTCTAGCTTGCATTCAACCAACGTTACATAACTAAAACGTTCCAATACTTTATAGTGTGTAACAGCATGTTTTCCAAAATCACCTTCTGGAAAAACATCCATTTGCAAACGATTTTTTAAGCTACGTCCAATATTTCCTTGAATAGTCCCGTCTTCTTGATCTATATTTCCCCAAACTAATGCGTAGTACAATCTTTCTGTCGTACGATCAAAAAATTGTTTTGATAGATGCGCCATCGCAAGTTCAGTTTTTGCTACAACCAACAATCCACTTGTGTCTTTATCGATTCTATGTACCAATCCTGGACGTTCGTTGCTATTGGTTGGTAAATTTTCGATGTGATGAATCAATCCATTTACTAATGTTCCTGAGTAATTACCATGACCTGGATGGACTACCATTCCTGCAATTTTATTTACAACCATTACATCATCATCTTCATATACTATATCAATCGGAATGTCTTCGGCAACCAATAGATTTTCATGAGGAGGATATGTTAATACTACACGTACAACATCATTTCCTTTCACTTTATAACTTGATTTAACTGGAATTTCATTCACCAAAACATTTCCTGCTTTGGCTGCTAATTGAATTTTATTTCGTGTAGCATTTTCAATGAAATTCATCAAAAACTTATCTACACGAAGTGGTTCTTGACCTTCGTGTGCCGTATATTTAAAATGCTCATATAACTCTTCATTTTCTAATGCTTCCTCTTCTTTCATGTGTTTTCTTTCTATTAGTCGAATTTAACGGCCATTTCCGTCACCTAATTTCAAATTTACTACAGAGTTTTTAGGCAACTTCGTCCCAACTTCTATAGCCTTACCTTTATGATACAATCCTCTGACAACATCTTTAGCAATATCTGGAATATATTTTGGGTTATTTCCTATTCTAAAACCTACCGATATCAAAACAGTTTCAGCATTTCTGCGCGATTTTCTTAACACATCTGGAATGATAACATTTTGATATGTTGGTCTATTTATTTTTAGATAAATTTTTCTACTTTCCTTTACAAAATCTCCGGCTTCAGGATCTTGCTCAATAACTGAAAGTGGCGGATAATCAGGATTATAATTAGCAGAATCAACTATTTTTAATTTCAAATCTAATTCTTCTAACTTTACTTTAACTTCGCTTATTGTTAACTTTGATAAATCCGGAACTTCAATTTTTTGACTGTGATTTGTCGTAATTTTCATCCATTGCATCAATATTACAACAAACACCAACAACCCAATAATTGCAACTCCTAATTGCTTCAAAAAAGTCTTACTTTTCACAAAATTTAATAAACTCATATCCTCTTTTTATTTCAACAAAGATATAAAACGTATTTTTATCCCTTTAAATTATATTTAATAAATTTTTAAACGTCAGTTCGAGTGATTTTAGGAGTGATAACGAGGAAAATTGTATCGAGAACAGTTGCTTTAAATAGTTCTCGATAAAAAATTCTTATTAGAATTTCACTCGAACTGACATTTTAACTATTACTTTTGTTATTTACACAAAAAACATGAAAAAAAATATTGCCGTTGTGATGGGCGGATACTCATCAGAATACTTAATTTCCTTAAAAAGTGGAGCCGTAGTTTGCGAAAACTTGGATAGTGATAAATATACAATTTTCCCTATTCATATTTTTAAAGATCGATGGGTTTTAGTTCAAAATGAAGTTGAATATCCTATTAACAAACATGATTTTTCAGCAACAATAGACAATCAAAAAATAATATTTGATTGTGTTTTTAATGCCATTCATGGAAGTCCTGGAGAAGATGGGCAATTGATTTCTTATCTTGAATTACTTGAAATACCGCATACTTCTGCACCATCATATCAAATGGCACTCACTTTTAATAAAAGAGATTGCCTAAGTGTATTAAAGCCTTATGGAATTAAAATGGCAACATCTTTTCATCTTAATTTAGGCGATACTGTAAATGAAAATGATATTGTTGACAAAGTTGGCTTGCCATGTTTTGTAAAAGCAAATAAAGCAGGAAGTAGTTTTGGAATTACCAAAGTGTATAAAAAAGAGCAACTTAAGGATGCCATTAAAATATCATTAAAAGAAGATGACGAAATAATTATTGAATCTTTTCTTGACGGAACTGAAGTTTCGGTTGGAGTAATTACTTATAAGAATGAAGTTACCGTTCTTCCAATTACAGAAATAGTTTCTGAAAATGATTTCTTTGATTACGAAGCAAAATATCTTGGAGAATCGCAAGAAATTACGCCTGCAAGAATATCAGAAAAAGAAAAAAAACGTGTTGACGAAGTTGCAAAACGTGTATATGAAGTGTTGAAAATGAGTGGCTTTTCACGAAGCGAATATATTTTGATTGATGGCGAACCGCATTTGATAGAAATGAACACAGTTCCAGGACTAACAAACGAAAGTATTTTACCTCAACAAGCAGCAGAAGCAGGAATATCTTTAGAGGTTTTATTCGGAAATGCAATTGAAGAAGCAGTAAGTAGTAAGTAGTAAGCAAAATAAACATTGTCATTCTGAACTGTCACATTGAGCGTCGGTCACTGAGCGGAGTCGAAATGAGTCGAGATGAAAGTGAAGAATCTAAATTTCACAATACAGATTCTTCGTTACACTCAGAATGACAAAACCAAACACTAAAGTCAATTGTCATTTTGAGCGCAGCCGAGAAATCTCAATTTTGTATATTTACAATTATAAACACCAATTATGAGAAGAGCAATTTTTCCAGGATCTTTTGATCCTATTACCTTAGGACATTACGATATTATTGAACGTGGTGTAACACTTTTTGACGAAGTGATTGTCGCTATTGGTGTAAATGCTGATAAAAAATATATGTTTACGTTGGAAGAACGCATGAATTTTATCAAAGAATCTTTTAAAGACGAACCTAAAATTACTGTTGTAAGCTATAAAGGTTTAACGGTAGATTTTTGCTTGAAAAATAACGTAAAATTTATTCTTCGTGGACTTCGTAATCCTGCAGATTTTGAGTTTGAAAAAGCAATTGCACATACAAACAGAGACCTTGCTCCTATTGAAACTGTCTTTTTATTAACCGCAGCCAAAACTTCTTATATCGCTTCTTCTATTGTACGTGACGTTATTAGAAATAATGGTGATTACACGAAGTTGGTTCCTAAAACTGTGAGGGTAAAGTAGCTTCATATTTAAGCAAAATCAAATGTCGGGCGAAAGTCGGGTAAAATTCATTTTAAATAATTGTCTAACCTAAAAACTGAATGTAACATTGTAGTGAAATTACAAAATATACATACAATGAAACAGCCAGAATTAGGAAAGAAAATTTCAGAGCTTAGAAAATCAAAAGGCTTAACCCAAGAAGAACTTGTTGATAAATGCAACATAAATGTTCGTACTATCCAGCGTATTGAAGCTGGAGATGTAACTCCAAGAAGATATACTATAAATGCGATATTAGAAGCCTTAGATTATAATTTTGAGTCAATTGAGTTAATAGAATCTACTAAACATCGACAGTTATTCTTAAAACTTGCTTGGATTTTTGGAATCGTTTTTTTTATTATTGGTTTTTTTGAATTTGCTGCGGATTACAATCGATTTTATACGAATGAAATTTTGTTTTCCAAGCCAGTTTATATTGTTATTAAATTAACAGTACTCATTAGTTACCTCATTTTTATTTATGGGTTTGTAATTATAAGTGACCTATTTAAAAACTCTATTTTAAAAATCACATCTTATATTCTTGGTTTTATGCTAATACTAGCAATTGGATATGATATTTCATCTTTATTCTACAAACTTATTTCTCCAGAAATAATACTTCCTTTAGAGGCAATTTCGTTTGGATTTATTCAAATAATTTTCGGAATTTCACTTATTAAATTACAAAAAAGTATAGGTAACATTTCGCTAGTTGCTGGGATTACAGAAATTATTACTGGTATTTTACTTGTAACAGTAATTTTTGCAATAGCAGGATTGATAGTTTATATACCTGCAATAATCTTTGAAGTAATTATTCTCTATAAAGCTTTTGAATTAACAAAGAAAAGTATTTAAACATCATCCATTAGATTATATCAATGAAGAAAATTCTAAAACTTGCAATTTTTATAATTGTCTTAATACTTTTATATTTTTTATTTGAACCAGTTGCAAATTATAATATCGGAAAAAAAAGCATCCCAAACCTAGAGAATTTAACTATTGAGAAAAAAACTGGTTTTAGTAAGGCAGATTCTATATTAAAATTAGAATATCTCAAACTGAACACTCCTGCTATTTCAGTTGCTGTTGGAAGGAACAATAAAGTAATTTGGTCAAATCAAATCGGTTATTCTGATATAGAAAATAAGGTTAAAGTCAATTCTTTAACTAAATTTAGAATTGGGAGTACTTCAAAAGCATTAACATCAGCAGGTATTGGTATTCTTTTACAAGAGAATAAATTAAATCTTAATTCTCTCGTTAAAGATTTCGTGCCTTATGCTAGTGCAAATTTATCAAACTTAACTTTAGCACAAATTGCTTCTCATACTTCAGGTATTAGGAATTATAAAACTTGTTTCTGCTTTCCTATTTGGGAGTATTATAATAATGACGAATACCAATCGGTAAAAAAAAGTGTTGGAATTTTCAATGGAGACAAACTACTTTTTCAACCAGGAACTGACTTTAGTTACAGCAGTTACAACTTCGCTCTTTTAAGTGCTATGATAGAAGGTTCATCTGAAATTAATTTTATTGATTTTATGTCTGACAATATATTTAAGCCTTTAGACTTACAACACACTTCGACTGAAAAAGCATCTAAAATTAAAAACATTGCTACGTTTTATGATTTTGAAGATAATAATTACGTAGCGTCTTTTAAAGTAAATAACAGTAATAAAATAGCAGGAGGAGGATTCATCTCAACACCAATTGATTTAGTAAAGTTTGGGAATGCATTACTAAACAATCAAATTATAAATAACACCACTACCACTACTCTTTTTACTCCTGTAAAATTAAAAAACGGAACTATAAATAAGCAAAACTATGCTATTGGTTGGCGAAATGATATAAGCACAAAAGTCTTTAGTGATAAAAGAAAAACCAATATAATACATCATGGAGGCGTTGCAGTTGGGTCAACATCCCTTTTGATTTTAGTACCAGAATATAATATTACCGTTGCTATATTAATAAATAATAATAGTAAATCATTTAACTTATTTGATACAGCATACAAGTTTATTGAATTATTTACTACTGAAAACAAGCAGTAATTACAACTTATATTCTGACAATGACTTCGTAAACGCTTCTGGATTTTCTGCCAAGTGATATCTTGGATCATCAATGGCTTCTTCAATCACCTCTCTAAATTTAGGACTTGACTTGTATAATAAAATCTTACAATCTTCACTCAAATGCTTTAATTTGATTGTTTTTCCTTCGGCTTCGTATTTGTTTACCAAACTAAATATTGCCTCTAATGCAGAGTGATCACTAATACGTGCTTCAACAAAATCAATCTCAACATTTTGTGGATCGTTCTTTACATCAAACTTATCATTAAATGCTGTTATAGAACCAAAGAATAAAGGTCCCCAAATTTCATATACTTTCGTTCCGTCAGGCTTCATGCGCTTACGTGCACGAATACGTCTTGCGCTTTCCCAAGCAAAAACCAATGCACTTACAATAACTCCTGCAACTACAGCAATCGCTAAATCAAAAATAACTGTCAATGCAGAAACCAATATCAATACAAAAACATCAGACTTTGGAATCTTATTCATGATTCTAAAACTAGACCAAGCAAAAGTTCCTATTACAACCATAAACATAACTCCTACCAATGCAGAGATTGGTACTTGTTCTATCAATCCTGAAGCAAACAAAATAAAGGCTAACAAGGTTAACGCAGCAACAATACCAGACAATCTACCTCTACCTCCACCTTTTATATTAATTAATGATTGCCCAATCATGGCACATCCTCCCATTCCTCCGAAAAGTCCTGTAACGATATTTGCGCCTCCTTGAGCCAAACATTCTTTATTAGAATTTCCTCTAGTCTCAGTCAATTCATCAATTAAATTTAATGTCATTAAAGACTCTATCAAACCAATTGCTGCAAGTATTAATGCATAAGGAAAGATGAATTTTAATGTTTCAAAATTGAAAGGAACTTTGTTAAATATATCAAATTGAAATGATGGTAAACCTCCTTTTAGACCGTCTCCTCCTCCATCAGTAATAAAACTACCAACTGTTGCAACATCTAAATTTCCAAATATTACAATACCAGACACAACTAAAATTGCAATCAATGCTTCAGGTAATTTTTTTGTGATTTTGGGTAAACCAAACATGATTAACATAGTTAATCCTACAAGACCCAACATCACCCAAAATTCTATTTTTTCTGATAAATTTTTAAATAATTCTACAAACCAAGTTCCCATATCTCCCCAAAAAGAAATATTCTCAGGAATTATAGTTGGAAACATAGCCAATTGCGATATGAAAATCACAATCGCCAAACCATTCACAAATCCCATCATTACAGGATGTGGAATCAATCTTACAAATTTACCAAGTTTAAAAACTCCAGCCAACATCTGTATAACTCCCATCAAAATAACGGTTGCAAAAAGATAATATAAACCTAATTGTTCTCCTTCTACTCCCATAGAATTTCCTTTGGCAACCAACGCTACCATTACAACTGCCAATGCTCCTGTTGCTCCACTTATCATTCCTGGACGTCCTCCAAAAATAGAAGTAATCAAGCCAATCATGAAGGCGGCATACAAACCAACTAAAGGATCTACTCCTGCAACAAATGCAAACGCAACTGCCTCTGGAACCAATGCTAAGGCAACTGTCAATCCACTTAAAATATCGTTTTTAGCGTTCGCTGTTCTTCTTCTAATAAACTCTGTCATAATGGTTTGATTTTCAAAAGCGGCAAAAATAAGGTATTAACCTGATTATCTTGCAATAAAAAATTTATTAATCAATCTGTCCGTTCGAGCGCAGTCGAGAACTATTTGCAGTTATAAACAAGGTCTCGACTGCGCTCGACCAGACACTTAATTAAATAGCAATTTGATATTTCCATACGTGTTTTTTAAAGCTTCTTTGGTTTCTCTTTCATTTTTAAAAACAACTTCTGTAATTCCTTCTTCTAGTTGAGGTTTTAACGTTCCAGAATAATTAGTATTCATCAAATACCAATACGTAATTTTCAAAGTTTCCCGTCCATTTCTCTGAAAAATATGATAGGTTTTTTGAAGTTTTTTATCAATCTTCAATTTATTTACACCGCATTCTTCTTCAACTTCTCGGATTGCTGCTTCTTTTTTTGATTCTCCCTTCTCAATTTTACCTTTTGGTAAATCCCATTTTTCAAATCTATAGATAAAAAGCGTTTCCTCATTCTTGTTTTTCACCAACCCTCCTGCGGCTCTTTCAATTTTAAAAAACCATTTAAACTCTTTCCAAAGCAGCTTTAAATCTGCATTATATAAGTAAATTACACTAAATTTCTTTGACTTTGCTATTTCCAAAACCGATTCTATGGTAATATCATCCTTATAAAAAAAACTATCTTCTGATAAATTATCAAGACTGTTTGTTAATAAAATTGGAATTTCGTTATAGAAAATTGTGTACATTTGCGACATGATAAAGAACAAAGATACTGCAAAAAAAACTGCTGAATTATTATTGCAAATCAAGGCTATAAAATTACAACCAAACGACCCTTTTACTTGGGCTTCTGGATGGAAATCACCTATATATTGTGACAATAGAACAACACTTTCTTTTCCTCTGATTAGGACTTTTTTAAGGCAAGAAATAGCAAATCTTGTTATTGAAAAATATGGAAAACCGGATGTAATTGCTGGTGTTGCAACTGGCGCAATTGCACTTGGAGTTTTGGTTGCTGAAGAACTTGGCTTACCTTTTGTATATGTAAGACCAGAAGCAAAAAAACACGGAAGACAAAATCAAGTAGAAGGAATGCTAGAAAGCGGTTCAAATGTTGTGGTTATTGAAGACTTAATAAGCACAGGAAAAAGTAGTTTGAATGCTGTAAAGGCACTGAAAAAAGCAAATGCAACAGTAAAAGGAATGATTGCAATTTTTTCTTACGGATTTGAAGTTGCTGACAAAAATTTCAAAAAAGACAATGTAGAATTAACTATTTTAAGTAATTATGAATCGTTACTTGAACAAGCGAGTAAAACAAATTATATTTCAGAAAAAGATATAGATACACTTAACGATTGGAGAGAAAATCCAAGTGAGTGGAAACAATAATATTTATCTAATAAAACAACTAAAATGAACTTAAAATCTAATAGTATTATAAGTCAAAAATCGCAAAAAGAATTGTTCGAATTTTTAACAGATTTAAATAATTTCGAACAGTTAATGCCTGAAAATATTCAAAAATTTGAAGTAGAAGGAGAGTCTTTTATTTTTGGATTAAAAGGAATGCCAGAAATTAGATTAGTTTTAAAAGAGAGAACGGAATACAGCCAAATTGTTTTGGGTGCTGCAAGTAGTAAATTACCATTTACCTTAACAGTAAATATTGAAGAAATTGATGAAACAATGTGCGAATCTACATTTGATTTTGAGGGAAGTTTTAATCCTATGATGGCGATGATGATTAAAAAGCCTTTACAGAAATTTATCGATACACTATCCGAAAATATTGAGAGACTTTAGAGCAGATAATAGCCATTTTCGATAGTATTAAAATGGCATTTTAAATTAACCCTTAACTTAATTTAACCAACTGAATTTCTTTTAAAGAAAATTCTTTAATTGTTTCATTTTCCAACTCAACTTGAAGCCTTCCTTCTATAGAAACACCAACGATTTTTCCCATAAAAATAGTTTTTTCTTCATCTCGAAACATTGTTGGGATATTGATTTTATACAATCGTTTTAGGTACAAGTTATCAATTTGTTCAAAATTATTTACATTTAATAATCCAACATATTTTTTAATGTTATTTACTACAACTTCTAATAATTCCTCCAAATTAAAATTTTTATCAGAAATTAATTTCATCGAAGTAGCATTTGGCAAGTTTTTAAAAACCGTTTGATTTACATTCAAACCTATTCCGACAATAGAATGTTTAATATTTGACTTTTTGACTGAGTTTTCTATCAAAATTCCGCAAATTTTTTGTTGCTCTGCCAGAATGTCGTTAGGCCATTTTATAGTTATTTTGATCGATAAAAAAATTGATAACGTGTCATAAACTGCCAAAGAAATGGCTTTACTAATCCAAAACTGATTTTTCACATCAAACTCTCTAAACTTAGTTAAAATACTGAATGTTAGATTGTTGTTTTTTTTAGATGTCCATGCCGAAGCCATTTGTCCTCTACCTTCCGTTTGATTATTGGTAATTACAACTGTATAGTCATCAACATCATTTTCTTGACACATTTTTTTTAAAAACGTGTTGGTTGAGTTGATGGCATCAAGTTTGATTATCTTCATAGAAGTAATATATTACTATCGTTATTTTTATAGGGCAATAACCATAAAAAAATAATAACTTTGTAACAAAATTAAACATTTTTTAATGACGGAGAAAAAAGCAAATGCTGATCAATTAATAACTGAAATAATAAAAGGAATAGAAGAAGTAAAAGGTACTGATATTCAGTTATTTGATTTAAGAGATATTGAAAATACAGTTACTGATTACTTTATAATTTGTTCAGGAAATTCTAACACACAAGTGAGTGCAATTTCTGGTTCGGTTCAAAAAATAGTTAGTAAAGAACTTAAGGACAAGCCATGGCACATAGAGGGAGAATCAAATGCAGAATGGATTTTGATGGATTATGTAAATGTAGTTGTACATGTTTTTCAAAAACATACTCGAGAATTTTATGATATTGAAAGTCTTTGGGGAGATGCCAAAATAACAGTAATATCTGCATAAAAATCAATAAAGCACTATCAAATTCAATAGATGAGTAAACAAAACACACCAAAAAAAGGCAATAAAGAGCAAGTTAAACTTCCAAAGTTTAACTTCAGTTGGTTATATATAATTCCTATCCTATTCATTTTATCATACATGATGTTTGGTAGTGATAACAATACTGATGGAAAGGTAAGTTTCACTAAATTTAAATCATATATAAATGCCAATGATATTGAAGAAATTATTATTTTAAAAAACCTTGGAACTGCTCAAGTTTTCTTAAAAAAAGAGGCTTTAGACAAGGAAGAATACAAAAAATACAACAAGAAAAAAGGATTGTTTAGTATCTCTAAAGAACCTAATTTTATTGTTACATATGGAGATATTCAAAATTTTGAAAATTATCTAACTGAAACCAAGCGAGATAAAAATTTAGATTTTATACACGACAACAAAGTTATTGATAGCACTTTTGGAGATATCTTAATTAATTTCCTTCCGTTTTTAATACTTATTGGATTATGGTTATTCTTTATGAAACGCATGTCTGGAGGTGGTGCTGGAGGCGGCGGTAGTCAAATATTCAATATTGGGAAATCAAAAGCAAAACTATTTGATAAAGATCAAAAGGTACAAACATCATTTAAAGATGTAGCTGGCCTACAAGGTGCAAAAGAGGAAGTTCAAGAAATTGTAGATTTCCTTAAAAACCCTGAAAAATACACAGCTCTTGGAGGTAAAATACCTAAAGGAGCATTACTTGTGGGACCTCCAGGAACTGGTAAAACTTTACTAGCCAAAGCAGTTGCTGGCGAAGCAGACGTCCCATTTTTCTCACTTTCAGGATCTGATTTTGTAGAAATGTTTGTTGGTGTAGGTGCATCACGTGTTCGTGATTTATTTAAACAAGCAGCACAAAAATCACCTTCAATTATTTTCATTGATGAGATTGATGCAATCGGTAGAGCTCGTGGAAAAAGTAATATGACAGGAGGAAATGATGAAAGGGAAAATACTTTAAATCAACTACTTACCGAAATGGATGGTTTTGATACAGACACAAATGTTATTGTAATTGCTGCAACAAATAGAGCTGATGTTTTAGATAAAGCATTGATGAGAGCAGGACGATTTGATCGACAAATTTATGTTGATTTACCTGATTTGAATGAGCGTAAAGAAATATTTGAAGTTCATATAAAACCTTTAAAATTAGATAAAGATGTTGATTTAGAGTTCTTGTCAAAACAAACTCCTGGTTTTTCTGGTGCAGACATTGCAAATCTATGTAATGAAGCAGCATTAATGGCAGCAAGACAGGATAAAAAAGCAGTACATCATCAAGACTTTTTAGATGCAACTGACAGAATAGTTGGTGGATTAGAAAAGAAAAATAAACTGATTACTGTAAAAGAAAAAACAACTGTTGCATACCATGAAGCAGGTCACGCTACTGTTGGTTGGATGCTTGAATATGCAGCACCTTTGGTAAAAGTCACTATAGTTCCTCGTGGTCAATCTTTAGGAGCGGCTTGGTACTTACCTGAAGAGAGAATGCTTGTTGAAAAGCAACAAATGTTTGACGAAATGTGTATGACTCTTGGTGGAAGAGCTGCTGAAAAAGTAATGTTTGATGTTATAACAACTGGCGCTTTGAGTGATTTAGAAAAAGTAACCAAGCAAGCAAAAGCAATGGTTACTATTTATGGGTTGAGCGATAAAATAGGAAACTTAAGCTATTACGATTCTTCAGGTCAAAGTGAATATGGATTCACAAAGCCATACAGTGAAAAAACAGCACAAATAATAGATGAAGAAATTTCCCTATTGATTGAAAACCAATATCAAAGGGCAATTAAAGTTATTACTGAAAATAAAGATAAATTAGTCGAATTGGCAGAATTACTTTTAGAAAAAGAAGTTATTTTTGGAGAGGATTTGGTTAAAATATTTGGAGAAAGACCTTTTAAAAAATCACCTATTGCTATAAGTAATTCAAAGAAAAAAGAGGCAGAAAAAGAAAAGCAAATAATTAAAGAAAAAAAAGAGGCTGAAGAAAAACTTGACAAAACTGATGATAATTCAGATAAAAATGAATAAATTAACGGAATTATTATTGAAACGCCCTCATAAAACCAATATAGAGTAAATGAATTTTTTTAATAAGTTATTCAAAAGTTCAGAGAAATTAAAAGAAAGAGAAATTAAGAACCAGAAAGTTTCTCTATCCTTAGATGATTCTTTTGTTCATAATTTTATAAAACTTGGAGGGAAATTCTTGTACTGCCTTAAAAAAGAAGATGTTACTGCTAATATTCAGAATATTATAAAAGAAAATAATTGGGAGACCATTTCTTATAAAAATAAAGATTTAGCCAAATTAATCAGTTCTATTGATATTAAAACCAAATCAGATTTCGATAAAAATATCCCTTTTTTAACAACTTGTGAACATCTCATTTCAGAAAATGGAAGTATTCTTTTTTCCTCAAAACAAATTGAAGACAAACGACTTTCCTCACTCACAAATGATTTTATTGTTCATGCAACAACAAGCCAAATCGTAAAAAATATGGGAGACAGTTTAACAGGAATTAGAGTGAAGCATAAAAACAATTTGCCAGCAAATATTAGTTCTATCAAAAATTATGGAAACAAAAATGAAGATAGCTTTATGAGTTATGGCAATAGCAATTCAAAGAATTTATATTTATTATTATTAGAAGATTTATAACGGATGAACAATTTTACTAAACGTATTTTATCTGGAATCATCTTCGTAACTGTACTTGTTTTTTCAATTTCTTATAGCAAAATAAGTTTCTTAACGACATTTTTCGTATTAATGATGCTATGTCTTTATGAGTTTTGCAAAATGATAAAATTAAAAAGTGTGTTTCCATATGTATTAGGCTTCTTAGCATACCTTTTCGGAAACGTCTTAAATGTTGAAGATGTGCCTTCAAAAGTGATTTTTAAATATGTTGGCGTGACTCTTTTTCTAACTTTGTTCTGCTCATTTGCTTGGGTTCTACTTGCCAAGAAAGAAGAAATCATAAGTCATCTAGGTAAAATATTCTTATCACTCATTTACATTGTAGTTCCATTTATTTTAATGGCACAAATACCATTTTTAAATAATGATTTTAGATACGCAAGCACTACAATATTAGGCGTTTTTCTATTAATTTGGAGTAGTGATAGTTTTGCTTATTTAATTGGTAAAAACTTTGGTAAAACAAAGCTCTTAGAACGAATATCACCAAATAAAACAGTAGAAGGGTTTATTGGAGGCTTCATTGCTTGTGTTGCAGGAAGTTTAATTATTGCTCAGTATTTCACTGTACTTTCATTAACACAATGGATTGTAATTTCTATTCTTATAAGCGTTTTTGGAGTGCTTGGAGATTTAATAGAATCAATGTTTAAAAGGCAAGCTGGAATAAAAGATAGTAGTAACCTTATTCCTGGTCATGGCGGTTTTTTAGATCGTTTCGATAGTGTTATCTTTGCTGCACCGTTTATATTTATTTACTTACAAATAGTTTAAAAAATCAAATTAAAAATGTTTCATAAAGAAGGCTATAAAATCATTTTAATATCAACAATTATATTATTAGTTGCTATTTTAACAATTGATAAATTCATTGAAATCGATTGGCTGAGAATGTCTATTTCAATGATTTTTGTTATTTTTTATATTTTGGTGTTACAATTTTTTAGAGATCCAAAAAGAAATACAATACAAAGCAATAAGCATATACTTTCTCCTGTTGACGGGAAGGTTGTTGTAATAGAAGAAGTGTTTGAACCAGAATTTTTTAAAGACAAACGGCTTCAAGTTTCTATTTTCATGTCTCCTTTGAATGTTCATGTTACTCGATATCCAATGAGTGGAAATGTGGTCTATAGTAAATATCATCCTGGAAAATATCTTGTCGCTTGGCATCCAAAAGCATCTACAGAAAACGAACGAACAACAATAGTTGTAAAAAATGATACTTTTGGAAAAATTTTATATCGTCAAATTGCTGGTGCTGTTGCAAAGCGTATCGTAAATTATGCGAAAGTAGATGAGAGTGCAGTACAAGGAGCAGATGCTGGGTTTATTAAATTTGGCTCTCGTGTTGATTTATTTTTACCACTTGACACAAAAATAAATGTAACTCTTGAACAGAAAGTAAAAGGTGGAGAAGATATAATCGCCTCATTATAATCTCACTTTAATCATTATCATTTCTTTTTATTACTTTTGAAGAAGCAAACTAACCAATGAAAGATTTAGACACTAAATTTAAAAAAGCCTATTTGTTAGCTTCAGAAACTGATAAAAAATTACCGCCAGATATTATGCTACAATTTTATGCATACTATAAACAAGCAACTCAAGGTAATGATTATAAAAAAGGAAATGATAACGAAAATTTAAGAAATGCTTTTAAATTAAATGCTTGGTTTCAACTAAGTCACTTAACCGAAGAGGAAGCTAAAAAAGAATATATAAGACTCGTTAACAAGCACTTAAAATCTAAAAAATAATACAATATGAATAATAAAATAATTTTCTTGTCAATTTTAAGCTTACTATTATTTTCTTGTAAGACCGACGTAAAAAAAGGTGAAAATAATACTGCTAAAGAAAAAGTTTATTCAATAGAAGCACTAACAACTAAAGTTGGCTGGACTGCCTATAAAACTACTGACAAAGTTGCTGTAAATGGTGAATTTACCAAAGTAAATATTACTCCGAAAAAAGCATCAACTGCAAAAGAAGTTTTGAACGGCTTAGAGTTTTCTATTCCAGTAAGTAGTATTTTTAGTAATAACGAAGTGAGAGATACTAAACTAAAGCAGTTCTTTTTTGGAGTGATGGATAATACAGAACTATTATCTGGAACTGTAGTCACAACTTCTGATAATAAAGGTACTGCAACTATAACAATGAATGGAGTTAAAAATTCATTTCCTATCGAATATATGATAAGTGGTCAAATGATAACATTATCAGGAACATTAAATTTAGCTGATTTCAATGCTAATAGCGCCATTGAAAGCCTAAACAAAGCTTGCCTTGATCTACACAAAGGTGCTGACGGAATTAGCAAAACATGGAGCGAAGTAGAAATTGAAGTTGCAACATATCTTAAAGTTGAATAATCAATTTCCAAAAAAAAATACTCAAAAAAAAAACTCTCATTTCTGAGAGTTTTTTTGTTTATATAATTTCTTACTAATAATCTAAATTAGATAAGTAGCGTAATTTAGACTTCAAATCATCTAAATTACTTTTATGGTTATCTATACTCTTGACAACGTTTTTCAACAACGGATTGTCAGATTTAGCATTGGCAAAGAAACTTATATTAGTTTCTAACTGTTGAATTTCACGAATAGATTCATCAATTTTCTTTCTAATATATATTTGTTCACTATCCAACTTCCTTAGATTATTTTGAGCCAACAAACCTTCCATTTGGTTCTCAAACTTTATCATCTCTTTTTGTTTATTATCTATCGAAAGGTTAGAAAAAAGATTGTCAACTACTTTTGAAAATTTAGCCTCGATATGACGCATACTATGGGGAACTCGCCCTAAAGAACGCCAATCTTTTATATAGTTTTTAACACTATCCAAATCAACTTTGTCACTTGCTTCTACTTTTTTATTTATAGTCTCAAGTAGTGATTTTTTATTCTCAAAAATTTCTTGCTCCTCTTTACTTCCTGCATTTTGATATGTGTGAAATCTATCAAAATAGTGATTACATGCTCCTTTAAATTGATTCCAAATTTTATCTGAATACTTTCTTGGAACGTGCCCAATTTTTCTCCAATCTGCTTGGATTTTTTTCATTACATCTGTCACCTCTTTCCATTCTTCACTATCTTTTAAAGACTCTGCTTGCTCAATAAGTTTCATCTTTTTATCAAGATTCTCTTGTTGGACACCTTTAATGTTCTTATAAAAAGTGTTTTTATTTCTATTGAATTTACGCGTAGCTTCTTTAAATTGATTCCAAATTTTATCACTCTCTGATTTTGGAACATTACCTGCTTTAAAGAACTTCTCACGCAAGCCTTCAATTACCTTTATACTTTGTTGCCAATCACTATGTTTACTGTTTTTAGAGGTGTCTATTGCATTAATCTCTGCAATTATTTCTATTTTTTTAACAATGTTCTCTTCGTATTTACCTCTTAGTTTCTTGAAATTTTCATGACGTTTATCATGGATCTTTTTTGTTGCTGCACTAAATTTATCCCAAATATCATCTCTAAATTCACGAGCTACAGGACCAATCTCTTCCTTCCATCTTTTATGTATAACCTGTAATTGCTTAAATGCGTAATTTACATCTTCATTTACGGCAAGTGTTTCAACTTGAACAATTAATTTTAGTTTTTCTTCCAAATTATGTTTGAAATCTAAATCTCTAAAATCATTACTCATATGCAATAAATCATAAAAACGCTCAACATGATGATGGAAAGTTTTCCAAGTATCATTATACCGCTCTCTAACTACTGGACCAATTTTTTTCCATTTTGTTTGAATATCACGAAACTGATTATACATTGTCTTAGGCTCTGCATTTTCTATCAAATCCTTTAACTGCTCAATAACACTCATACGCAACTCAAGATTATCTTTTAATTCAGACTCTAAATTCTTATAGTATTTTGTACGCGCATCACGAAAATCTTTAATCAATCCATTAAATTGATTTTTTAAAGGATTAGTATAACTAAAGTTGATGCTTTCACCTCCTTGTTCTAAAAAAACTGCTTTTTTTCCTGCTAATAATTTTGAAAATTGCTCATCAAATGAATTTTTGATAGCATTTGCCTGTTTATTTATTTTCTGAATTTGATTGTTTTTAAAAAGTTTATCAAAACTATCAACAAGACTTTCAAGTGACATGCCTTCATAGTTCGGAACTTCTTCTTTATGCTCTACAACTTTTTCAGAAGTTTCAGCAATTTTTTCTTCAATTTCATCTACCACTTCAACTTCTGATTTTTTGTCAGAAATTATAGGAGTTTCAATTGTCTCAGTAGGAGTTTCTTGTTTAGCAACTTGAGTTTTAGTTGCTTCTGTTTCTTCATTAAGGTCTTGAAGATTACCATCATTTGTATCTAACATCATATAATGTTTAAAGGATCCGTGAAAAATTAGTCATAAATAAAAACAAAACTTACATCGTAAGTTTATGTTCAATCTATACTTATAGATACAAAAATACTTAAAAAGTTGCGTAATTCTAACGTAAAATTAAGAATTCCAAATCTCCCAAGATTTTTCAGCCTGAAGTTCTAGCATTTCCAATCCGTTTTTAATAATTGTGCCTTGTTGTTTTCCTTGTTTTAAGAACTTTGTTTCTGAAGGATTGTAGATTAAATCGTATAAAAAATGGGTATCTGTAAGAAATTCATAAGGAATATCTGGACATTTTTGAATATCTGGATGCACTCCAAGAGGCGTACAGTTGATAATCAACTGATGATCTTCAATAATTGCTTTTGACAAGTTTTTATACGAAAATACATCTTCAGAAATTGGGTTTCTTGAAACAAATTGAAAGTCAATATTTAATTTGTTTAGCACAAATGCAATGGCTTTTGACGCACCTCCTGTACCTAGAATCAATGCTTTTTTATGGTGCGATTTCAACAATGGCCTTAATGAATTTTCAAAACCATAAACGTCTGTATTAAAGCCTATTAATTCGCTATCACTTGTAACTTTAATAGTGTTTACAGCGCCTATTTCTTGTGCATCATTATCGAGTTTTGAAAGATATTTAATGATCGACTCCTTATAAGGAATTGTTACGTTAAAGCCTCCAAATTCTTCTTCTCTATGGTACGTTATAAATGGAAATTCGGAAATTTCTGGCAAATCATAATTACGATATTTATGGTTTTCTAATTTAAGTTTTTCAAACTTCTCAAGAAAATATCCTTGAGAGAAAGAATAAAAAATATTCTTTCCTATCAATCCGAATTTTGTTTTTTCTTGCATTAATCTATGTTGTTTTTCGTTTAGAATAAAAATCTAAAAATAATAACAGTCCAATTCCCAATAAAATAAAGAAAATGGCTATCCATGTTTCAGAAGATGAAATTTCGGGAAGGTATCGTTGATAGTTTTCAATTACTTTATCTCCATTACTATCCTGTAAAACTATACCATTTTCAGCCTTATAAACCTCTCTTTTCCAAGGCCACACAATCCCTAAAGATCCTGTGATAAAACCAATGATAACCGCAGTAACAATTTGATTCCATCGTTTTAAAACATATCCCAAAATATGTGAAGTGAAGACCAATCCAAAGGCAGAACCTCCAGTAAATGTTGCAACAATTTTTAAATATCGAATACGAACTGAATCTTTTAAAAAATCGAAATTACCAGAAAAAATATCTGTAATTGTTTTGTAAAGCATCGTTACAGAATCAACTAAAAGCAATACGTAATTTCCTAAAAGAATAAGGATAAATGAACCTGAAAGTCCTGGTAATGTCATTCCTGCAACACCTACCATTCCACAGAAGAAAACAAACCAAAGATTATCATTTTCTTTTGCTGGACTCATTAAACTAATAGAAACACCTATGATTACACCAATTATTGTTGCAAATCCACCAGTTTTGGTCCATTTAAAATCTTTCCCTATATAATAAATTGAACCTAAAATCATTCCAAAGAAAGCACTCCAAACATAGAGTTCAAAATTGCGAATAAAATAGTCTAACAATATAGAAATGCTGAAAAAACTGAACATACTTCCAGACATCACAAGTAACATAAATTGTCCGTTTATATATTGATAAAAAGATTTGAAACGTCCACTAAAGAGTAATTTTAAAGCCTTGCCATTAATTTTTTGAAAAGAGTAAATTAATTCTTCATAAAAATCGAGAACAAAAGCAACTGTACCTCCAGAAACTCCTGGAATTTTATTGGCTGCTCCCATTGAAAGTCCTTTTAAGAACAATAATATCTTATCAATAAAATTACGTTCTTTACTCATTTTTTATTGCAATTTTTTCTAAAATAAGAATCATCAAAAATCCAAGAATTGCAAGTATAATTGCAAATATTAATTGATTTTCTCCATCAAATGAAAAAGGAGAAATACTCTGCTCATTAAGTGGCACTTTAATTCCGTGAGAATTGGTACGCCAAGTTAGTGTTTCTTTCCAAGGCCAAATCTTATTCAATGACCCTAAAACAAATCCTGTTAAGACAGCTAATGTCATGTTTTTATAATGATTAAAAAACCATTTTATAACTCTTGAAAATGTCAATAATCCAACAATTGCACCAGCACCAATTATAGCTATCAATTTAAAATCACGACTGTGAACGGCTTCTAAAACTGGTTTATAAGCTCCTAATAAAACTAAAATAAATGCTCCTGAAATTCCAGGTAAAATCATTGCACAAATTGCAAGGGCACCAGCAAAAAACAAAAATATTGGAGATGAGCCTTCTGACATTAATGGTTGTAATGTTGTAATCCAGTATGCTAAAATTGCTGCTAAAATGAGTATAAAAACTGTTAGCACATTCCATTTTGTAATTTGCTTACCTATATATAGGATACTTGCCAAAACCAATCCGAAGAAAAAAGACCACACTAAAATTGGATGATTTTCGAGCAACCACGAAATTAATTTTGCCAACGAAACCACACTAATTCCTATTCCTACTAATAAAGATGCTAAAAAATTACCGTTTATTTTCTGCCAAAAGGCTTTGATTCCATCTGTTTTTAAGAGTTTTAAAGTCTTCAAATTTACAGATGCTATAGACGTTAAAAGTTCTTCGTAAATTCCTGAAATAAAAGCAATTGTACCTCCAGACACTCCAGGAACTACATCTGCTGCTCCCATAGCCATTCCTTTTAAAGTAACAATAAAATAATCTAAAAAGTTTCTGTTTTGCATCTGTATAATAATTGTTATACAAATGTACATTTTCTTTCTTAAGGAAACACAAGAGTTCTTATTTGAAAATGTATAGGCTGACAAAACTTGACTTTCTTGTTTTTTATAACTAACTTTACATATCGTACGATAAAGTTCATTAAAACAGAACATTATCTTAACCATTAGCAAATATATGAATAAGACGATATTTTTGATATTATTAATCATAGCAGCCTCCTGCAATAATTCTTCGGGAAAGAAGAATAGTGTTGACAATTCAATCGAAGAAAACAAAATTGAATCTAAGGAAACAGTTAATATTAGAGATTTTGATAATGAACTAAGATTGTTTTTAGACTTTTATCAAGGTATGAACTTTAAAGAATTTAGACAAAGGTCGATTAAAGAGGTTAATGATAAAAGATTATATTATAGAAACAAGGATTCAAAAAACAGGAAGGAAATGAATTGTTTTTTGCATCCTTAATGGACTCTTCTGATTTTAATAATTCAAGGCTAATTGCCGATAATTCTGATTTATCGTATGATTTTAATACTCGATTATTTTTTCCAATTACGACTTCCGAAAATTCATATTTTGCAAAATTAACAACTGAATTTAATTCACAAGAATTAACTTCAATTTCGCTTTTAGGACCTTGTTTCAATTTACCAGTAAATAATGAGTATGAAAAAGAAAGAATACTTAAAATAACAAAAGAGTTTAAAGATGAAATAATAGAACTCTTTTCAATGAAATATGGTAAACCAAAAATTTCAAAGAGACAACTTGACCCTGAAAACCCTCTTGATTCTTTTGTTCTAGAACAAAAATTTGACAAGAAAATTTACACATTCAATACAAGTAAAAAAACCATTGAGATTTCAGTTCAATGCTGTGCATCTTTTCAAACAGAAATAAAATATATTTTGACTTCCGAATACGATCGTATAAAGACGGAAATCCTTCTTGGAGAAAAGAGAAGAATTGAAAACAATCAAAATGCCAAGAATAAAACTCTTGAAGAAATTTAAAATATACATTTGCTAACACCGGTTATAATTCATTGTGGCATTGAAACTGAAATGAAATTTAGAACTATATTTAAACTTTAAAATAAATTATGAAACATTCGTTGTCACAGTTTTTATTTGGCTTAAAAAGTACCTCAGCACCTTTGCGGTCAGATTTCGGCACACTCGGAGTGAAAGCCAAACAAAACTGTCAATCCACAACGAAATCATAACCATAACCGATACATAAAATTACACAATACGCAATAATTATGTTCTATTAAGAGTATGATTGTTTAAAAAAAGTAGGATTCACTAATTGCTCTTAAAGTTGATTAACTCCCAAACTTAGTAATCACAATCTTCACAGCATTCAATTCAAAAACAGCTGGGAATATTTCTTTCATCACAGTGTGGTATTCATAGTCTGTTTTTAAAGCTCTCTGTAAGAACTTTTTTCCGTCAGCGTTTTTACCTAACACATAACATAAACATGCTATTCTATACTCAACCTCAGCGTAATGAGGAAATATTTCAATGGCTTTAGACATCACCAACAATGAGTCATCAAACTCACCAATAAAGTTTAAAACGTCTGATAATCCTAAATAAATATCTAAGTTATCATCGCCATTATCTATACAACTATAAAAACCACTTGCAGCCTCTTCAAATAAGTTTAATTTCAAACATATCTCAGAATACATACGCCAATACAACGTATTTGAATCATCTATAGACAATGCTTTGTTGATATAATACAATGATTTTTGGTAGTTTTTTTCATCATAATACAATTTCGTTAGCGCAAGCCAACCTTTGTCTAGCAAAGGGTCTTCTTTTACCGTCTTTTTATAATATTGTACTGATAAATCTTTGTCTCCCAATTTATTATAACATTCGCCAATTCTATAATAAGCAAATGCTGTAGGATCTTCCAATTCATTGGTGATAAGATAACTTTCAATCGCCTCTTCTTCTCTATTTAACTTTTCAAATGTTTTTGCTTTTTCAAGATATGCACCCACAAAATATTCATCAATAACAACAGCATAATCAAAAGCTCTTAAAGCTTCATTATACTGCTTTAAAACAAAATGTTGCCTTCCTAGTTGATGCCAAGCAACTTCTGAATAAGGATCCTTATCAATAAATTTATTTAAATACTCTATTGCTTCTTCATGTTGATTTTGCATTTCAAAACAATAAACCACATTGTATAAAGATGAATAATCATCAAAATCTACTTCTAAACATCTCGCAAAATTTAAGCGAGCACTATCAAAATTATCTAAATACAGATATTCCATCCCTAATAAAGCTAATATATCTGCTTCTTCAGTTGCGAATATCAATGCTTTTTTCAAACATTCAATTGCTTTTATATGATCATTTTTTTGCGAAAAGATACTTGCTTTTTGAATATAAACCTCTTCATTATTAGGTTCTATTGCTTCTATTTCATTTAATATAATAGTTGCTTTTTCAAAATTATTATTAAAAACATATAATTCTGCAAGTAACAATTTTAAACTTATTGAAGATGGATGTTGTTCTAAACCAAGTTTAATTGCCTTGTCAGCCAAAGATGGACGTCCAATATCCAAATAATAATGAATGATTCCTTCAAACTCTGTTGCGTCAAAAAAGTAAACACTATTAGTTTTTAGCATCGATTCAAATTTCGAAAGCGACAGTTTATTATTTTTATTGAAATTTTGTTGCATAGGCTTAAATCAATATTTTAAAAGTACACCAAGTAATTTTCTTTTTTAATAAATAATTGATTTGTTTTTAACAATTTAATTAACAATGAACTTATCTATACTTTTTGTGTTTAAGCGAAAATTAGAGATTTTCAAGTTATATAAAGGTTTTTTTGAGCTTTATAGCATCGCTACAAAGCTCAAAAAAGGCAAAATTTAATTTAAAAAGAATAATTTTTTAAGCAAATAGAAAAAGTTTAAATGAGTTCTACGTATATTTGTACTCCAAACAAGGTTTGGTAACTCTTATGAATCAGAAAATTTTACTCAACTCAACTGAAATTCATATAATTTTACATCGATTGGCATGTCAGTTAATCGAAAATCACGACGATTTTTCTAATACAGTACTTATTGGTTTACAGCCTCGAGGTATTTTTCTTGCTGAAAGATTAACAGAAATATTAAAGAATGAGTATTCTATTAAGAATATTAAATCAGGAACTCTAGATATTACTTTTTATCGCGATGATTTTCGCCGGAGAGATGAACCTCTTGAAGCAAACAAAACCAATATTGATTTTACTATAGAAAACAAAAACGTTGTCTTTATTGATGATGTTTTATATTCTGGGCGAAGTATTAGAGCCGCATTATCAGCAATACAATCTTTTGGAAGACCAACTAAAATTGAACTTTTAGTATTGATTGACCGTAGGTTTAGCCGTCATTTACCTATTCAACCAAATTATAAAGGTCGACAAATTGATGTAATCAATAATGAAAAAGTGATAGTAAAATGGAAAGAGCAAGAAGGAGAGGACATCATCTATTTAATAAAAAACGATTAAAATGAGTCAGTTAAGTGTGCAACATTTACTCGGAATAAAATATCTTACTAAAAATGATATTGAGTTGATTTTTCAAACTGCCGATCATTTTAAAGAAGTTTTAAACAGACCTATTAAAAAAGTCCCTTCGCTTAGAGATATCACAATTGCCAATTTATTTTTTGAAAACAGTACACGTACAAAACTTTCTTTTGAATTGGCTGAAAAAAGATTATCTGCTGATATAATTAATTTTTCTGCGAGCCAATCATCAGTAAAAAAAGGAGAAACGCTTATAGATACTGTAAACAATATTTTATCAATGAAAGTTGATATTATTGTGATGCGTCATCCAAATGTTGGCGCTGGAGTTTTCTTGTCTCAACACGTTGACGCAAAGATAATTAACGCAGGAGACGGAACTCACGAACACCCAACTCAAGCCTTGCTTGACTCCTACTCTATCAGAGAAAGATTAGGAAATGTAAAAGACAAAAAAGTAGTAATTGTTGGTGATATATTACATTCAAGAGTTGCACTTTCTAATATTTTTGCACTCAAACTTCAAGGTGCAGAAGTAAAAGTTTGTGGACCAACAACTTTGATTCCAAAACACATTGCAAGCTTAGGTGTAACTGTAGAAACAAATCTTAAAAAAGCATTGGAATGGTGTGATGTTGCCAATGTTCTTCGTGTACAACATGAACGTATGGATGTGAGTTACTTCCCTTCAACAAGAGAATACACACAACTATTTGGCATCAATAAACAAATCTTAGACAGTCTTGGCAAGAAAATTGTAATTATGCATCCAGGACCAATAAATAGAGGTGTTGAAATCACAAGTGATGTTGCAGATTCTAATCAATCAATCATCTTAAATCAAGTTGAAAATGGTGTTGCTATTAGAATGGCAATCATTTATTTATTGGCACAGCAAATTAAAAGATAACGATGCACATAGATAACAAAGAGACATATTTAGTTCTTACACCAACCGAAAGTTCTACAAGAGATTTTTACAATACGCTTACCAAAGAAATTACATCGCTAAAAGAGAATCATATTCTTATTGATTTTTCTGATAAGTTTAACATAGAGGCTTCAGAAATTTTATTATTTTTGGATATAGCAAATGAAAAACGTGAAAATGGCACGTCATTTGTATTGATAATAACAGGAGTTAACATTGATGACGTTCCAGACGAAATAAATGTTGTTCCAACAATGATTGAGGCTCTTGACACATTAGAAATGGATGCAATTGAGCGAGATTTAATGGATTTTTAAAAATTATATTTATTGATGAAAAAATTACTTTTGATAGCATTACTTTTTATTTATGCATCTTCGTTTGCACAGCAAACAAAGATAGTTGGTGACGCAAATCAAAAAACAATTTCAAAAGTAATTGCGAATCCAAATCCGTTTACAAATAGTACAGATATCTCTTTCTACAACAAGAAAAGTCAAAAAGTAATATTGACAATCAAAAATCTACTTGGAAAGACCGTAAGTACATTTACTGTTAACTCAAAAAAAGGGAATAATAGCATTCCATTTTATAGAGATGGTTTAAACTCTGGAATTTACATTTACTCTATTCAAACCGATGAAGAAATTATATCTAAAAGACTTATAATTAGATGAGTTTAAAGGTAACTATTCTTGGTTGTCATAGTGCTACTCCACGAACTTCAGCACATCCTACATCTCAACTTCTTGAAATTCAGAATCGCTTTTTCTTAATTGATTGTGGCGAAGGAACTCAAGTTCAACTAAGAAAATACAAAATAAAATTTTCTAAAATCAAGCATATTTTTATTTCTCATTTACATGGTGATCATATTTTTGGTTTGATTGGTTTAATCTCAACATTTAGATTACTAAATAGAAATGCAAAACTACATGTATACGGACCAAAAGGGATTAAAGAATTTATTGTAACTCAACTCCGTCTTTCACATTCTTTTGCAGGATATCCTATTGAATTTCACGAACTCATTTCTAAAGAAAGTGAATTGATTTATGAAGATGAAAAAGTAACTGTTCATACGATTCCATTATCACACCGTATTTATACAAATGGATTTTTATTCAGAGAAAAAATTGGTGAGCGAAAATTGAATATATCGGCTATTAAAAAGCATTCAGAAATTGAGATTTGTGATTATCAAAACCTTAAAAACGGGAATGATTATCAATTAGAAAATGGAGAAATAATTCCCAATGAAAATTTAACTTCTAATCCATTAAAACCTCTAAGTTATGCGTTTTGTAGCGACACTTCTTACAAAGAGGATATCGTTCCAATTATTAAAAATGTAGATTTATTATACCACGAAACTACATTTCTAAACGATAAAAAAGACCTTGCAAAAACCACAAAACATAGTACTGCTCTACAAGCTGCAAAAATTGCCAAATTAGCCAACGTTGACAAACTAATAATTGGTCATTATTCAAGTAGATACAAAGATATTGAAGCTTTCAAGACTGAAGCACAAGAAGTATTTCATAATACTGAATTGGCTATTGAAGGTAAAACTTTCGAATTATAATTTTCTTCAAATCCCTGTAATTTTTTTCTTTTGTTAAAGGTATGTTAAAGTGATGTTAACGTCCGTAACATTATAGTTTACCTATCGTCATATCATCATACATTTGCAAACCAAAATTATCAAAGATGAAAAACATACTAACTATTTTTATACTATTAATAAGCATAACTCTTTTCGCTCAAAACCCTAAGATAGGTGGTATAACAGGAAAAGTAATTGATGCATCTACTCAAGAGACATTACCTTATGTAAGTATTGTAATTAAAGACACTAAAGATACTATACTAACAGGAGGAATTACAAACGACAAAGGAGAATTTGAAATAAAGCAAATACCTTCAGGAGAAAACAATATTGAAATCCAATTTATTGGTTATAAAACTGAAACTAGAAAAATTAACTTTGCAAGAAAATCTTCAAAACATACTTTAGGAACAATTGGTTTAAATGAAGATACAGCTCAACTTGATGAAGTTGTAATTGTTGCTGAAATCTCTACTGTGGTTCAAAAAATTGACAGAAAAGTTATTAATGTTGGTAAAGATTTAACATCTGCAGGCACTACTGCATCTGAACTTTTAAACAACGTTCAATCTGTAAGTGTAGATTCACAAACAGGAAACATAAGTCTTAGAGGAAATGAAAACGTACGAGTTTTAGTTGATGGGAAGCCTACAAATATTAGTGCAGCGCAATTATTAAAACAAATTCCATCAACGTCTATCAAACAAATTGAGTTAATCACCAATCCTTCTGCAAAATACAATCCTGAAGGAATGAGTGGAATGATAAATATCATCCTTCACAAGAATGCAAATCAAGGGTTTAACGGAAGTGTAAATACGGGAATTACTCGTGGTCATAATACGCGTTTTAATGGCTCAATTGATATGAATTACAAAACAGGAAAGGTAAATTTCTACACCAATTATGGCTATAATTCTGGAAAGAGTGATAACAATGGACAGGTAGAGCGGTTTGACAATAACTCTCTGCAAAAATTTATTTTTGATAGTGATAGTGATTCGCATTTATTAAAATTTGGTGCAGATGTCTATATCAATGATAAAAACACTTTTTCTGCTTACACCACTCAAAATCGTTCTAATAGTTCTATGTTAGGGAGCACAATCATTACTGAAAATGGAACTTTAGTCAATGACAGCTTTAACACTTCAGATTCCGAAAGTGATAGCGAAACTTATAATTTTAATTACAAAACGGAGTTTGCAAAAGAAGGACATGACTTAGAATTTGAAGCCAACTTTTCAACATCAGAAAGTCCTGAAGAAGCGACTAGTGGTGACGCTGTTGATTTAACAGATTTAATCAACAATTATTCTAGTGATGTTAAAAACAAAAGAAAAAACAACCTTTATAATTTAGATTATACAAACCCAATTTCAAAAGATGGAAGTTAGAGTTAGGATTAGAATTAAGAACTAACGAATCAAAAAACAGCATTAGCACAAGTCAAAGTAATGTTGAATCACAACAAGGATTAAAATACACGCGTGATATTTATTCAGGATATGCAACATATGGTCATAAATTTGACAAATTAACGGTACAAATTGGTGCACGTCTAGAACAATATGAAATTGATGCTACTTTTAATAATGGTCCAGAAACACAAATTGTAACTGATGAAATATTTTCACTTTATCCTTCAACTTTTTTAACATACAACCCAAGTGAAAAAAATCAATGGCAAGTGAGTTATAGCCGTAGAGTTGACAGACCTTCTTTAGGGCAAATAAATCCTATTAGAGAATGGAGCACACCAAGAATTACATCTGTTGGAAATCCTAATTTAAAACCTCAATTTACCAATTCATATGAGTTAAATTATACTCGCAAGATTAAGAAAGGATCTCTTTCTTTTGGAACTTTCTACAGAAGAGTAAATGACAATATTACACGAGTTTTAAGTCTTGACCCTTTAGATATAGATGGTAACAATGTGTTAATTTCATATAATAATACTGATTCAAGTAATAGATATGGTTTTGAAGCATCTTTTAATTATGGTATCACAAAATGGTGGAGAGTCAATGCAAGTACTGATTTATATACTCAAAAAGAATCTGGAATCGTCAATGGTGACAATTTAGAAGTAACAAATAATGCTTTTAATGCTCGTATTAGTAATAATTTTAAAGCAACTAAAAATTTACGTTTCCAACTCTTTGCAATGTATAGAGGCGGAGGACAAAACCTTCAATTTAAAGTAGAACCTATGTCAATGGTAAATATTGGCTCGAGTTTAAATGTTTTGAAAGGAAAAGGTACCATTAATTTTAGAGTGAATGATATATTTAGCGGAATGAAATTTGCTTTCGAATCTGTAAATCCATATCCATCAAAAGGACAATTTAATTGGGAAAGTCAAACAGCATATTTAGGTTTCTCTTACCGATTTGGAGGCGGAAAAAATAAAGCATTACGTAGAAAAAATAGAGATAATAATGAAACACAAGGAAGCGGAGGCTTCATGTAAAGGTAGTTTTAGTTAAGTTGATTTGGAAGGCTTTATATCATTACGATATAGAGCCTTCCTATTTTATATTACCAACGGATAATCACACTTCCCCAAGTAAATCCACTTCCAAAGGCTGCTAAAACAACCAAATCATTGTCTTTTATTTTACCTTTTTCCCAAGCTTCGGTCAATGCAATAATTACAGATGCAGCTGTTGTATTTCCATATTTCATGATATTGTTATATACCTTATCATCACTCAAATTAAATTTCCTTTGAATAAACTGTGCTATCCTTAAATTCGCTTGGTGAGGAATTAACATATCTATGTCATCCTTTTCTAAATTATTTGCTTCTAAGCCTTCAACAATAGCCTCAGAAAAACGAACTACAGCATGCTTAAATACAAATGTACCGTTCATATAAGGGTAATATGAAACATCTTCTGGATCATTCTCTTTTAATATTTCTGGAATCCATCTTTGTGTTGCTGGTCCATCAAGCATCAATTCTCGTGCATGTTTTCCTTCTGAATGCAAATGCGTTGATAAAATTCCTTTTCCTTTTTCTTCACTTCTTGATAAAACGGCTGCTCCAGCACCATCGCCAAAAATAACAGTTACACCTCTTCCTCGAGTAGAACGCTCTAATCCTCCTGAATGATTTTCAGAACCAATCACCAATATATTTTTATACATCCCTGTTTTTATAAACTGATCTGCAACTGACATTGAATAAATAAATCCTGAACATTGATTTCTGACATCCAAAGCACCAACTGTTGGCATATCAAGCATATCTTGTACACGAACTCCACCTCCTGGAAAATACATGTCTGGACTTAAAGTAGCAAAAACAATAAAATCTATATCATCTTTAGTCAAACCAGCACGTTCAATAGCAATTTTTGCTGCTTTTGCTCCCATTACAGATGTTGAGTCATCTGTTTTTGGGTCTATCCATCTACGTTCTTTTATTCCTGTCCTTTCCTGTATCCACTCATCATTAGTGTCCATCCATTGAGATAAATCATCATTGGTTACTATATTGTCAGGAACATAAAACCCTAATCCTGTTATTTTTGAACTATACATATTCTATATTTTTATTATTAATCATTTGAATATCAAATTTACTAAATAATTATAAACCTATAACTAATATTTCACAATTCACAATAACTGTCATCTTGTCACAAATCAATATTTGGTATTTTTTTTGACTACTCTATTTTATATAAAACTAATAAAAAAACAAAAACAATATGGCAACTGGAAACATTAATGTAACAGCAGAAAATATTTTCCCTATTATAAAAAAATTCTTGTATTCTGATCATGAAATCTTTTTACGCGAATTAATTTCAAATGCAACTGATGCAACATTGAAACTTAAACACCTATCTACACTAGGTGAGGCTAAAGGTGATGTTGGTATTCCAATGATTGAAATAAAGATTGATAAAGAGAAAAAAGAGATTCGAATTATAGATCAAGGAGTTGGAATGGATGCTGAAGAAGTTGAAAAATACATCAATCAAGTAGCATTCTCAGGTGCAGAAGAGTTTGTAGAAAAATACAAAGACGCTGATACTGGAATTATCGGTCATTTTGGTCTTGGATTTTATTCTGCATTTATGGTTGCAGAACGCGTTGAAATTTTTACAAAATCGTTCAAAGAAGGTTCACAAGCAGTTCGCTGGGAATGTGATGGAAGTCCACAATATACTCTTGAAGATACTGATAGAACTGAAAGAGGAACTGAAATCGTTTTACATATCGATGAAGACTCAACAGAGTTTTTAGAAGAATTTAAAATTAAAGAATTATTATCGAAGTATAATAAGTTTATGCCTATTCCAATCAAGTTTGGAACAAAAGAAGTAAACGATCCAGCGCATACTCCAGAAACTACAAAAGACAAAGAAGGTAAAGAAACAACTGAACCTCAAAAAATGATTACTGTTGATGATATCATCAACAACCCAAATCCTGCTTGGACAAAACAACCGAGCGAATTGAATGATGAGGATTATAAATCTTTCTATCGCGAATTGTATCCAATGCAATTTGAAGAACCATTATTCAATATTCATTTGAATGTTGATTATCCGTTTAACTTGACTGGAATTCTATATTTTCCAAAGATTAGCAAAAATATAGATCCACAAAAAGACAAAATACAATTGTATCAAAATCAAGTGTTTGTAACTGATAATGTTGAGGGAATTGTTCCTGACTTTTTACAAATGCTTCGTGGAGTTATTGATTCTCCAGATATTCCATTAAATGTGTCTCGTAGTTATTTACAGGCTGATGGCGCAGTAAAAAAGATATCTTCTTATATCACACGTAAAGTTGCTGATAAATTGGTAAGTCTGTTTAAAAACGATAGAAAAGCATTTGAAGAAAAATGGCAAGACATCAAGATTATTATTGAATATGGAATGCTATCAGAAGATAAATTCTTTGAAAAATCAGAGAAGTTTGCTTTATATCCAACTATCGATAATGAGTATTTTATTTGGGATGAATTGATAGAAAAAATCAAAGACAACCAAACTGACAAAGATGGTAAAACAGTTATTTTATATGCATCTGACAAGAACACACAACACAGTTACATACAAGCGGCAAAGGATAAAGGTTACGAAGTATTATTATTAGACTCTCCTATTGTTTCTCACTTGATTCAAAAGATGGAAACAAGTAAAGAAAATATTTCTTTTGTACGTGTAGATGGTGATCATATTGATAATTTAATCAAGAAGGATGATGTTAAAATCTCTAAATTATCTGATGAAGAACAAGCAAGTTTAAAAACTGTGCTGGAGTCAAACATTCCTAAAGAAACGTATACTGTTCAATTAGAAGCGATGGATTCTACTGCCAATCCTTTTATAATTACGCAACCAGAATTTATGCGCCGTATGAAAGAAATGCAAGCGTCTGGCGGCGGCGGCGGAATGATGGGAATGAGCAATTTTCCTGACATGTATAATTTAGTTGTAAATACTAACAATGAATTGGTTAGTGAAATTCTAAATACTAAAACTGCTAAAAAACAAGAACGCCTTATTAAGCAAACTTTTGATTTAGCCAAGTTATCTCAAAACCTATTACATGGTGAAGAATTAACTGAGTTTATCAAACGCAGTTATGAACTAATAAAATAAGAAGATTTTTGTTCAGTATTTTATAAAAAACTACAAAAACAAACTTATAAAATTAATCAGCGAAGCTAAATGGTGAAATAATTTCAACATTATTGTTATTCTAAAAACCTCTTTGTTATCTTGCAAAGAGGTTTTTCTTGTTTTCACAAACTAATCGAAAGTACCTCTTCACTCAACGAAACGTATAGTTCACTCATTATTGATTTTAAAATATCCTATACATATATAAGTTTGATGTAAGTTTAACTATAAAATCTATTTATTATGAAAAATCAA
This sequence comes from Lutibacter sp., assembly GCA_002733665.1. Classification (GTDB taxonomy): domain Bacteria; phylum Bacteroidota; class Bacteroidia; order Flavobacteriales; family Flavobacteriaceae; genus Urechidicola. The sequence continues at coordinate 111,295 of NVWM01000002.1, forward strand.
ATTAACAAAACAAGTTTAGGGAATTTCAAAAGAAATCAATTCAAGAATTCAAGAAAAAAAATTAGTTTATGGAGTAAAATTGGTCTAGTATGTATAGCGCTATTTTCACTTAGCACAATACAAGCACAAACTTCAGAAACAACTTCAACACAACAAGAAAAAAACATGACGGTTCAAGGAAACGTTTCTAACGAGATAGGACCATTAGTTGGAGTTAATATTGTTTTACAAGGAACAACTACAGGTACAACAACAAATTCTAAAGGCGATTTTAAATTTCCAAAAGCGTTAAAAAAGGGAGATGTTTTAGTTTTTAGTTCTGTAGGATTAATGTCACAAAAAGTTATTATTAAAAATACAAGTTCTGCTTCAAATATCGAGTTAAAAGTTGATATGGAATTAACGGAAATAATTCTTGTAGGTAAAGCTTCAAGTAAGAAAGTGTATAAATCAAAAAGATAATTTTGAAAAAAATCATTATTGTATTTTCGTTTTTATTTTTCAATATTATCAATGCTCAAGTAAATGATTTTAAAAACATTGATTTTACGAGAGCTGATAATATTGCGAAGTTAAACGAAGGAGAAAATTTACAAAACTTATCGCTTCTTAGTTATAAACTTACTTCAAAACTCCCAACTGACGTTGAGAAGTTCAGAGCAATTTACTCTTGGGTTTGTAACAATATTCGTGGTGATTATTATCAACATAGTAAAGTTCTAAGAAAAATTAAAAAATTTCAAAACGATAGTATCCGTCTTATGAAATGGAATGAAGACTACAAAAAAGTAGCCTTTAAGAAATTATTGAAGCATAAGAAAACAATGTGTACTGGATATTCTTATATAGTTAAGGAACTTGCTTTTTTAGCAGATATAGAATGTGAAATTATTAATGGATACGGAAGAGATATTGAATCAAATGTTGACAGTTTAGAACTGGCAAATCATTCTTGGAATGCAGTAAAATTGAAAGATAAGTGGTACTTATGTGATGCGACTTGGTCGAGCGGATATATAAACGAAAAGAATACATTTGTAAGTGATTATAATGATGGATATTTTTTAGCCGATCCTATTATGTTTTCTACAAATCATTATCCTTTAGATGAAGAATGGCTGTTAAATAGCCAAACAACAAGTACAGCGTTTGTTACTTCACCTTTAGTTTATACAGAAGCATTTGAACAAAAAGTTTTTCCTTTAAGTCCTTCAGTAATGCATCTTGAAATTAACAGGAAGGATGAAGTTAGTTTTAGACTTAAAACTCTTAAAGATATTCCTTTAGAGAATATTTCTTTAGTCATTTTTTCAGGACCTATTGAAAAAAATCTTGAAATTTATGACATTAAGAATGAAAACGGGATTATAGAATTCAAAAATAAATTTAATTGGGTTGGGTTTTATGATGTTCATTTAAAGATTTATGAAGATATTATTGCTACATATACTGTAAAAGTGACGAATGAATAAATCATCCAAACAGTTGAAAATAAAAAAAACTCCATTTTTTTTATTCGGATTAATTATAGTGTTTTATTCATTTAATATTCGAAAAGAAATAGAAGTTGGTAGATATATTTCTACAGACAAACTACAGTATATAACGATTAAAAATAAGTCAATGTTTGAATATAATAGTTACCTATACTATTCACCATATACCATAAAAGAGAAGCGAAAAAAAGATATTAATCCAAATTGGTGCGGTTCAATAGGTTATTGGGGAAATGGAAAAGGTTTTGGAAAATATTCAATAAAAAAGGATTCATTAATATTGGAATTTGATTTTAGTTTTTCAAAAATATCTATTGAAAGAATGGATGACAAGAAAAATAAAACAATGTCTTTTCACATTTCAGATTTGGAAAAATTGATTAAATAAAACGTTTACAAAAACTTGCATGAATAATTGTTAGTTTGCATTTATTCGAAACACATCTTTCAGTATTTTACAACTCTTCAAATCTGCAATTGAATAATAAAACTTATTTTTGTAGTAAATCAAATACATCAAAAATGAAAAAAATATTATTGTTCAGTATCCTACTGACACTTACATTCACTTCTTGTAAAAAAGAAACTGAAAAAACTAACACAGAAGCAATCAGTAAAGAATTTAATGAATTACTCGAAAACTACAGTGAAGAGAGTTATAAGTTATTCCCATTAAACGCAACATTTGCAGGTGACAACAGATACAACGATAAATTACCAAATGATTTATCTGATGAGTTTTCAGCAAAATTAAAATCATTTTACTCAGACACTAAAAACAGTTTGTCAAAATTCAATGATGCTGATTTATCAGATTCTGAAAAAATGAGTAAAGCCGTTTTAACTTGGGATTGTAACATTAACTTAGAAAGATTGAACTTCCGAGAAGACTTAACTCCTATCAACCAAATATGGACGATGAACTTGATGTTCGGTCAATTGGCAAGTGGTTCTGGAGCACAACCTTTTGCTACAGTTGAAGATTATAATAACTGGCTTAAAAGAGTTGACAGTTATTTAGATTGGATGAACAGCACAGAAGAAAGAATGAAAGAAGGAATTACATTAGGTCATGTATTGCCAAAATCATTGATAAAAAAAGTAATTCCTCAATTAGCATCATTAACTGGTAATGTTGAAGATCATTTGTTTTATCAGCCAATAAAAAACTTACCTGAAGGTTTTTCTGATGATGAGAGAAAAGTGTTGACCAAATCCTATACAGATATGGTTGAAAACAAAATTGTTCCTGCTTATAAAAAATTACACGCTTTTATGAGTACAGATTACTTAAATGCAGGAAGAACTTCAAGTGGAATTGATGACACTCCAAATGGAGAAGCTTATTATAAACATCAAATAAAAACATACACAACGACAAAGATGACAGCTGATGAAATTCATCAACTTGGATTGAGTGAAGTAGCAAGAATATTGTCGGAAATGGAAAAAGTAAAAGAGCAAGTTGGTTTTAAAGGCGATATAAAATCTTTCTTTAATGATTTAAGAGGAAATAAAGTTCTGATGCCTTATACAGAACCTCAACAAGTGATTGACAATTTCAATGCTATTCATGATAAAATGAAACCACAAATTGAAAAATTATTTGATGTAAAACCAAAAACAGCATTTGAAGTTAGAAGAACAGAAGCATTTAGAGAAGCATCAGCAAGTGCAGAGTATAATCAAGGTTCTTTAGACGGCACAAGGCCTGGAATCTTTTATGCTCCAGTTCCAGACGTAACAAAATATAATGTATTGGCAGATGAAGCCTTATTTTTACATGAAGCAATTCCTGGGCATCACTATCAAATTTCATTGCAACAAGAGAATGAAAACTTACCAACATTTAGAAAAACAATTTATTATAGTGCCTATGGAGAAGGTTGGGCTTTATATACTGAGTCACTTGGAAGTGAATTAGGATTATATACAGACCCTTATCAATATTTCGGAATGCTTGGTATGGAAATGCACAGAGCAATAAGACTTGTAGTAGATACAGGAATTCACTCAAAAGGATGGTCTAGAGAAAAAGCAATTCAATATTCCCTTGATAATGAAGCTGAATCTGCAGCAAGTATTGAAAGAGAGATTGAACGTTATATGGCAAATGCAGGTCAAGCACTATCTTACAAAATTGGACAATTAAAAATTAGAGAATTGCGTACTAAGGCTGAAAAAACTTTAGGAGATAAATTCGATATAAAAGAATTTCATAACCAAGTTTTAGAAACAGGTAATATTCCATTGCAATTATTAGAAAATAAAATAGACAAATGGATATCTTCTAAAAAATAACGATAATAATCATTATTCATTAAAAACGACATTAGTATTCAGAATACTAATGTCGTTTTTTGTTTTATCAGCGAATTCATTCTATCTTTAAAAAAAATAACAACACTACTTCAATGGATAAAAAATTGATGTCAAAGAAAAAACCTGCTTATCCTATAAATAAGCAGTTATCTGACTATTTAACCGAACATAGTAGAAACATAAAGATTCCTATTTATTACGAAGATTTATTGCGTTTTCAAGGTGCTGTAGAGATTTATGATAAGCATGGAAATGAAACGCTGTGGATTAGCACTTACTTCGCAGAACACGAAAGAGAAGAAATAGAAATGAGCCTAAAACGCGTGTACACGATTTTACATGCAGATGGTAGTGATGAAGCCTTACAATATATTACGATTGATGCTATTGACTTTTGCACGTTTGGAAATACAAAACCTTTCCGTATAAAAGTTAGAAATATTCTTAATGATAATTATGTATATCTATACATCAAAAAAGCAGATGCCTCTCGGATTTATGGTTTAGAATTAGAACACCTTTTATCTCCAAATCATATCAATTTCTTGGTTCATGGTGATACGATCATTGAAGAACATATTTCTGGAATTCCAGGAGATACATTTATCAATGAAAATCTTGATAGTTGTTCAGACCAAGACAAAATGGCAATCGCTAAAGAGTTCGTAAAGTTTAATGAACGCTGTTTTATTAGACTTCTTGGAGATATGCGTTCTTATAATTATGTGTTTGTACTTACACATGATTTTGACCGAATAGATTATAGAATAAGAGCAATAGATTTTGATCAACAATCATTTGAAGGAAATTCAAAGGTTTACAAACCTCAATTTTTAAAAGAGAATAATGAGTTAGTAGAAATGACTTTGAACTTGTTGCAAGAAGAATCGATGGAACAATATAAAAATGAAGAGCGATCATTATTGGCAAAAAGAGCTTCGAGTGAATATGATAGATTGAGTAGTTTATTAGATTGTATGAAAAACGATACGCTTTCTACACCAGCAAAAATTAAAGAATTAAAAGTTGAACTGTTTTCTTTGACCAAAGATGTACGTTTCAGAAGAGCAAAAAATATGGGAGACATTGTATCTAGCGCATTAGATTTTGTTAAACGTAATTATGAAAATATTAATCCGTATATAATTAGGTAGATAAAATGAAAATAAAAAAAATTCTTGTTGCCAATAGAGGCGAAATTGCCATTAGAATACTTAGAGCATGTACAGAAATTAATATTCAAACTGTTGCTATATATACTTACGAAGACAGGTATTCTCAACACCGCTACAAAGCGGACGAATCTTATCAAATAGGTTTAGACAATCAACCTTTAAAACCTTATTTAGATATTGAAGAGATTATTAATCTTGCAAAAAACAAGAATGTAAATGCCATTCATCCAGGATATGGGTTTTTATCAGAAAATTCTGAATTTGCTCGTAAATGCGCTGAAAATGACATCATTTTTATTGGTCCAAATCCAAAAGTTATGGATTTGCTTGGCGATAAAATTACTGCAAAAAAAATAGCTCTTAAATGCAATGTGCCAATTATTGAAAGCAATAAGAAAAAACTTACTTCTTTAAAAGTTGCGTTATCAGAAGCCTCTGAAATTGGTTATCCGCTGATGCTAAAAGCCGCTTCTGGAGGAGGCGGAAGAGGAATGCGTATAATTCGCGTTCCTGAAGACTTGGAAATGAATTTTGATTCTGCAAGAAACGAATCAAAAAATGCTTTTGGTGATGATACTATGTTTTTAGAAAAATATGTAGACAACCCTAAACATCTTGAAGTTCAAATAGTTGCCGACAACTACGGAAATATTCGCCATTTATTTGAACGCGATTGTTCTGTACAACGTCGCCATCAAAAAGTAGTAGAAATTGCACCTTCTCATAATGTTTCTGATATTGTAAAAAAGAGTTTGTATAAATATGCTCTAGCGATTGCTAAAGAAGTGAATTATAATAATATCGGTACAGTTGAATTTTTGGTTGATAAAAATGACACCGTTTATTTTATTGAAGTAAACCCAAGAATACAAGTCGAACATACTGTAACCGAGATGGTTACTGGAATTGATTTGGTTAAAACGCAAATTTTTATTGCTGGAGGGTATAAACTAGATAGTACGCAAATAAAAATTTATGCTCAAGAATCTCTTGGAACTTACGGTTTTGCGTTGCAATGTAGAATCACAACTGAAGATCCTGAAAATAATTTCACTCCAGATTATGGCACTATAACTACTTATAGAAGTGCTGCAGGTATGGGAATTAGACTTGATGCTGGAAGCGTATATCAATCTGCAAAAATAAGTCCATTCTTTGATTCAATGTTAGTAAAAGTATCTGCTCATGGCAGAACTTTAGATGGTGCAACACGAAAAATGGTAAGAGCACTCAAAGAATTCAGAATTAGAGGTGTAAAAACCAATATCCGCTTTTTGCAAAATGTGATTCAACATGAAACATTTAAAGATGGTAAAGTAACTGTCAATTTCATTCAGAATACACCTTCTTTATTCAAAATAAAATTATCACAAGACAGAGCAACAAAACTCACAAGATATTTAGGTGAAGTTATAGTAAATGGAAATCCTGATATAAAATTTATCGATAAAAATAAAGAATTACGAACGCCAAAAATTCCGAGTTACAATCCACTTTCTGAATATCCACAAGGAACAAAAGATATGCTTACAGAAATGGGAGCAGAAAAGTTTTGTAATTGGCTTAAAAACGAAAACAAAATTCATTTTACGGATACTACAATGCGAGATGCGCATCAATCTTTATTAGCAACTCGTATGCGAACGATTGACATGTGTAAAGTTGCAGAAAGTTTTGCAAAAAACCATGCAAATACATTTAGTATGGAAGTTTGGGGAGGCGCAACGTTTGACGTCTGCTTACGTTTTTTACATGAAAGCCCTTGGACTCGCTTGAGAGATCTTCGAAAAGCAATACCAAACATTTTACTTCAAATGCTATTAAGAGGCTCAAACGGTGTTGGTTACAAAGCATATCCTGATAATTTGATTGAAAAGTTTGTTATAAAATCTTGGGAAAATGGTATTGACATTTTTAGAATTTTTGATTCATTAAATTGGGTGAAAGCGATGGAACCAAGCATCAAGTATGTACGCAATCAAACTGGCGGAATTGCACAAGCTGCAATCAGTTATACAGGAGATTTACTAGACAAAAACAATACTAAATACAATTTAAAATATTACACACAACTTGCAAAAGACTTGGAAAATGCTGGAGCACATATGATTGCAATTAAAGATATGGCTGGATTATTAAAGCCTTATGCTGCTGCTGAATTGATTCCAGCGATAAAAGATACGGTCAATATTCCCATTCATTTACATACACATGACACCTCATCTTTACAGTCTGCAACCTATCTAAAAGCAATAGAAAATGGTGTTGATGTTGTTGATGTTGCCCTTGGCGGATTGTCAGGATTGACTTCACAGCCAAATTTCAATTCTATTGTAGAAATGTTGAAACATAACGAGCGCTCTCATGATTTTGATTTGAATACATTAAATCAATTTTCAAATTATTGGGAAGATATAAGAGAATATTACTATCCTTTTGAATCTGGATTAAAATCTGGAACCGCCGAAGTTTTTCAACACGAAATTCCAGGAGGACAATACTCAAATTTACGTCCGCAAGCAACAGCTTTAGGTCTAGGAGATCGATTTGATGATGTTAAAAAAATGTATCATAATGTAAATGAAATGTTTGGGAATCTAATAAAAGTTACTCCAAGTTCTAAAGTTGTTGGTGATATGGCAATATTTATGGTTACCAATAATTTGACACCAAATGATGTAATGGAACGAGGACATGAAATTTCTTTTCCAGAATCCGTTATAAGTTTTTTTAAGGGAGATTTAGGTCAACCTGTTGGTGGATTCCCTAAGAAACTTCAAAAAATAATTTTAAGAGATAAAAAGCCTTATACAAATAGACCGAATGCTCATTTAGAACCTATAGATTTTGATGTTGCGTATAAAGTTTTTGAGAAAAAGTTTCAAAAAGGATTTACAAGACCTATAGAATTTGAAGATTTCTTGTCATATAGTTTATATCCAAAAGTTTTTGAAAAAGCCCATGAAATTTATAAAGAGTATGGAAATTTGGCAACAATACCAACTAAAAATTTCTTTTACGGAATGGATATCCGAGAAGAAATAATGGTTGAAATTCAGCCTGGAAAAACAGTTTTAGTAAAACTATTATCTGTTAGTAGTGCGAATGAAGAAGGTATTAAAACGGTCTTCTTTAAATTGAATGGAGAAAATAGATCTGTTGATATTAAAGACAAATCCCTAAACATTGAAAAAATAGAAAACACGAAAGTCGATACCGAAAATGACAACGAAATTGGCGCTCCACTACAAGGATTACTTTATAAATTATTGGTAAAGAAAGGTGAAACAATAAAGGTAAATGACGCCTTATTTGTGATTGAAGCCATGAAAATGGAAACGACCGTTACTGCAACTAAAAGCGGAAAAGTTAAATCAATCACTATAATTGAAGGCAAAATGGTAATGCAAGATGATTTAATTTTAACTGTAGAGTAGTTTTAATTGAATTTTCTATCATGCCGATTTTTCAAATAACCTATCTGAATAGGAATCATAATGGCTAGAAATATAAAGCCATACATAGCCGTATTAGAAACATTTAAATTATAAGAAGTTTCAAATGATATAGCATTCGTGAATTTGCTCAAGTCAATATTAGATAAATATCCTTCATTCATATTAACTCCTGTATTAAGAAGAAATATAGTCAAAGTAATAATTCCTGCAGAAATTAATAACCAAACTTTTTTAGAAATCAAAGGCTCAAAGGCACGTTTTGCTTTTTTAAGTTCTAATGTGTTAATTGCATCCATAACATTCCCTGAAAAATCAGCCGAAGGCTTTTCAATAGGTGTTTCTTTTATCATTTTATTGATAAAATCGTCTAATAAGTGGTTGTCTTTATCGTTCATAACTGCTATATATTTCTGGTTCAACAGACTCTTTAAATATACTAAATAATTTCTTTCGTGCTCGGAATAGTTTTACTTTCACATTTCCTTCATTCACAGAAACTATATCTACTATTTCTTTAAGGCTCAATTCTTCAAAATAAAACAGATGCATAATAATTCGTTCATCTTCAGGTAATTTATCCATGCATTCTTTTATAATAATACTTCTTTCTTTATTTTCAAGGCTATCAAAAATGTTTTCCACTTGAAAAATCTCATTTGAAGTGATGTCATTTATTTCGACATCATTATTATACTTTGAATTCTTTTTAATTCTGTCAAGACATGTATTATAGGCAATTCTATAAATCCAAGTTGAAAATTTTGATTCTCCATTAAATTTTGACAATGACTTATATACCTTTATAAAAGTGTCTTGAGAAACCTCTTCAGATTCTTCTCGATGCTTCAACATTTTCAATGCTAGCGCAAATACCATATTTTGGTATCTCTCTACAATAATACCAAAGGAATTAGAATCACCTTTAAGTATTTTCTTTATATAATAATCGTCATCATTATTTGCCATCACATATAAGACTGTTATATATTAAAAAAGGTTACATATATATTGAAGAAAAAAATAATTAACTTTTTCTGTAACCTTATTCTCTCGAACAAAGTCATATACATGTAAACGAATTATAAAATTAATCATTTAAAAACAAATCAATCATGGGATCAGAAGTAATTATAGTACCAATCATTTTCGGAATACTCTTCGGAATCGTTTATTTATTCTTTTCAACAAGGAATAAAGAAAGAATGGCGCTAATCGAAAAAGGAATTGGAGCAGAAATATTTAATAAAGGAAATCGTCAAACAGCTCCTGTATGGAAAGTCTTTATCTTAAATCTTGCATTATTATTAATGGGAATAGGATTAGGAATTTTAGTAGCATCAATTATTGATCAAGTAACAGACTTAGATAGTGATTCTATTTATCCAGGAATTATCTTCTTAACAGCAGGTGCAGGTTTATTTGCTGGATTTAAAATGACAAACAATTTAGACAAGTAACCAATCTTTATATTGCCGTCACGAAAAGCGCTCCAAATTTGGAGCGCTTTTTTATTTTGTTATGTTTGATGATTTTTAAAACAAATCATTCAACACTTTTGCAAGTCTAATTCCTCCTATTTGCATTTGAGTTCGAACAATATTGAAATATTTATAAGAATATCGATAACGAAGATTCTCTTCCTTTTTCACATTCGCATAAACATCGTTTGTTAAAACATGAACTTCATTTACCCAATCAATCACGGTTCCTTCTTGATATACTTTAACTTGATCCCTCGTAAGAACATCAGCATTCTCTGCCAATTCTTTATATCCCATATCATATCTTTCAATCATTTTATAATCCCAAACCGCATGTAAATTAGTATTCGAATAATGCCATTGCACTTTAAAATCATTTCCTCCCCTATCTTCTGAAAGTCCTATATGCATTGGTTGATGCAAGTCACCAATAAGGTGGATTAATAATTTTAAATAGAACGCTTTATCCTCATCTGATGAATTCTCATCTTTAATTACTTTTTTACAATGCGCAATCCCAGTAACTAAATTTCCTTTCGGATTTGCTTTTGAAGCATCATAATTTTCATCCAAAGGCATATTTACATAATGCCAAGTATAAAATTCATTATATCTTTTATCAGATTTTATTTCATCACCATAAGTAGATAAAAATGCCAATGTTTTTTTCTTTAGCAACTTTTTCAACTTCCGTTTTGTCTTTGGCTTCAAATAGTCTTGAGCAATTTCACCAACCACTCTATGTCCTGTTGGTCCCCAAACTTTAGAAGCATTTGCTTGATATGAGAATGTTACCAAAACTACCAATAAGTATATAATTTTTGTTTTCATCTGTAATATTATTTTCTGCTAAGTTAAAAAATAAATGTGATAAAATATTTGGAAAATACAAATATTATGTTATATCTTTGTGATATCATTTTAATATCATTTTAAACTAATCAAAACTATCATGAAACAAGAAAAAATTATAAAAGTATCAAGTGGTTATTTAATGCTATTTGCACTCGCAGTCTTTATTGCAACAATTATTTATGGAATCACACAAGAAAATCCGTTTATTGTAATTCCACTAATAGTTCTATTTATTGCCACTATTCCAGGATTTTTCTTAGTAAACCCCAATACTTCAAAAGTATTATTACTGTTTGGAAAGTATATCGGAACAGTAAAAGAAAATGGGTTTTATTGGGCAAATCCATTATATAGAAAAAGAGGCATATCACTTCGTGCAAGCAACTTTGATAGCGAACGTGTAAAAGTAAATGATAAATTGGGAAATCCGATCATGATAAGCACTATCTTAGTATGGAGAGTAAAAGACACCTTTAAGGCTGCATTTGACGTTGATAATTATGAAAATTTTGTGCGTGTACAATCTGATGCTGCAGTAAGAAAATTAGCAAGTTTATATCCTTATGATAATTTTAAAGATGAGGGGAAAGAAGAAGAAATCACATCAAGAGCAAGTGTAAATGAAGTTAGTGAAGCACTAGAAAAGGAATTAGCCGAACGCTTATCAATGGCTGGAATTGAAGTTCTTGAAGCAAGAATCGGATATTTGGCATACGCTCAAGAAATAGCGAATGCAATGCTAAAACGCCAACAAGCAACTGCAATAGTTGCAGCAAGACATAAAATTGTTGAAGGTGCAGTAAGTATGGTAGAGATGGCTTTAGAAGAGTTAAGTAAAAAAGAAATTGTAGAATTGGATGAAGAGCGAAAAGCAGCAATGGTAAGTAACTTAATGGTTATTTTATGTTCTGACAAGGAAGTTGCACCAGTTTTAAATACAGGAACTTTAAATCATTAGAATTATGGCACAGTATAAAGTTTTATCAAAAAGTTTATTTAAAAAGGAAGATGCATTTATTGAATCTTTAAATATGGAAGCGAAAAATGGTTGGAAAGTAATCAGTGTTGGTTATAATGAAGGGCATATATCGAAAGTAGTATTAGAAAAGTCTAACTATTAAATTGTGATTCAAATACTCTTATTTTTGATAGTGAATGCAATAAGTATTTTGTTTTAAAAAATAAAGATGTAAATATTTGGGAGTATCTTAGCATGCAGAATTAAAAACATACTTATGAAAGAATATAAATTAATACGACAGAAAGCAACACCAATCAAAAAAGATGAAGATTTTGAAGCATTATTAAATAGTTATGCAAAAACTGGTTGGAAAACCATAAATGTTTTTAATCATAGAGGAGTTATCAAAGCTGTTTTAGAGCGCGATAAAAAAGAATAGAGTTTATGCTGAAAGTATTCACTGAAGAACAAGTATTAACAACTTATAAAATATCCTTAAATGAAAAATAATTTTGGCCTTATAATTGGATTAACGGTTGGAACTGCTTTAACTATTTCCTTAGGTATTGCCCTCAATAATTTTGCAATTGGATTTTCAATTGGAAGTGGTGCTGGAGTAGCAATAGGAACTGCATTTAACTTACTAAACAAGAAAAAAAGTTGCAAGAAAAACGAAAACAAATGAAAAACGGCAACAAAATGGGTGTTGGTATAGCCCTTGGAATTGGTGTTGGAATTGCGATAGGGACATCACTTGGAAACGTTAGTATTGGAATTGCAGTCGGAGCAGCAATTGGTGTTGCATTTGGTGCGGCATTAAATGCAAAAGAAACCAAAGATAACTCTAATAAAGAATGATTTATTATTAAATGACATGGCAAAGAAAAAAGCATTTGCACTAAGAATAAACGAAGATATGCTTAAAGCAGTTGAAAAATGGGCTGCTGATGAGTTTAGATCTACCAATGGTCAATTGGAATGGATACTAAACAAATGCCTAAAAGATGCAAAAAGACAACCAAAAAAGAAAGAATAAGATTTAGATTAAGAGAAGTTCATTCTTTCATTTAAAAAAAATCTTTTACTTTTTTCTCTTTTTAGTTTTACCCTTACCTACTTTCAACTAATAAAAATATTCTTATCTTTCGCGTTCATTCAAACTTATATAATGGAGAACGTACCTTTTTTTACAAACGATACAATTGTTTTTGGATTACTAATGCTATGCTTAGGATTTATTTTCTACACATCAGCAAAAAAAGATGGCTTTTGGTCTAAATTTTACAAAATTGTTCCAGCGTTATTTATGGCGTACATGTTGCCAGCATTCTTAACAACATTTGGATTGATTGCTCCAGAATGGGAAACAGTAAATGAAGTTGGTGAAATCACAGAACACTCGTCAAGTTTGTATTATATGTCAAGCCGTTATTTATTACCTGCAGCTTTGGTTTTAATGACATTGAGCCTTGATTTAAAAGCTGTTTTTAACTTAGGTCCAAAGGCGTTGATTATGTTTTTTACTGGTACTGTTGGTATTATAATTGGAGGTCCAATCGCTATATTATTAATTTCTATGGTATCACCAGAAACCGTTGGAGGTGCTGGTCCAGAAGCAGTTTGGAGAGGGTTAGCAACACTAGCTGGAAGTTGGATTGGTGGAGGCGCAAATCAAACAGCGATGCTCGAGGTTTATGGTTATAATCAAAAATTATATGGAGGAATGGTGTTTGTTGATATTGTTGTTGCCAATATTTGGATGGCATTATTACTTATTGGGATTGGCAAAAAAGACCGCATCAATAAATGGCTAAAAGCAGATACATCTGCCATTGAAGCCTTAAAAGAAAAAGTTTCGAAATTTAGTGCAGATACTGAGCGAAACCCAAGTTTAACAGATTATATGGTTATGGGTGCAATAGCATTTGCTACTGTTGGATTTGCTCATTTGGCTGCAGGATATTTAAGTCCCTTTTTTAAAGATTTTGTAAACGGTTTAGAAAGCGAGACCTTTCGAAATTCAATGACCTTTTTAGGCTCTCCTTTCTTTTGGATGATTAGTATTTCTACAATCATTGCAATAATATTATCATTTACAAAAGCACGAAATTTTGAAGGTGCAGGCGCTAGTAAAATTGGTAGTATATTTATCTATATACTTGTTGTTTCTATTGGAATGAAAATGGACTTAACAATGATTTTTGACAACGTAGGATTGGTTGCAATTGGAGTTGTTTGGATGTTAATACATGCAGTTTTATTGGTTGGTGTTGCAAAACTTATTAGAGCACCATATTTCTTCCTTGCAGTAGGAAGTCAAGCAAATGTTGGTGGTGCAGCATCTGCACCAATAGTTGCTTCTGCATTTCACCCTTCACTTGCTACTGTTGGAGTTTTACTTGCTGTGTTTGGCTATGCTGTAGGTACTTTAGGCGCTATAATTTGTGCAGAATTAATGAGAATTGTTTCTCCTGGAATGTTATTATAATTCAACAAAAAAAACAGATATTTGTATCTTTAAAATTTTGAACAAATCAACATGATTAAAAACATATTTATAGTAGTTGTTTTAATGACAATTCTTTTTTCTTGCTCTAACAAGAAAAAAGGTGATATGACCGTACAGGGAACAATTACAAGACTTCAAAAAGGGACATTATATCTTCAAAAAATGCAAGACACCTTGTTAGTTTCTGTAGATTCCATAACCTTAAAAGGCTCGAGCACTTTTATGCTTTCTGATCATGATACTGAACCTCAACTCTACTACTTAACCTTAAAAGAAAAAAGTGATGAGAAAATTGATTTTTTTGGCGAAAAAGGTATCATTACTATCAATACTAAATTAGAAAAATTCTATTCCTCTGCTAAAATTGAAGGCTCCAAATCACATAAATTACTAGAAAAATATCGTGAAATGATGAGTAAATTTAGCGGAAAACGTTTAGATTTAATCAAAGAAATATTTGAGGCGCAGACCGCAAAAGATGATGTGTTAATCGTAAAATTAGATAAAGACTTACAACGATTGATTAAAAAAAGGTATTTATACACTACAAATTTTTCTGTTAAAAACGGAAAAAGCGAAGTAGCTCCATATTTGGCTTTAACGGAATTATACGATGCGCATATAAGTTTGTTAGATACCGTAAATAATTCGCTATCAAAAAAGGTGAAAGCATCGTTATATGGTAAAAAACTTGATGCCTTTGTAAGAGATATTAAAGCAAATGAGAAGTAAGTAGTCACCTTAAAGCTGTGTAAGCAATATGATGCGATTTCTCTTAAAATCGAAATGTCATTCGTTCAAAAAACTAAGTGTCATTCTGAATATAATGAAGAATCTTACACTTGTGAGATTTTTCGACTTCACTCAAAATGACAAAAAACTAATATATTGACTGTCGCTCTGCGACTAGAAACGATTATCGCCATCAAGTATATCTCCAATTCCTCCAAGAATACTACCTTCTCCTCTACTCTTTCCTCCTTGACGAGGAATTGAAGCCGCAATTCTTCCAGCCAATCTACTAAATGGCAACGATTGCACATATACAACTCCTGGACCTTGTAAATTCGCGAAAAAGAGTCCTTCTCCTCCGAAAACAGTATTTCTTACTCCGCCAACAAATTCAATATCATAACGAACATCCTTCGTAAAACCTACCAAACATCCAGTATCTATTTTTAACATTTCTCCCGCAGCCAATACTTTTCTTGCTACTGTACCGCCAACATGTAAGAATGACAACCCGTCACCTTCCAATTTTTGCATAATAAAACCTTCACCTCCAAACATTCCTCTTCCTAACTTCTTTGAAAATTCAACGCCAATAGAAACTCCTTTAGCGGCACATAAAAAAGCATCTTTTTGACAGATAAACTTTCCTTGATACGCCTCTAAATCAATTGGAATTATTTTTCCTGGATATGGTGCTGCAAACGATATTTTCTTTTTTCCTTGACCAATATTATGAAAAACAGTCATAAACAGACTTTCTCCTGTCAATAGTCTTTTTCCTGCCGAAAATATCTTTCCCAAAATACTTTCTGACTGACCAGATCCATCACCAAGAATCGTATCCATTTTGATATCTGTATCCATCATCATAAAACTTCCTGACTCTGCTACAACACCTTCTTGAGGGTCTAGTTCTACCTCTACATATTGCATTTCTTCTCCAAATATTTCGTAATCTATTTCGTGTGCGTTCATTTTTCTAAATGTTTAAGAGGTTCTTATAAATTATTTTTTTGCTCTAATACTCCATTCGTATTCAAACTTAGATACTTTTTCATTTGCTTCATCAAAACCTTCAGAAGTTAAAGTCAATTTTTCCCATTCTCCTGTTTTTATGGTTTTTTCAATCGACTGTTTAATTTTGTCTCCTTCCAAACAAGTAAAGGTTATTTTCCCTTTTGCTTTTTTTGTAAAATCCCCTTTCAAACCAGTTACTAACATTGATATTTTAGTATCACTATCAGTAATTTGTTTCATTAATAGAACTCCTGTTGTTAGTTCAGATGCCATTCCTTGAACAGCCCAATATAAAGACTTGTAAGGGTTTTGGCTTATCCATCTATGACGTACAGTTACTCTTGTTTCTTTTTCTGTCAATGATTTCATCCGTACACCAGCAATATATGCTAAGGGTAATTTTACCATCAAAAAAAGGTTGATTTTATTTGGTGTAAATTTCATTTATTCCTTTGATTATTTGCTGACAAGTTACTATTTTTTATTAAATATATACAACAACAATTATTTTCGATTTTGATTTTTTGGAGGTACTATACGTAGTATAGTATTAAAAATACAAATGTTAAATAAATGTTAAATTACAGTACTTTGTATTGCATATTACCTTTTTTTAACCGTATCTTTGCATTGTATAATAACTGATATAACATTATGACATCAAAAAACGACAATAGTAACGCTTTCTTAATTCACATTTCTGCATTTGCAGGATACTTCTTTCCGTTAGGAGGAGTTATTGCTCCATTAATCTTTTGGCAAGTAAAAAAAGATGAGAGTGAATATTTAGATGAGCAAGGTAAAGAGGCGGTAAACTTTAATTTAAGTTTTTTGCTTTATACGTTTATTTTAGGACTTGCACTTATTCCGTTTATTTTCGGAACATTTTTTAGAGCATTTGAAAATATTGATCATATGCATAACGAATTTAATTTTGATTTTCCACATGCATTTGGATTTTTTGGAGGGATCTCAATCATAGGACTTTTAGGAATTATCCGATTTGTCTTTATCATTCTAGCAGCAATCAAAGCCAATAATGGTGAATATTATAAGTATCCTCTTACTATAAAATTTATTAAATAATAAAAAATCATTCAAAATATGAAGATTGAAAACACAAAAGCACAAATGCGAAAAGGAGTCTTAGAGTTCTGCATACTCTCTATTTTACAAGATAGAGATGCATATACTTCTGAAATTCTTGGACACTTAAAAGATGCTAAATTACTAGTAGTAGAAGGAACAATATATCCTCTACTAACGCGCTTAAAAAACGCTGGATTACTCAACTATCGTTGGGAGGAATCGACTTCTGGACCTCCACGAAAGTATTATGGTTTAACAGAAACTGGAAAATTATTTTTAAAAGAATTAAATACAACTTGGAGCGATTTAGTAAACGCTGTAACACTAGTAACAACAACAAAATCAACTAAAAAATGAATAAGACTATAAATATAAATCTCGGAGGATTGTTTTTTCACATCGATGAAAATGCATATCAAAAATTAAACAGATATTTAAACGCTATCCGAAAATCATTGAGTGATGACCCTCAAGGTAGAGACGAAATCATCAAGGATATAGAATTGCGTATTAGCGAACTATTAACTGATAAAATAGTTGACGAGCGTCAAGTAATTAGCGAATCTGATATTGAAGCAATTATTGGTATTATGGGTCAACCTGAAGACTATAATGTAGATGAAGAATTGTTTACAGAACAACCATATACTCAAAAAAGAAAAAAAGCATCTAAAAAATTATATAGAGATATAGATGATAAATTTTTAGGTGGAGTTGCTTCGGGAACGGCTCATTATATAGGAATTGAGCCTATTTGGTCACGTATATTTTGGTTAATTATGGCTTTCGGATTTGGCTTTGGATTCTTAGCTTATCCACTACTTTGGATTTTACTTCCAAAGGCTGAAAGTACTTCTGAAAAATTGGAAATGGAAGGAGAACGTGTGAATATTGACAATATTGAGCGTAAAATTCGTGAAGAATTTGATTCATTATCTGTTCATGTAAAAGATGGCGCAGGAGAAATATCTGACAAAATAAAAGAAGGTACTGATGTTGTAAAAAAAAAATACGGGAATAAGTCAAAATCCGGATTACAAGAACTCTTAGATACTTTTGGGTCTATACTAATCACCTTATTAAAAGTCTTTGCTAAGTTTATTGGAGTGCTTATTATTTTTGTGTCAGCAATAACTCTATTGAGTTTGGTTATAGGAGCGTTTTCTTGGGGAAGTCTTGAGTTTCTAGGATTTGGAGAGGAATTTTTACAGTATCCTTCTGAAATTTTCCACTCTACATTGCCATATTGGTTGATTGTCTTATTTGTCTTTGTAGCAGTTGCAATACCATTTGTATTATTATTTATGCTTGGATTAAAAATTCTTTCGAATAATACAAAATCATTTAGTAAAGTAACAAGTTTAACTTTATTAGCCTTATGGATTATCTCAATTTTAGGCTTGATTTTTTCAGGAATAGATATTTCAAGTAAATATAAATATCACGAATACAAAAGCACAACTGAAGATTTAGAAATTACCGCAACAGATACTTTAAGAATTTCTATGATTGGTAATAAAGACTATAAAGATTTAAAATATAGGAATAATAATCAATTAAGAGTTATCACAGACAATGGTTCTAAAAAGGTTTTTTCATCTGATGTTGATATTGATATTAGAAAAAGTGATACGAATTCAGCGTATATTAAAATTAGAAAAGGTGCTAGAGGACCTAACTCTGAAACAGCAAATGATAATGCAAGTAAACTAGAGTATCAATTTAAATTGGATGGAAATCGATTAACTCTAAACAACTATTTCTTAAATGAAGATAGAAGAAGTTTTATAGACCAAGAGGTTGATGTAATATTATATTTACCTGAAGGCTATCATATTTATCTTGATAAATCTACGCGAAGATATCTATACGACGTCGATAATGTTCAAGACCTCTACGATAGAAGTATGACAAATCATTATTATATAATGGGTGAAAACGAATTAGATTGCCTAGACTGTAATACAGACAAAGTTATTGATGTAGATACTGACAATGTGAATCTAAAGATTAATAAAGATGGAGTAGATTTAAAAATAAACACTGATGATGGTGATGTAAAAGTGAAAATTGATGAAAATGGAATAATTATTAAGTAACAATTCAGCCTATAAATATAACATTTGAGTAAACTACTTTTTAATGAAAGTTAAATAGTAATTAATTTTACACAAACTTTAAAAAACAACATATTATGAACTTTTCAACGAAAAATCACAAGCTCCTTAATCTAAACATAAAAGGCGTGCGTAAAACAAAAATCACAATATTATTATTAATTCTAATCACAACAACATCTTGTATGTTTGATGGCTTTGGAATTCAAGGAAACGGAAATGTAGTTACTGAAGACAGAAATATCTCTTCTGATTTTACTGCAATAAAAGTAAGTCAAGGAATACAAGTACATCTAACACAAGGATCAGATGTAGACTTATCGGTAGAAGCAGATGAAAACATCATTGACCTTCTCGTTACAGAGATTGATGGAGGTGTATTGAAAATTTATTTTGACAAAAATGTAAATCGTGCTACAAGAAATATTTATTTAACTGCAACGAATATTAATAGCATTAGAACCTCAAGTGGTGCGCACGTAAAAGGAGAAAATACTATTGAAACAACTTCAATAACGTTAAGAGCATCAAGTGGAAGCGGAATAAACTTAGATTTAATTGCTGATAATGTTTCGTCTGATGTTTCTAGTGGAGCTAACATGAGACTTAGTGGTACAACACAAACCTTTGATGGAGATGCAAGCAGCGGAAGTCATATTAAAGCAACTAATTTAAAGTCAGAAATTTCAAAAGTTGATGTTTCAAGTGGCGCTAGTATTGATGTATATGCAAGTAAAAAAATAACTGCTCACGCAAGTAGTGGTGGAGATATTGACTATTCTGGAAATCCAGAAACAGTTTCTAAATCTAAATCTTCTGGCGGAAGTATTTCTAAAAATTAAATAGCAACTAACCGTGCTATTTAAAATTGGGTTGTAAATAGGCTAGAAATAACTATTTTAAAAATCATGATTCTCTTTTAAAATAAAATTCAAAACTTAACTAACAATCACATTTTGCAGTAACGTCTTCCTTGTTGTTGAGACGTTGCTGCTTTTTTGTCGGTCGCAAAGCGACGGTTAATTATTACTTCTTTAGATTCCTCTCTTAGCAGGAATGACAAAATAGGTGAATTACGCTTTTGGCAAAAAGACCTCAGCCATCATACAACGTGCACTTCCACCTCCACAAGCCTCAATAGTATCTAAAGAACTTGATAGGATTTTACAATGACGTTCAATAATAGTTCTTTGAGCCACCGTTAAACTTTTATCTGCAGATGTTGACATCACAATATAACGTTCATCATTTGCTCCCATAATTTGTAACATATTTCCTGCAAAATTATTTACTTGGTCTTCGCTAATAGCAATAATTTCTTTTCCGTCTTCTTTTAATTCTTTAACGAGTTGCTTACGCTCTTTTTTATCATCAATAGAATTTAAGCAAACAACAGCAAAGTTTTCTGCCAAGCACATCATAACATTGGTATGATAAATTGCTTTGCGCTCCTCTCCTACTGTTTGATACGAAGTGAATAAAATTGGTGTATATTCAAAATCTTCACAAAATTCAATCACCAAATCTTCTTCTGCTCTTGGTGACAAGGCACAATACGCTTTTCTACTAACTCTATCTAACAACAAACTTCCTGTTCCTTCAAGAAAAATTTCTTCCTCTTCAGCTGATGAATAATCAACTATATTTTCTATAACAAAGCCATTTTCTTCTAGTATATCTAAAACATCATCTCTACGTTCATGCCTTCTATTCTCTGCAAACATAGGATACAATGCTACTGTTCCATTTTGATGAAAAGAAATCCAATTATTAGGAAATATAGAGTCTGGAGTATCTGGTTCTTTTGTGTCTTCAATCACTATTACATTTACGCCAACTAATCTCAGCTTATCTACAAACGCATCAAATTCTTGTAAAGCCTTTGCTTGCACAGTTGCTGGCAATAAATTGTCAAGTACTTTTTGATAGTAGTTGTTTACAGCCGTTTGTTCATTCATCCTAAAGTTTACAGGACGAATCATTAAAATTGTATTGGTAATTTGTTCCACAGTTCTTCTATTTATTATGCAAAAATAGATAAAATGTTAGATATATTATATATAAAATGATTTGTTATAAATCTAATAGATTTAAAAGGTCTATAACTGTATTTTGCCCTTTGTCTTTATTATACCATTTTTGCAAATCTTCTTTAAATTCTGGTGTTAATTTGCCATGCTTCTTTTTATAATCATCCACTAATTTTGTAGCATCACTTGGTCTTGGACCATAAGAATTTAAAACTTCTTCTGATTCACTATCAATCATAATAAGTTTTGGAATTGATTGATTTCCGTTCGTTAAAAAAGCATCCATCAATTCAATATTTTCATCACGCAAAACCACTTTTAAATCAATTGCATCGTTTAATTCAACAACCTTATTAATAGCTGGCATTACATGTGCTGCATCTCCACACCAACTCTCTGTTAAAACTAACCAAGTAATTTTCTTAGAATGATTTGATAGCCTTTCTATTTGATTTTCTGATACTTTTAATGTTTTATTCCAACGCTTCAAGCGCCTATCGTTTAACAAAGTATAGTTTATCAATGCCTCAGTTTTCTCTTCTCCAGTTGTTGACTTTTCAGCAACCAAATCTTTAACTAAAAGAACATATTGGTTATAAGAAATACCTTTCTCTAAAGCCTGACTGATTATTGTTTTTTTATTTGAATCCATTTTTTTATATTTAGAATTGATAAGACGAAAAGTATATTGATAACTTACATATAACTTGAATCTAATGGAAGTATTAAAATGATTTGAAATTGAAGAAAAACTACTCTCTTATCAAAGGCATTGTAGAGCAACGCAACAATCCTTCTTGCTTAGATATTTCTGCATAAGGCACTTCTTCTACTGTAAAACCTTGTTCACGAAGCCAAGTGTTAAGTCGTGTAAAATTTTCCTCAGAAACAATAACTTCTTCTGAAATTGAAAAAACATTAGAATTCATATTATACATTTCTTCGGAAGTGATTTCAAAAAGGTTCTCTTTTCCAAATAAGTCTACTAAAAACTGATATTCTTTTTCAACCAAAAATCCATTGCGATGAATAATTGCTTTATCAGTTCCTATTGGTTGAAAACAACAATCTAAATGAAGTGCATTATTACGAGCATCAGTATTTGATTTTCGCAGTTCAAAAGATTTTACAATTTTGTGTGGAAATAGTTCTTGCAAAGCAATTACAGCATCCATATTTGTACGTGCAGTGATATAATCTGCATAATCATCACCTGAATATGTTCCAACAAAAATATACTCATTCCATGGCATTACATCACCACCTTCAACATGTGCTTCTTCTGGCAATGTGATAATATTCTCAGGATTTATTTGATCAATCACATATTGAATTGCATCAATTTCTTTATCTCTTTCAGGAAGAATGTTGGCTTTTACAAATTTGTCATCAATAACAAAAGCAATATCGCGCGCAAAAATCTGATTGTAATTCTCTAATTGTTTTGGTCTATAAACCTCTATATCATATTTCGAAAAAATAGCCGCAACTGTTTCTATCTCTGCAACCATATCTTCTACTTTGGGATATGTTCCTGCTTTTACATGTTCGGCAGATTTAGGATCATAACAATCTTCAATTTTTGGTATTGGCCCATTACTAAATGCTGTACCTAAAACAACTGCTTTAAGACGTGAAGTCTCATTGGTAACATTGAGTTTCAACATTTATCTTTTCTCTACAGGTACAAATGAACGTAAGTTTTCTCCAACATATATCTGTCTTGGACGACCAATTGGTTCTTTACGAACACGCATTTCTTTCCATTGAGCAATCCATCCAGGAAGTCGTCCTAAAGCAAACATTACTGTAAACATTTCTGTTGGGATTCCCATAGCACGATAAATAATACCTGAATAAAAATCTACATTTGGATATAGTTTTCTTGACACAAAGTAATCATCATTTAATGCTTCTCTTTCCAAGCCTTCTGCAATATCAAGAATTGGATCTGCAATACCTAAATCAGCTAAAACTTCATCAGCCGAAACTTTAATAATTTTTGCTCTTGGATCAAAGTTTTTATAAACTCTATGTCCGAATCCCATCAAACGGAATGGGTCATTTTTATCTTTAGCCTTCGCCATATATTTTGCAGTATCACCACCATCTTCTTGGATTCCCGCCAACATTTCGAGTACTGCTTGATTTGCGCCTCCATGTAATGGTCCCCAAAGTGCAGAAATTCCTGCTGAAATTGAAGCAAACAAACCTGCATGAGAAGAACCAACTATTCTCACTGTAGATGTAGAACAGTTTTGCTCATGATCTGCATGTAAAATCAATAATTTATCCAATGCATTAACGATAACTGGATTTTGAATATATTTTTCTCCAGGTTTCTTGAACATCATTTTTAAAATATTTTCAATATATCCTAAAGAACTATCTGAATATCTAAATGGTAATCCTTGATTTTTACGCATTGTCCAAGCTACTAAAACTGGGAATTTTCCCAAAATCTTAACAACAGCTTTATATATTTCTTCTTCAGAGTCTACATCAACAGACTTAGGATTAAATGAAGTTAAAGCGCTTGTTAATGATGACAGAACTCCCATAGGATGAGCATTCTTTGGAAATGCGTCAACAATTTTCTTTATATCTTCATCAACAACCGATTGATCTTTAATATCTGAATGAAACTTATCTAATTCTTCTTTGTTTGGCAATTCTCCAAAAATCAGTAAATAAGCAACTTCTAAAAAGTCTGCTTTTTCGGCTAGTTCTTCAATACTATATCCTCTATAACGCAAAATTCCTTGTTCTCCATTCAAAAAAGTAATACCACTCTCACAAGAACCTGTATTCTTATATCCAGGATCTATAGTTGTAACTCCTCCTGTTACACCTCTTAATGTTTTTATATCTATGGCCTTTTCATTCTCCGTTCCTGTAATAATCGGAAACTCATAAGTAGTACCATTCACTTCTATTTTTGCTATCTCTGCCATCATTTATTTTTTTGAAAATTACTTATAAAATAAGAATACGAATTTACGAAAAATTGATTTATTATAAAACAAAAAAGCCAACATTTAAAACGTTGGCTCTACATATAATTTCTCGATACAATTTTTGTTCATTTCTATCACAAAAATCACTCGAAATGATGTGAAAAATAAATTTATTTTATTTTAAATGCTTTCTCTTGAGGATAATAAGCAACATCTCCTAACTCTTCTTGAATTCTCAACAACTGGTTGTATTTAGCCATTCTATCACTTCTTGAAGCAGATCCAGTTTTAATTTGACCTGTATTTAATGCAACTGCTAAATCTGCAATTGTATTGTCTTCTGTTTCTCCTGAACGGTGACTCATTACAGAAGTATATCCTGCATTATGTGCCATATTTACAGCTGCAATTGTTTCTGTTAATGTTCCTATCTGATTTACTTTTATCAAAATCGAATTTGCAATTCCGTTGTTGATTCCTTTAGCAAGACGTTCAACATTGGTTACAAACAAATCATCTCCAACCAATTGCACTTTATCGCCAATTTTATCAGTTAAATATTTCCAGCCATCCCAATCATTTTCATCCATACCATCTTCAATAGAAATAATTGGGTATTTAGATGCTAATTCTGCTAAATAGTCGGCTTGCTCTTCTGATGTTCTTATTTTTCCTGTAGTTCCTTCAAATTTTGAATAATCGTATTTACCATCAACAAAAAATTCGGCTGCAGCGCAATCCAACGCCAACATCACTTCACTTCCTGCTTTGTATCCTGCTTTTTTAATTGCTGCTAAAACAGTATCAAGCGCATCTTCTGTACCGTCAAAAGCTGGTGCAAAACCTCCTTCATCTCCTACTGCTGTGCTCAAATTTCTATCGTGTAGAATATTTTTTAGATTGTGGAAAATCTCACTTCCTATTTGCATAGCATGTGTGAAATCTCTTGCTCCAACTGGCACAACCATAAATTCTTGAAATGCGATTGGCGCATCTGAATGAGAACCTCCATTTACGATATTCATCATTGGTACAGGAAGCGTGTTTGCACTCACTCCACCAACATATCTATATAACGGCAAATTCAATTCGTTAGCTGCTGCTTTTGCAACTGCAAGCGAAACACCTAAAATAGCATTTGCTCCTAATTTTGCCTTGTTTGTTGTACCATCTAAATCAATCATGATTTGATCAACTGCGTTTTGTTCAAAAACTGATGTTCCTAACAATTCTACTGCAATTAGTTGATTGACATTATTAACGGCTTTTAAAACACCTTTTCCCATATAAGCACTTCCACCATCTCTCAATTCTACGGCTTCATGTTCTCCTGTAGATGCTCCTGAAGGAACTGCTGCTCTACCCATTACTCCGTTTTCAGTAATTACATCAACTTCTACTGTTGGATTACCTCTTGAATCAAAAATTTGTCTTGCGTGTATGTTTATAATGATACTCATATTCTATTTTTTGCTGGTTATTTTAAGAGCCTGCAATTTACGAAATATAGAAATCTTACTATAATTTTATATAAGATACTTACGAAAATGGTTTCTAAAAGGTTTCTTTTTTATTGAAATGAATTGGTGCAGGTTAAAAGAAGAAGAATATTATGCGCTTATACGTTTTTGAATATCTTAAACATAGTTAGCCTGTATTGGATAATTTTATGTATCGTGTTTGTGTATGGTTAGTTGCGTGGTTAAGCACGTAATTTAGTAAAAATGGAACGAACCAGAGGAAATTCCGAAGGAATTTCCAAGTAGGCGAGAACCAAGCAATTAATTATACACGGTGTTAGCAAAAGTTTTTATATTCCATAAATTTCTTCCAATAACCTAATGCTGGTGATTCGGCAAATTTCGTTTCAGGATTCATTGATATTATTTGAAATCCGCCATTATTCATTTTAGGTGCGTGTTCGTTATAATTCTCTCTAAATTCTTCGTGCATACCATTAAGAACGTCAGAAATTTTTAAAAGAGTTTGTTTTATTAACTCAAATGAAGCGTAACTTATGCAATATTCTAAATCTTTATCTATAATTTTCTTTAGATTAGATTTAATTTTTTCAGAGCATTTAAATTGTGTAGTTACTTTTCCTGAATTTAATTCCCACGTCAAGTTTGCGAATGAAGTTGATTTTTTTCTATGAATAAGTTCAGCACGATAATCGTTAAATTTACTCACAAATTCTGAATTCACTTTCTTTATATTATCTGCAAATTTTCTATTCGCAAATTCACTTTTATTATTGTGACAATGCTTAACTAAAGTTATCCATTGTAATTTTGTTTGTGGATTCTCTCCAAAGACAAATTGAGTCAACATAGCAAGATAATCAAAGCAAGAAGATAGATGGAAAACAATACTATCATAGATTGCCATAATTTCGTCAGAAGCCATTTCAAAATGAGGATTTCCCATAAAATAACCATCGAAAACAGTTGGTTTATCCTTTAGCATTTTCGCAAATCGATTTTCAATTTCTAATTTTCTCGTAATTAGTAAATAAAAATGAAGATTCGCACTCCTAATTCTATAATTAATATTATCTCTTAATTCGTAAATTTCGTGTTTACCATCTTTGGATTGTCCAAATACATTATTTACGTGATAACCATAATCCATCGCTAAAGCCATAAATCCTCCATAAACCACTTTTATCAGACTTTGAATTTCGTCTAACTTTTCTTGAGGTTGGTCTATGAATATTATTTTGCTCACGGATGTTCGTTTTAATTTTTGCTAATGGTTAAGATAATGTTCGGTTTTAATGAACTTTATCGTACGATAGGGAAAGTTAGTCATAAAAAATGACAAAGTCAAGTGACTTCTTGCTACTTCTTCATGTTCTCAATAAACTCATCAAAAAGATATGATGAATCATGTGGTCCAGGACTTGCTTCTGGATGGTATTGAACAGAAAAACAGTTTTTAGATTTCATACGCATTCCTGCAACTGTATCATCATTCAAATGAATGTGAGTCAGTTCAAAATCTTTATTTTTTTGAAGTGAATCCGCATCAACTACAAACCCATGATTTTGTGAAGTAATCTCTCCTTTTCCTGTAATTAAATTCTTTACAGGATGATTGATTCCTCTGTGACCATTATGCATTTTGTAAGTTGTGATTCCGTTTGCCAAAGCAATTACTTGATGCCCTAAACATATTCCAAAAAGTGGCAAATCTCGCTTGATAATTTCTTGTGCTACTTTTTGTGCATCTACCAATGGTGTTGGATCTCCAGGACCATTAGAGAGAAAGTATCCATCAGGATTAAAACTTTGTAAATCCTCAAAAGAAGCGTTATAAGGAAACACTTTTACTTGACAATCTCTTTTCACCAAATTACGAATGATATTCTTTTTAATTCCGATATCTAATGCAGCTATTTTAAATTTTGCATTCGAATCACCTACAATATAAGGTTCTTTTGTTGACACTTTTGAAGCCAACTCTAAACCATCCATAGTTGGTTGGTCTGCCAATTGTTTTTTGAGGTTTTCTAAATTATCAACATCTGTAGAAATTACAGAATTCATTGCTCCTTTATCTCTTATATATCTTACAACTGCTCGTGTATCAACATCAGAAATGGCAATTAAATTCTGCTTTTCAAAATAGTTTTCTAACGAATCAGTTGCGCTATCTCTTGAGTAATTAAAACTGAAATTTCTACAAACTAAACCAGAAATTTTTATAGAATCAGATTCTATTTCGTCTTCGTTTACTCCATAGTTTCCAATATGTGCATTGGTTGACAACATCATCTGACCATAATAAGAAGGGTCTGTAAATATTTCTTGATAACCTGTCATTCCAGTATTGTAACAAATTTCTCCAAAAGCAGTACCATCTATTCCTATAGATTTTCCTTCAAAAATAGTTCCGTCTTCGAGAAGTAATATTGCTTTTTTACGATTTGAATAATTCATTTACAATAATTTAAAATTTTATACTAATTGATTTGCCTTCTTTAGCATATACCTAATGATTTTAACTAAATCATTTTCTTTCTTGTATGATAGTTTATTATCTTTTACAAACTTTTTTAATACAGTTTGTTGAGATTCAAAAAATTCTAAAATACTTTTTTTATTTGACTCCAGAGTTTTAGTTATATCTCCTGATTTTATTAAATAAGAATATGATATTACAAATCTTGATGGATTTACAGTTCCTCCACCCATTCTATGCTTTACACCGTCCTTATACCTAACATCGTAACGCTTGTAAAAATAGGTGTCTTTTTCTTCTAAAAGAACTTCAAAATAAGATCTACCATTCTTTTTAAATAGTTTATTATTTATTGAAAACGAAGGTATATCAGCACTTCTAAACAGAAAATACTCTCCGTTCTTTAATTGACAACTCACCTTATTTTCAGAAATATTATAATTTAGGTTTGATATTTGATATTCTTTATCATTATAAAACAATATCCCTTTATTGTTCCAAGTCGGAAATAAATTTAAATCATTTTTTTCTTCAATTACTTTACCAACAAATTCAACTCCTTGATTTGTTAACAATCTTGTTTCAATACTTTCTATTGAAATTCTTTGAGCCATCGTTGTTAAAACGATAAAGTTTAAGGCTATTAGTATTAGTGCTTTTTTCATTTTTATTTTATATATACAAAAAGGATAAATTAGTGTATAATTTATCCTTTAAAATATTCTTTAATTATTTATTATCATTTTATTCCTCTGTAGTCTCTGTTTCAGAAGATGCTGAAGCTTCAACTGTAGTTTCAACTTTTTTAGTTCTACCTCTACGTGTAGATTTTTTCTTCTTCTTACTATTTGGATTGTAGATTTCGTTGTAATCAACCAATTCTACCATTGCCATAGAAGCATTATCTCCTTGACGATGTCCCATTTTGATAATTCTTACATATCCTCCTGGACGATCTGCAACTTTTACTGATACTTCTTTAAATAGTTCAGTAACTGCATATTTGCTTCTTAAATAACTAAATACAATTCTACGGTTGTGTGTAGTATCGTTTTTAGATTTAGTGATTAATGGCTCAACATATTTACGCAATGCTTTTGCTTTAGCTACAGTTGTATTAATACGCTTGTGCTCAATTAATGAACAAGCCATATTTGATAACATCGCTTTTCTATGTGATGTTGTTCTTCCTAAGTGATTAAATTTCTTTCCGTGTCTCATGAAATTTTATTTTTACATTCATCTTGCATCAATCTGCATAATGCAGAGCGCAAAATATGAATGATTATTCTTTATCTAATTTGTATTTACTTAAATCCATTCCGAAATTTAATCCTTTAACGTGAACTAATTCATCAAGTTCTGTTAAAGATTTCTTTCCGAAGTTACGGAACTTCATCAAGTCATTTTTGTTAAATGACACTAAGTCACCTAATGTATCAACTTCTGCTGCTTTTAAACAGTTCAATGCTCTTACTGACAAGTCCATATCAACTAACTTCGTTTTAAGAAGTTGTCTCATATGTAATGATTCTTCATCATATGTTTCAGTTTGTGCAATCTCATCCGCCTCTAAAGTAATTCTCTCATCTGAGAACAACATGAAGTGGTGAATTAAAATTTTTGCAGCCTCAGTTAAAGCATCTTGTGGAGAAATAGATCCATCAGTTTTAATATCAAAAACTAATTTTTCGTAATCCGTTTTTTGCTCTACACGGAAGTTTTCTACAGCGTACTTTACATTCTTTATTGGAGTGTAAATTGAATCTGTAAATATAGTTCCTAATGCAGCATTAGATTTTTTATTTTCCTCTGCTGGCACAAAACCTCTACCTTTTTCAATAGTAAGCTCGAATTGTAGCTTCACAGATTTTTCCATATTACAAATAACTAAATCTGGATTTAATACTTGAAATCCTGAAATGTATTTTTGTAAATCTCCTGCAGTTAATTGTTCTTGATTAGAAAGTGAAACACTTACTGTTTCTTTTTCTGTTTCTTCAATTTGATTTTTAAAACGAACTTGTTTTAAATTCAAAATGATCTCAGTAACATCTTCTACAATACCTTTAATTGTTGAAAACTCATGTTCAACTCCTTCTACACGAATTGATGTGATAGCATATCCTTCTAAAGAAGATAATAAAACTCTTCTTAAAGCATTACCAACTGTCAATCCAAATCCTGGTTCTAGAGGTCGAAACTCAAATCTACCTTCAAAATCAGTAGA
This sequence comes from Lutibacter sp., assembly GCA_002733665.1. GTDB lineage: Bacteria > Bacteroidota > Bacteroidia > Flavobacteriales > Flavobacteriaceae > Urechidicola. Next base: position 141,687 of record NVWM01000002.1, read on the forward strand.
ATCAATCAATATTACTTTATCAGGTTTTTGAAAATTTAAAATTGCCATAGTTTATATTGAAATTTAAAATTATTTAGAGTACAACTCTACAATAAATTGTTCGTTAATATTTTCTGGTATTTGTAATCTTTCAGGAACACTTACAAATGTACCTTGAAGTGTATCGTCATTCCAAGTTAACCACTCAGATGCATGACTACTATTAGCCAATGATCTTTCGACAGCTTCTAAAGATTTAGATTTTTCTCTTACAGCAATTACATCTCCTGCTTTTAAAGCATATGATGGGATGTTTACCAATTCACCATTTACAGTAATATGTCTGTGTGATACTAATTGTCTTGCACCTCTACGAGTTGGAGCAATTCCTAAACGGAATACTACATTGTCTAAACGTGATTCACATAATTGTAATAATACCTCACCAGTAATTCCTCTACTTGCTGAAGCTTTTTTAAACAATCCTCTAAATTGACGTTCTAAAATACCGTACGTATATTTTGCTTTTTGTTTTTCTTGTAATTGTACAGCGTATTCAGATTTTTTACCTCTTCTTCTGTTATTACCGTGTTGTCCTGGAGGAAAGTTTCTTTTTTCAAAAGACTTATCCGCTCCATAAATTGCTTCTCCGAATTTACGAGCAATTTTAGTTGTTGGTCCTGTATATCTTGCCATTTCTTTGTTTGTTTTAATAGGGATTATGAATTAAGGCTTAATCTCCTTCGATAATCTTATTCCTATTATTAGAATTAATTTAATTATATTCTTCTTCTTTTTGGAGGTCTACATCCGTTGTGTGGCATTGGTGTAACATCAATAATTTCTGTTACTTCAATTCCGTTATTATGTAGAGTTCTCATTGCATTTTCTCTTCCGTTTCCAGGTCCTTTAACATAAGCTTTCACTTTTCTTAAACCGGCTTCGTGAGCTACTTTTGCACAATCTTCAGCGGCAGTTTGGGCTGCATAAGGAGTGTTCTTTTTAGAACCTCTAAAACCCATTTTACCTGCAGATGACCAAGAAATTACATCACCTCTTTTGTTTGTCAAAGAAATAATGATATTGTTAAATGATGCTGTTATGTGAGCTTCACCAACTGCCTCAACAATAACTTTACGTTTTTTCGTTGTTTTTGCCATAATTAGTTATTATTTAGTTGCTTTCTTTTTGTTAGCTACTGTTTTACGTTTCCCTTTTCTAGTTCTAGAATTGTTCTTAGTTCTTTGACCTCTCAAAGGTAATCCTGTTCTGTGACGAATACCTCTATAACAACCAATATCCATAAGACGTTTGATGTTTAATTGAGTTTCTGAACGTAATTCACCTTCGATAGTAAATGTTCCAACTTGCTCTCTAATTGATGCAATTTGATCATCTGACCAATCTTGAACTTTAATACTTTCGTCAATTTTTGCAGCTTCCAAAATTTCTTTTGATCTGCTTCTTCCAATTCCAAAAATGTAAGTTAATGCTATAACTCCTCTTTTATTCTTTGGGATGTCTATACCTGCTATTCTTGCCATAATTATCCTTGTCTTTGTTTAAATCTAGGATTCTTTTTGTTGATTACATATAATCTGCCTTTTCTGCGCACTATCTTGCACTCGGCACTTCTCTTCTTTATTGATGCTCTAACTTTCATCGTTTATCTTTTAATATCTGTAAGTAATTCTTGCTTTTGTTAAATCGTAAGGGCTCATTTCTAACTTCACCTTATCTCCTGGTAATAATTTAATATAATGCATACGCATCTTACCTGAAATATGTGCTGTAACAATATGTCCATTTTCAAGTTCTACACGAAACATTGCATTTGACAATGCTTCCGTTATAGTTCCGTCTTGTTCTATTGCTGGTTGTTTTGCCATTATGCTACTGATTTTCTTTTAGTTCCTGTTTTCATTAAGCCATCATAATGACGGTTTAATAAGTGCGCATTTATTTGTTGAATTGTATCAATTGCTACACCAACCATAATCAATAATGATGTACCACCATAAAACATTGACCATCCTTGCTGTACTCCAAACTTTACAACAAAAGCAGGTAATATTGCTAATAATGCTAACATTAAAGATCCTGGAAAAGTAATCAATGAAAGAATTCTATCTAACATATCTCCTGTCTCTTTTCCTGGTCTAACACCTGGAATAAAACCGTTACTTCTCTTCAATGAATCTGCCATCTCATTCGTATTAACAGTTATCGCTGTATAGAAATAACTAAATACAATAATTAAGAAAGCGAATAATGCATTATAACCTACTCCATTAAAGTCACTAAAATATCCTGCAAATGTTTTGACACCATCTGAACTAAAGTTAGCTTGTTGAATTGCGCCAGGCACAAACATAATTGCTTGTGCAAAAATGATTGGCATAACTCCAGCAGAGTTCAACTTTAATGGTAAGTATTGTCTTGCACCTGCAACATCTCGTACTGTTCCTGCAACCGTTTTTCTTGCATATTGTACCGCAACTTTACGAATTGCTGTTACTAAATATACACATGCTGCAATTACTAAAAACCATATAATAATTTCGATTAAAATCATCATCATTCCTCCTGCTCCACCATTTGTAGTTTTAGCTAATAGTTCCTGTGCAAAAGCACCTGGAAGACCAGCAATAATACCTATCATAATCAATAGTGAAATACCATTACCAATTCCTTTGTCAGTAATTTTTTCTCCTAACCACATTGCAAATATTGATCCTGTAGTTAATAATATCATTGATGTAAACCAAAACATTCCTCCGTGACCAATTAAAAATGCACTTTCAGGAATACCAATATTACCAAGGTTAGCAATATATGCAGGTCCTTGAACCAATGTAATTGCTATTGTTAACCAACGTGTAATTTGTGTTGTTTTCTTTTGTCCACTTTCTCCATCTTTCTTTAGCTTCTGTAAATAAGGAATTGCAATTCCCATTAACTGAACTACAATAGATGCAGAAATATATGGCATTACTCCAAGCGCCATTAATGATGCACTTGAAAAACCACCACCGGTAAACATATTAATCATTCCTAAGATCCCTTTGTTACCTCCAGAACTACTCATAGCTTCAGCTATAATTCCACCATCTAATCCAGGTAGAGTCACTTGTGCTGCAAGTCTATAGATAACCATAAAACTAAGTGTAATAAAAATTTTATTCCTTAGATCTTCGATTGACCAAATATTCTTAACTGTTTCTATAAATTTTTTCATCAATAAAGAATATTATAACGTTACTGCTTCTCCTCCAACTGCTTCAATAGCTGCTTTGGCTGTTCCAGTAAATTTATGAACTGTGATGTTTAACTTTGCTTTTAACTCTCCTCTTCCCAATATCTTTACTAAATCATTTTGACGCGCCAAACGATTTTCAACCAATACTGCCATATCAACAGTATCTTTGATACGTCCTGCATCAACATATTCTTGTATCTTGTCTAAGTTTACACCAACATATTCCTTTCGGTTTATGTTTGTAAAACCAAACTTAGGTACACGTCTTTGCAAAGGCATTTGACCTCCTTCAAATCCTATTTTTCGAGAATATCCTGAACGAGATTTTTGACCATTGTGACCTCTTGTAGCGGTTCCACCTTTACCAGATCCTTGTCCTCTACCGATTCTTTTTGCAGCTCCTTTTACAGAACCTGCTGCCGGTTTTAAGTTATTTAATGCCATAACTACTTATATCTATTATTTAATTTCTTCTACAGAAATTAAGTGATTAACTGTTTTTACCATTCCAAGGATTGTTGGTGTAGCATCATGTTCTACAACCTGATCAATCTTACGTAAGCCTAATGCTTCTAACGTTCTCTTTTGATTCTGAGGACGTCTTATCTTACTTTTAACTTGTTTTACTCTAATTCTTTTCATTTCTGAATTGCTTTATGCACTTGCTTTACGCTTATGCTTATCCGTTAAAAACTTTATCCAAAGAAACACCTCTTTGTTTAGCAATAGTACTTGCACTACGTAACCTTAATAAAGCATCAAATGTTGCTTTTACTACGTTGTGAGGGTTAGAAGAACCTTGTGACTTTGACAATACATCATGTACACCAACTGATTCTAATACCGCACGTACTGCACCTCCTGCAATAACTCCTGTACCATGAGATGCTGGTTTCAAGAATACTCTTGCTCCACCGAACTTCCCTTTTTGTTCATGAGGTAATGTTTGTTTGATAATAGGTATTCTTACTAAATTTTTCTTTGCGTCTTCAATTGCTTTTGCAATTGCTGATGCTACATCTTTAGACTTCCCTAAACCTTGACCTACAACTCCATTACCATCTCCTACAACAACTATTGCAGAAAATCCGAAGGCTCTACCTCCTTTTGTTACTTTAGTAACACGTTGTACACCAACTAAATGATCTTTTAATTCTAAACCACTTGGTTTAACTCTTTCTATATTCTTGTATGCTTTATACATAATACCTAATTAAAATTTTAAACCTGCTTCTCTTGCAGCTTCTGCTAGAGTTTTAACTCTACCGTGATACAAATAACCATTTCTATCAAAAGCACAAGTTTCAATACCTGCTTTTGATGCTGCTTCTCCAATTGCTTTTCCAACTGCAGTTGCAACTTCTCCTTTTGGTCCTGAAGCAATTGCTTTATCTCTTGATGAAACTGATGCTACTGTAGCTCCTGACTCATCATTTATCAATTGAGCATAGATTTCTTTGTTACTTCTAAAAACTGATAATCTTGGTTTAGATGCAGTTCCAGAAACTATCTTTCTAATTCTATACTTAATTCTTTGCCTTCTTTCTAGCTTTGATAATGCCATAATTTCTATAAATTATGCAGTTTTACCTGCTTTTCTTCTTAATACTTCTCCTACAAACTTAACTCCTTTACCCTTATAAGGCTCTGGCGGACGGAATGAACGAATCTTTGCCGCTACTTGACCAACCAATTGTTTGTCTGATGAAGATAATTTTATGATTGGGTTTTTACCTTTCTCAGATACTGTTTCAACTTTTACTTCTGGAGCAATGTTTAAAACTATACTGTGAGAAAAACCTAAAGCCAAATCAAGTTTTTGTCCTTGATTACTTGCTCTATATCCTACACCAACTAGTTCTAATTCTTTTGACCATCCTTTTGTAACTCCTTCAACCATATTATTTACTAAAGCTCTGTATAAACCATGTTTTGCTTTATGGTCTTTACTTTCTGATGGTCTTTCAAATGAAACTGTACCATCTTCAACTTTAATCGTTATATCTTTAATCTCTTGAGATAACTCTCCCAATTTTCCTTTGACAGTAACAACATCGTTGTTAATATCTATAGTTACACCTTCTGGAAGTGTTACTGGATTATTTCCTATTCTTGACATCTTTAGTTATCTTTTAATATACGTGACACAATACTTCTCCTCCAATATTGTTTTGAGTCGCTTGCTTGTTAGTCATTACTCCATGTGAAGTAGAAACTATTGCAATACCTAACCCATTCAATACTCTTGGCATTTCTGAAGCACCTGCGTATTTACGCAATCCTGGTTTACTAATTCTTTCAATACTCTTAATTACAGATTCTTTTGTTTGTCTGTCATATTTTAAGGCAATTTTGATAGTTCCTTGTACTGAAGAATCTTCAAATTTGTAACTTAAAACATATCCTTGGTCAAACAAAATTTTCGTCATCTCTTTCTTCAAATTTGAAGAAGGGATTTCTACTACTCTGTGTCCTGCACTAATTGCATTTCTAACTCTTGTTAGATAATCTGCGATTGGATCTGTATACATATTTATTAATTTTGCGGTCTTGGTTTTTAACTTTTTGTTAAACCTGAAACCAATTTATAATTTTTTACCAACTAGCTTTTCTCACTCCTGGAATCAATCCATTGTTAGCCATTTGTCTGAACATCACACGTGATACTCCAAATTGTCGCATATAACCTTTTGGTCTTCCAGTTAATTTGCAACGATTGTGCATACGAACTGGAGATGCATTTTTCGGTAACTTTTGTAATCCTTCGTAATCTCCAGCTTCTTTTAAAGCTTTCCTTTTCTCAGCATATTTTGCTACCACTTTTGCTCTTTTTACTTCACGAGCCTTCATTGATTCTTTAGCCATCTCTTAGTTCTTTTGAAAAGGTAAACCTAATTCAGTTAATAATGATTTTGCTTCTTTATCTGTAGGTGCAGATGTTACAAAAGTAATATCCATTCCTCCAATTTTATTTATCTTATCAATATCAATTTCAGGAAAAATGATTTGCTCAGTAATACCTAAGTTATAATTTCCTCTACCATCAAAACCTGTTGCTTTGATACCGTTAAAATCTCTAACTCTTGGTAATGAAGCCGTTACAAACCTGTCTAAAAATTCGTACATTTTAGTTCCTCTTAACGTAACTTTTACACCAATTGGCATTCCTTTACGTAATTTGAACGCTGCAACATCTTTCTTTGACATTGTAGCAATTGCTTTTTGACCAGTTATTTTTGTTAACTCTTCAAGTGCATGATCTATCAATTTCTTATCAGCTACTGCTGCTCCAACTCCTTTACTAATTACAATTTTTTGTAATTTAGGAACTTCCATCACATTTTTGTAACTATATTCTTCTGTAAGCGCAGAAATTATTCTACTCTTATATTCTCCTTTAAGTCTTGGTGTATATTCCATAACTATATCGCTTTATCTGTTTTTCTAGATACTCTAACTTTTTTTCCGTCTTCAACTTTGTATCCTACTCTTATAGTAGCACCATCTTCAATCAAACCTAAATTTGAAATATGTAGTGAAGCTTCTTTTTTGATAATTCCTCCTTGTGGATTATCTGCGCTAGGTTTTGCGTGTTTTGATACCATATTGACACCTTCAACTATCGCTCTGTTTTTTTCAGTTAAAATTTTTACAATTTTACCTTCTTCACCTTTATGATCTCCAGCAAGTACTCTTACTGTATCTCCCGATTTTACCTTTAATTTTGCCATCGTTTCTTATAGTATATTAAAGCACTTCAGGTGCTAATGATACAATTTTCATGAATTGTTTATCACGAAGTTCTCTTGCTACTGGTCCAAAAACACGTGTTCCTTTCATTTCACCAGAAGTACTGTCGATTAACACACATGCGTTATCATCAAAACGGATATATGACCCATCTTTTCTTCTGATTTCTTTTTTGGTACGAATAACTACTGCTTTTGCAACTTGTCCTTTTTTCACTGACCCGTTTGGAGTAGTTTGTTTGATAGAAACAACTATTTTGTCTCCAACCGAAGCATAACGCTTTTTAGTCCCTCCTAATACACGAATTACTAAAACTTCTTTTGCTCCAGTATTGTCAGCTACTCTTAATCTTGATTCTGTCTGTAACATAATAAATTATTTAGCTCTTTCTAGGATTTCTACTAATCTCCATCGTTTCGATTTACTTAACGGACGTGTTTCCATAATTCTAACAGTGTCTCCAATGTTACAATCATTTGTCTCGTCATGTGCAACGTACTTTTTCGTTTTTAATACGAATTTTCCGTACATAGGGTGTTTTACTTTTTTTACTTCTGCAACAACAATAGATTTCTCCATTTTATTACTCGAAACAACTCCTATTCTCTCTTTTCTAAGATTTCTTTTTTCCATCTTTATACTATTGTACTTCTCTATTAGTTAATTCTGTTGCCAATCTTGCAACAGTTCTTCTAAGGCTTTTCAATTGCATTGGTGTTTCCAATGGTGATATTGTGTGAGCCATTTTAAGATCAGTATAGTTTTTTTTCAACTGTACAAGTTTCTCTTGCAAATCTTCAATTGATAATTCTTTAATTTCTGACTGTTTCATTACTTTTATCGATTAAGCGTTTTCAAAATCATAATCTCTTGCAACAATAAACTTTGTTTTAACTGGCAATTTTTGTGCCGCTAAACGCAATGCTTCTTTTGCGATTTCCATAGATACTCCACCTACTTCAAACATGATTCTTCCTGGTTTAACAACTGCTACAAAATATTCTGGTGCACCTTTACCTTTTCCCATACGTACTTCTAATGGCTTTTTAGTAATTGGCTTGTCTGGAAATATTTTTATCCATAACTGACCTTCCCTTTTCATATGACGAGTTGCTGCAATACGAGCTGCTTCGATTTGACGAGATGTAAGCAAATTTTGATCTAATGATTTAAGACCAAACATTCCATTAGAAAGTATAGTTCCTCTATTGGAATTTCCTTTCATATTTCCTTTTGCTTTCTGTACTTTACGATATTTTACTCTTTTTGGCTGTAACATCTTTTCTAGTTTCTAAAATCTAAAATTTAATTTTTTCTACGAGGTTGTCTCGATTGTCTTTTTCCTCCTGATTTTCCTCCTTGTTTTTTGGATAAACCAACTAACGGATTCAATTCTCTCTTACCATAAACCTCACCTTTCATAATCCATACTTTAACACCTAATTTCCCATAGGTAGTATTAGACTCTACAAATGCATAATCAATATCAGCTCTAAAAGTAGAAAGAGGTATTCTTCCTTCTTTATAATGCTCTGAACGTGCCATTTCAGCGCCATTTAAACGACCACTAATTTGAACTTTAATTCCTTCTGCATTCATTCTAGTTGCAGCAGCAATTGCCATTTTGATTGCACGTCTGTATGAAATTCTGCTTTCAATTTGACGAGCGATACTAGCCGCTACTAATGTTGCATCTAGTTCTGGACGTTTAATTTCAAAAATATTAATTTGAACTTCTTTTCCTGTAATTTTCTTTAACTCTTCTTTTAGCTTGTCTACTTCTTGACCACCTTTCCCTATAATTATTCCAGGTCTTGCAGTTGTGATAGTAACCGTTACAAGTTTAAGTGTGCGTTCAATAATTATTCTTGATACACTTGCTTTAAATAATCTAGCACGTATGTACTTTCTTATTTTATCGTCTTCAGCTAATTTATCGCCATAGTCATTCCCTCCGTACCAGTTAGATTCCCATCCTCTGATAATTCCTAAACGATTTCCTATTGGATTTGTCTTTTGTCCCATTCTCTACTTTGATTATTTGCTTTGAACAATTTTATTACCCAACACTAAAGTCACGTGATTAGAACGTTTTCTAATTCTGTGAGCACGTCCTTGCGGTGCTGGTCTTAATCTTTTTAACATTCCTGCGCTATCTACAAAAATTTCTTTTACAAATAGATTTGCATCTTCTATACTTGAATCTTCATTTTTTGCTTGCCAATTTGCAATGGCAGACAACAATAATTTTTCAAGGTTGATTGAAGCTTCTTTAGCATTAAACTTTAAGATTTGAAGTGCTCTTTCAACTTCAACTCCTCTAATTAAATTTGCAACTAAACGCATTTTTCTTGGTGATGTAGGACAACCTGTAAGTTTAGCAAAAGCCATCTGCTTTTTCTCTTCCTTAATTTGTTGTGCTCTTAATTTTTTTCGAACTCCCATGATTACCTACTATTTTTTACCTTTATTTTTTCTATCAGCACCATGTCCTCTATAAGAACGTGTTGGTGAAAATTCTCCTAACTTATGGCCAACCATATTTTCAGTAACATATACTGGAATAAATTGGCGTCCGTTATGAACTGCTATCGTTTGACCTACAAAATCAGGTGTAATCATTGAGGCTCTTGACCATGTTTTGATTACTGATTTTTTATTCGAATCAATGTTCGTTTGAATTTTTCTTTCTAATTTGTAAGAAACAAAAGGTCCTTTCTTTAATGAACGTGCCATATCTTATTATTTTTTTCTACGTTCTAAAATATATTTATTACTCGCTTTAGTCTTAGATCTTGTCTTGAATCCTTTTGCAGGAATACCATTTCTTGATCTTGGATGACCACCTGAAGCTTTACCCTCACCACCACCCATTGGGTGATCTACTGGATTCATCACAACTGGTCTAGTTCTAGGTCTTCTACCTAACCATCTTGATCTACCTGCTTTACCAGACACTAATAATTGATGATCAGAGTTAGATACAACCCCAATTGTTGCTAGACAAGTCAACAAGATTAATCTTGTCTCACCTGATGGTAATTTTACAGTAGCATACCTTCCGTCTTTTGCCATTAATTGAGCAAAAGAACCTGCACTACGCGCCATAACAGCACCTTGACCTGGTCTTAATTCAATACATGAAATTGTAGTTCCTAAAGGCATTTTTCCTAGAGGCATTGCATTTCCAATTTCTGGGGCAACTGCATCTCCAGAAACTACTTTCTGACCAACTTGAAGACCGTTTTGAGCAATTACATATCTTTTTTCACCGTCAGCATAAACTAATAATGCTATAAACGCTGTACGATTTGGATCATACTCAATAGATTTTACTGTAGCAGGAACACCGTTTTTATCTCTTTTAAAATCGATAATACGATACTTCTTTTTATGACCACCACCAATGTAGCGCATTGTCATTTTCCCACTGTTGTTTCGACCTCCAGATCTTTTATTCGGAGCAAGTAAACTTTTCTCCGGCTTATCAGTAGTTATGGTGTCGAACCCATTTACTACTCTAAAACGCTGACCTGGTGTTACTGGTTTTAATTTTCTAACTGACATTTCTTAAATTAGATATTGTTATAAAAATCAATGTTATCTCCTTCTGCTAACTGAACTATTGCTTTCTTATAAGCTCCTTTCATTCCAGATACTACACCACCTTTTGTGAATTTAGTAACTCTCTTTACAGGATAGTTCATTGTCTTAACACTGCTAACAGAAACACCATAGTTATTCTCTACAGCTTTCTTGATTTCAACCTTGTTAGCTTTCTTACTTACAACAAATCCATAACGATTAAATAATTCGCTATCATTTGTCATTTTTTCCGTTATAATAGGTTTAATTAAAATACTCATGTTGCTACCTATTTCTTAAATTTGATTAATTCCTTCTAAAGAACTCTCTAAAAGAATAATTTTATTTGCATTCAAAACTTCGTATGTGCTTAAACCTGAATTAGTTATGGTTTTAGCGCGTTTTAAATTTCGTGATGACAAATATACATTATTATTTAAATCACCCAACACAAATAGAGCTTTTTTATTCTCAAGTCCTAAACCATGTAAAACAGCGATAAAATCTTTAGTTCTTGGAGCTTCAAAATTGAAGTCTTCAACTACCATAATATTACTATCTTTTGCTTGTACACTTAATGCTGATTTACGAGCTAATTTCTTAAGTCCTTTGTTTAATTTAAAAGAATAGTTTCTTGGTCTAGGACCAAAAATTCTTCCTCCACCTCTAAAAACACCAGACTTAATACTTCCCGCACGAGCAGTACCTGTTCCTTTTTGTTTTTTTATCTTTCTAGTAGATCCTGTAATCTCAGCTCTTTCTTTAGATTTATGCGTTCCTTGTCTTTTATTAGCCAAGTGCTGCTTTACATCTAAATATATTGCATGATCGTTTGGTTCTATTGCGAAAACAGTATCTGAAAGTTCAACTTTCCTTCCTGTTTCTTTTCCGTGTATGTCTAAAACTTTTACTTTCATTATTTCTGAATGATTACATAAGCGTTTTTGTGACCAGGAACACATCCTTTTACAACTAATAGGTTCTTATCAGAAACTACTTTTAAAACTCTTAAATTTTGAACTTTCACTTTATCTCCACCCATACGTCCAGCCATTCGCATTCCTTTGAATACTCTTGCAGGATAAGATGCAGCTCCAATTGATCCTGGTGCTCTTAAACGATTGTGCTGACCATGTGTTGCTTGTCCAACTCCGGCAAAACCGTGTCTCTTAACAACTCCTTGAAATCCTTTACCTTTAGATGTTGCAGAAACATCTACAAACTCACCTTCAGTAAAGTGCTCAACAGTGATAGAATCACCTAATTTATACTCTTCTTCAAACCCCTGGAATTCAATGACTTTTCTCTTGGCTGTGGTACCTGCTTTTTTAAAGTGACCATCTAAAGCTTTATTAGAGCTTTTTGCCTTTTTGTCATCGAAACCAAGTTGTAACGCATTGTATCCGTCGACCTCTTCGGTTCTGACTTGGGTAACAACGCATGGACCTGCTTCGATTACTGTACATGGAATATTCTTTCCATTTTCATCGAATAAACTGGTCATTCCGATTTTTCTTCCTATTAACCCAGACATATTTAATTTATTAATTATTATTTATTACTATTATTCAAAAAAACAAGGTTGAAAATACTTCAACCTTGAATGTATTTTTCCGCTTTTCCATCGACAACTGCTCAGGACATGTTACTTCGATTACATTGTGTAATCAAAATATATAATTATACTTTTATTTCTACTTCAACTCCACTCGGAAGTTCAAGTTTCATCAATGCATCAATTGTTTTTGATGACGAACTATAAATGTCTAATAATCTTTTATAAGCACATAATTGGAATTGCTCTCTTGACTTTTTGTTTACGTGTGGTGAACGTAATACTGTAAAAATCTTTTTATGAGTTGGTAATGGAATTGGTCCATTAACTACTGCTCCTGTACTTTTAACTGTTTTTACGATCTTCTCAGCAGATTTATCTACTAAATTGTAATCGTAAGACTTTAATTTTATTCTAATTTTTTGACTCATCGTTTATTATTTAGAGATTAACCTTTTGCTTTTTCAATTACTGCTTCAGATACATTAGAAGGAGTTTTTGCGTAATGTGAGAATTCCATTGTTGATGTTGCTCTACCAGAAGATAATGTTCTTAACGTAGTTACATATCCAAACATTTCTGATAATGGAACATCTGCTTTTACAACTTTTGCTCCTGCTCTATCGTCCATCGCATTAATAGTTGCTCTTCTTCTATTTAAATCTCCCACTATATCTCCCATGTTTTCTTCAGGAGTTACAACATCCATTTTCATGATTGGCTCCATGATTACTGCTCCTGCTGCTTTCGCTGCTGCCTTGTAACCTAATTTTGCTGCCAATTCGAATGAAAGCGCATCAGAATCCACAGGGTGGAAAGATCCATCTTTTAAAGTAATCTTCATTGTATCCATTTCAAAACCTGCTAAAGGACCATTTGACATAGCTTGCGTAAATCCTTTTTCTACAGAAGGGATAAATTCTTTAGGTACACGCCCTCCTTTAATCTTATCTATAAATTGTAAACCGACTCCTTCGAAATCTTCATCAACAGGACCCATTTCGAATGAAATATCTCCAAACTTACCACGTCCTCCAGATTGCTTCTTATAAGTTTCTCTGTGCTCTGTAGTTTTTGTTAATGCTTCTTTATATTCTACTTGAGGTTCTCCTTCATTTACTTCAACTTTAAATTCACGTCTCAATCTATCGACAATGATATCTAAGTGTAATTCTCCCATTCCTGAGATAATAGTTTGACCTGAAGCTTCATCAGTTTTTACTTGAAAAGTTGGATCTTCTTCTGACAATTTTGCCAAAGCCATTCCTAACTTTTCAACATCTACCTTAGTTTTAGGCTCAACTGCAATACCAATTACTGGATCTGGAAAATCCATTGATTCTAAGACAATAGGATGTTTCAAATCTGACATCGTATCACCTGTTCTAATATCTTTAAAACCTACAGCCGCACCAATATCTCCTGCTTCAATATAATCGATAGCATTTTGTTTATTAGCGTGCATTTGATAGATTCTTGAAATACGCTCTTTTTTTCCAGAACGGTTATTCAAAATATATGAACCTGCATCTAAACGTCCAGAATATGCTCTAAAAAATGCTAAACGACCAACAAAAGGATCGGTAGCAATTTTAAATGCTAGTGCTGCAAAAGGTTCCTTAACATCTGGTTTACGAGAAATCTCTTCTCCTGTATCAGGATGTGTACCTATAATAGCCTCTTTATCTAAAGGTGAAGGTAAATATCTACAAACTGCATCCAATAAAAATTGAACTCCTTTGTTTTTAAACGCTGAACCACAAATCATTGGTATGATTGCCATATCCATAACTGCAGCTCTTAAAGCAGCGTGTACTTCATCTTCTGTAATAGAATCTTCATCTTCCATGAATTTTTCTAACAAATTTTCATCGTAACTTGCTACTTCTTCAATCAATAAGGCTCTGTATTCTCTTGCTTCTTCTTTTAATTCTTCTGGAATATCAATAACATCAAATGTGGCACCATTGTTTTCTTCATGCCAGACAATTGCTCTGTTTTTTACTAAATCAATAATCCCTTTAAAATCTCCTTCTTCTCCAATCGGTAGAACAATCGGCACTGCATTAGAACCTAACATTTTTTTCACCTGACGATTTACCATTAAGAAATCAGACCCTTGACGGTCCATTTTATTAACGAAACCGATTCTTGGAACTTTATAATTATCAGCCAATCTCCAGTTAGTTTCAGATTGTGGTTCAACACCATCAACTGCACTAAATAAGAAAACTAAGCCATCCAATACACGCAAAGATCTATTTACTTCAACAGTAAAATCTACGTGACCTGGAGTGTCAATAATATTAAAATGGTATCCTTTTGCATCTTCTGTTGGTTCTCCATTTTCTGTTGGAAAATCCCAAGTACAAGTTGTAGCCGCAGAAGTAATTGTAATACCTCTTTCCTGCTCTTGTTCCATCCAGTCCATTGTTGCTGCACCATCATGTACTTCTCCAATTTTATGAGAAACACCTGTATAATAAAGGACACGCTCAGTAGTTGTTGTTTTACCAGCATCAATATGAGCAGCAATCCCAATATTTCTTGTATATTTTAAATCTCTTGCCATTTCTAATTAAAATCTAAAGTGTGAAAATGCTTTATTAGCTTCTGCCATCTTATGAACATCCACTCTTTTCTTAACAGCAGCACCTTCTTCTTTTGCAGCAGCTAAAATTTCTGCAGCAAGTTTTTGTGCCATTGTTTTTTCATTACGTTTTCTTGTATATGATATTAACCATTTTATTGCCATAGAAATCTTACGATCTGGTCTAATTTGCTGTGGAATTTGAAATGTTGCTCCACCAACTCTTCTGCTACGAACTTCAACTTGCGGCATAACGTTACCTAAAGCATCTTTCCATATTTCTAATGATGATTTTTCTTCGTCTTGTTTCTTTTCTTCTACGATATCTAACGCATCATAAAATACTTTAAAAGCTGTTGATTTTTTACCATCCCACATTAAGTTATTTACAAAACGTGTTACCATTTGATCATTAAACTTTGGATCCGGTAAAAGAATTCTTTTTTTCGCTCTTCTTTTTCTCATGTCTTTACATTAATAGTTTTAATAAATTTACTTTGGACGTTTTGCTCCATATTTAGATCGACGTTGAGTTCTTCCCTCAACACCAGCAGTATCTAATGCTCCACGAACTATGTGGTATCTAACTCCAGGTAAATCCTTAACTCTTCCACCTCTAACTAATACTATCGAGTGCTCTTGTAAATTATGTCCTTCTCCAGGAATATATGCATTCACCTCGTTACCGTTTGTTAAACGAACCCTTGCTACTTTTCTCATTGCTGAGTTAGGTTTTTTAGGTGTCGTTGTATAAACACGAGTACACACTCCTCTTCTTTGAGGACATGAATTTAAAGCAACCGATTTACTCTTCTTAGTTTTACTGGTTCTTCCTTTACGTACTAATTGTTGTATAGTTGGCATACTAATTTGCTATTGTTTACGTTTTTTAATTGTTAAACTCTCTTTTTAAGAGTGTGCAAATGTACAATTATTTTCTATTAATTCAAGTACTGTTTAATTTATTTTTAAGATAGTTTTACTTATCAATAGAATAGCCTATATTCACAAGGAATTTCTAACTCATTTTTTAATCATTTGAAACTATTTTTTACACCTTATATTTATAGCCTCTTTTTTTTTGTAGGAATTCACAATCTACAGGCGCAAAAAATTGAATTAAAAATTATTGATAGCGATTCAATAAACACTTCTATTTTAAATACAATTGCATTCAGTCGTTTTCATCAAGATGAAAAATCTGTTTACAACGAATCTGACAGCATTTCAAAAAAACTTACAAAAATTGGTTTTATCAATAATTATGTTACAACTATAAAAAAGCAAGATTCAATTTATACTGCTTTTTATTCATTAGGTGAAAATAAAAAATCAATTACTATTTACTACGATTCAAATTCTATCGATTTAAATAATATCAAAACTTTTTCTTCTGATTTCTCTGAAAATTATTTTAAAATAACTACTAATACTATTTCGACTGTATTAAATAGTCTTGTAAATCAGTTGGAAAAAGACGGAAACTCATTTGCTGAAATATCGCTTAAAAACATTTCTACCATAAATGATGAACTATTTGCATATTTACACATCAATAAAACCATCCGAAGGAAAATTGATGACATCTCAGTTAATGGGTACGTTAATTTTTCAAAATCATTTGTAAAGCATCGCTTAAACCTTAAAAAAGGAACGGTGTTCAATACTGATAAATTAAAATTTGCCTCTGAAACTATTCAAACACTTCCCTTCGTGTCAGAAATAAAGCCTCCTGAAGTTTTATTTACTAATGACTCTACGACTGTCTATCTATATTTACAAAAAAACAAATCAAATAAGTTTGATGGCTTGATTGGGTTTTCATCAGATGAAAAAGGAAAACTTTATTTTAATGGATATTTGGATTTACTATTAAATAACATTTTTAACAAAGGAGAAAACGTATCAATCAACTGGAAAAGTAATGGAAATGACATAAAACGATTTAATCTTTCAGTTGAGACTCCTTATATCTTTAATTCACCAGTAACTCCAAGAGCGTCTTTTAATATACATAAGCAAGATTCAACTTTTTTAAACATTAGGGCTTTGATTGACTTATCATATGCCATTAATCCTCAAAATAGTATTTCAGCGAAATTTCAAACAGAAAAGTCTAATGAATTAATAAATGATAATTCACAAAACAATATTAATGAGTTTAGCAATCTTTTTTATGGAATTTCTTATACATATAGAAAAGTAAATCCTTTTAAACCTTTCCAAAATAAATTTTTCTTTAATATTAATGCTCTTTGGGGAAATAGAACATTAACTTTAGATTCTAAAAAATCTGCACAGCGTAAATATGAATTAACTGCAAGTTATAATTGGACACTAAATCAAAAAAACTCAATTTTTATAAAAAACAATAATGCATTATTTACATCTGACAAATTATTTACCAATGAAATATATAGAATCGGAGGGTCAAATTTCATTAGAGGGTTTGACGAAGAAAGTATTTTTACTTCTACCTATAGCATATTGAATTTAGAATATCGGTATCATTTAGCAAACCTCTCCTATTTATATTCTATTACTGATTTCGCATACATCCTAAACGATATTCAAAATGATAGTGAGCAATTATACAGTATTGGCCTTGGCTACACCTATAAGATAAAGTCGGGAGTAATAGATGTAAGTTATGCACTTGGAAAAACTTCTGAACTCCCTTTTGACTTCAACAACTCAAAGTTTCATATAAAATTGATTCAATTTTTTTAATTGTAAGACGCAACCTTTTAATGTATTATCCATCTTCTTTTTAGGATATCTACAAAAGTCGTTAACATTTATTTAACTTTTTTAACTTTTTTTATGTTAAAAAGTTGGTTTATTAAGTAAAATTTAAGACTTTTGGCGTTAATTAATTCAAATAATTATAAAATGAAAACAAAGTTTAATGGAATTTTAACGCTATTATTAGCGTTTGTGGTGCAATTAACATTTGCACAATCAAAGACTATTTCTGGTACTGTATCTGATGGTTCAGACTCTTTACCTGGAGTAAGTGTTATAATTAAAGGTACTCAAACAGGTACTGAAAGTGATTTTGACGGTAACTATTCAATTACTGCTAATGCTGGAGATGTTCTTCAATATAGCTTTGTTGGAATGGGAACAATTGAAAAAACTGTTGGTGCTGCCAACACAATCAATGTAACGATGACTGCTGAAGCAGAATCTCTTGCTGAAGTTGTAATTTCTGGTTTTAATCGTAAGATTGAAAAGAGAAGTTCTACTTTTGCTGTTCAGAGTTTGAACAACGAAGATCTTTCAGTAGCAAGAGAAGCGAACATAGCAAACAGTTTATCAGGTAAAATTTCTGGTGTACAAGTTACTGCAAGTTCTGGTTCTGTTGGTGCTTCTTCTCGTATTATCCTTAGGGGTGCAAGTTCTATTACTGGTAATAATCAACCTCTTTATGTAGTTGATGGTGTGCCTTTAGACAACACGAACTATGGTAATGCTGGTTCAGGTGGAGGTAGAGATATGCCAAACGGTGTAGCTGATATCAATCCAGATGACATTGAAGCAATAAATGTATTGAAAGGACCTGCTGCTGCTGCACTTTACGGTGTAAGAGCATCAAATGGTGTAATTGAGATTACTACTAAAAAAGGGAAACAAGGTACTAATTTAGGTATTAGTTTTAATTCAAATGTTCAATTTGACAATCCTTTAATTTTAAATGATTATCAAAATTCATATGGGCAAGGTTCAAACCCTTACACATTTGAGTGGATTGATGGTACAAATGGAGATGGTGGAGTTGATGAAAGTTGGGGACCACCTTTAGATGTAGGTTTAGAATTTGTTCAGTGGGACTCTTATAGAGTTGGAGGTGCTCCATTACCTTGGGTTTCTCATCCAAATAACATTAAAGACTTTTTTGCTACAGGTGTACAATTAAGTAATAGTATCTCTTTTTCAGGAGGAACTGAAGATTTAGCATATAGATTATCTATGGGTAAATTTGATCAAACTGGTATGGTTCCATTTACTGACTATAATAGATTTACAGTTGGTGGTAGTTCTTCATATACAATTTCTGATAAATTTACTACTTCATTAAACTTAAACTATACTAAATCTGGAAGTGATAACTTACCTTATGTAGGTTATGATAATGAAAATCCTGTACAACAATTTATTTGGTCTGGTAGACAAGTTGATTTCAATGCTTTAAGAGATTGGAGAAACTTACCTTTATCACCTGTAGGAACTGCAGCTGAAGGAACTCCTTTAAACTGGAATACAGTATTTCAAAACAATCCATTTTGGGTGTTAGAAACAAACTTAAGAGATTTCAAAAAAGATAGAATCGTTGGTAATGTAGGTATGAACTATGAAATTAACGAACACTTTACATTATCTGGAAAGGTTGGTCTTGATCACTGGAATTCTATTGCAACTCAAAGAAGAGCTTTTGGTAGTAATAATGGCCCTAATGGTTCATATAGCGAAACTATCAGATCTTATTCTGAAAGAAATGCTGAATTATTATTAGGTTATACTACAGATATTAATGAAGATTTCTCATTTGATTTAAGTGTTGGTGGTAACCAAATGAAGAGAGATACTAAATTAAATTTCTTATCTGCTCCTCAATTACAATTACCAGGTTTATATAACACAAATAACTTGAGAGCTGGTTCTACTTATGTAGCTGTTAACACTTCAAATGAGAGACGTATTAATAGTGTGTATGGATTTGGAAAATTATCTTATAAAAATTATTTATTCTTAGAATTTACTGGAAGAAATGATTGGTTAAGTGTATTACCAGTAGATAATAATAACTTTTTCTACCCATCTGTTACAGCAAGTGCTGTAGTTACAGATATGTTAGGAACAGAATCTGATATCTTATCTTTCTTAAAGTTAAGAGGTGGATGGGCTGAAGTTGGAGGTGGACCTCTTGCTCCATATAGTTTACAACCTACATATGGTTTATCAACTACTCCGTTTGGAACTACAACTGTTGGTTTTTTACCAAATACTTTGAACAATCCTAATATTAAACCAGAAACTACTACAGGAACTGAGTTTGGTATTGACGTAAGATTCTTTGATAGCAGATTGAGAATAAATGCTACGTATTATGATCAAACTACGGTTGATGCAATTATAGCAGCTCAGGTATCTGCAGCTTCTGGATATACTTCTACATTTAGAAATATTGGTGAAACAAACAATAAAGGTTATGAAATTCAACTTGGTGCAACTGTAGTTGATAAAGGTGACTTTAAATTTGATGTAGATTTAAACTTTGCTGCAAATGAGAACACTGTTGTTTCACTTGGTGGATTAGAATCATTAGTTCTTGGTGGACAATGGAGTATGACACTTGAAGCAAGAGAAGGAATGCCTTATGGTGTTATTGTTGGTTCTTCATTTAGAAGAGCTCCAGATGGACAAATCATATATGAAGATGGATTACCAGCAATTGATGGTGGTCAAAAGGTTTTAGGTGACATTGCTCCTGATTGGACTGGTGGTGCTAACTTTACATTCAAATATAAAAACTTTACTTTAGGTGCATTAATTGATGCTAAAATTGGTGGAGATATTCACTCAATGACAACTTCTTGGGGTCGTTATGCAGGAGTATTGGAAGAAACATTAATTGGTAGAGAAACAGGTATTGTAGGTGATGGTGTAATGGTTGATCCTTTAACAGGTGCATTTGTACCAAACAATGTTGTTAGAACTGCTGAAGATTATAACAAAAGAGCGTATTCAAATAGTATTGTAGAAAGTGCTGTTTTTGATGCTTCTTATGTTAAATTAAGACAAGTAACATTTGGTTATAAATTACCATCACAATTAATTGAAAAAACAATGTTTAAAGACATTAATGTTTCATTAGTTGGTCGTAATCTTGCAATTTTGTACAAAAACTTACCTCATATCGATCCAGAAACTGCATTTAGTGATGGTAATGGTGAGCAAGGTCAAGAATTTGGTCAATTACCATCTGCAAGAAGTATTGGTTTAAACATTAGTTTAAAACTATAATTTTAATACATTTAAATTTAAAAAATAAAAAATATGAAACGATTTAAAATAACAATTTTCTTTTTTGCAACTTTACTTCTTACTGTAAGTTGTGATACAGATTTTGAAGAAATAAATCAAGACCCAAACAACCCAACATCTTTGCCTGCGCATTTGTTGCTGCCGCAAACAATAAGAACTATGCAAAATAATTTGAATAGTACATTTATTGGTGGTGATATGGGTGCTTGTTGGTCTCAACAATTTGCAAAAGTACAATATAATGATGAGGCAAGATATATTCCTCGTCAAGGTACTATTGCTAGTTTTTGGAGTTCGGTTTACGCTAGTGTTATCTCTGATGCAGATGCAATGTTTAAATTGGCTGAAGCTGAAGGTAATAATAATTTAATGGCAGTTGCTCTAACTGTACAAGCACATGCTTATGGAGTTTTAACTGACATGTATGGAGATATTCCTTTTAGTGAGGCTAATAGATCTGATGAAGGAATAGTTTCTCCTAAATATGATAGCCAAATGGAAGTTTATACTGGTGCTACTGATGGTACTCTTAATGGTGGTATTATAGGAATGCTTTCACAAGCTGACGTACTATATGGTAGTGGTGACATTGATGCTACTTCTGATATTTTATATGGTGGTGACGTTGTAAAATGGCAAATGTTTACAAACTCACTTAAATTTAGATCTCTTATGAGAATCTCTGATAAAGTAAGTGTTGGTGGTGCATTACAAGGTATCGTAAGTAAAGTGTTTACTTCTAATGCTGACGAAGCGAAATTAATTTATCTAAGTGCAGATCCTAATGCAAACCCATTATTTGAAAGTGTTGTATTTGGTACAAGAGGTGAGTGGAAAATTAATTCTGAAATGGTTGATAGAATGATGGCTAATAGTGATCCAAGATTACCTCAATATGCTCAGTTAAACGATGGTGGTATTTATAGAGGTAAGCCTTCAGGAATTGTTAATGTTCCTAGTGCAACTTATAACTATACTAATGTATCTGCTCTTGGTTTATTTTATTTAAGAGCTGAAGCTCCAGGTTATTATGTATCTAATGCAGAATTAAACTTTTTAATGGCTGAAGCTGCTCAAAAAGGGTATATTACTGGAAGTGCATCTGCTTATTATAATGCTGGTCTTCAAGCATCTTTTGATGCTAATAATGTAGCTGAGGGTGGTTATATCGCTGCAAATTCTTTAGGATCTAATGCTCTAGAACAAATAGCAACTGAAAACTGGAAAGCATTATTTGCTCAAGGTACTGAATCATTTACTGAGCAGAGAAGAACAGGATTTCCTGTTTTAACTCCTGCACTTGAAAATACTTTAGGTCAAATTCCTTCAAGAATTAATTACCCAAATATTGAAAGTTCAATTAATGCAGCAAGTTATAATGCAGCAGTAGCTAATCAAGGTCCAGATAATTTAACTACACCATTATGGTGGATGAATTAATTAATAATAATAATAAATTTAAAATTTAACAAAAATGAAAAAAATATTAAATATTTTAGTACTGTTTTCTTTAGTATTCATTTACTCATGTGATGATAATGCTGATTTTAACATAGATGCCCCTGAAATTACTGCAGGAGAAATGAGTGCTATAGTAGGTGTTCGTAGCACATCTGATGGTAAGCTTTTAGGAGCTCCAAGTTCTACTGACTTATCAACTGCTACAGTTGCATTTTCAGATACTTCTTTAGAATTAGAAGTGTATCTTTTATCTGGTGGTGTTGACGTTAGTTCTTATGAATTAATGAAGTCTATCAATGGTGGACCTGAAGTAACAGTTGCAACAAGTGCAACTTTACCAATTTCAATAAGCTATTCTACACTTACTGATTTTATTGGAGATTTAGGTTTAGCTGAACCATCTCTTAGAATTGGAGATGTAATTAAATTTAGAACAAAATTTGTTCATACTGATGGTAGTATAGCATTTTCTGGACCTAATGAAGGTACTTTTAGTGTTACTATTAACTGTTCTGCAGATTTAACAGGTAACTATACAATGACTAACACTGTTTGTGGTAGCGTATTTACTGTTGCAATTTCTGCAAATCCTGATGGCACATGGCACATAACTCGTGGAGATGGTGGATTATTAAGTTTATGTAGTACTAATGGTACATTATTAAACCCAGCAAATATAACTGTAGTTTGTGGTGAAGTTTTAGCAACTGGAGACTTAGATTATGGAACTGATGGTTCTGGACACGGAATTGGTGATATTACTGGCGGAAATTGGGATGCTAATACTGGTACATTAACTATGTCACATACAGATGCATTCTTTTCTTGGTCTGGTGGTTCATATGAATCAACATACGTTAGACAATAATAATATTAATATAAAATAAACAAAATGAAATTAAATTTTATAAAAAAAACGTTATTGCTTTTAACTTTAAGTTTAGCAATTGTAAGTTGTGATGATCTTGAAACAAATGATCAAACAGGACATAGTATATCTGTTGATACAAATCCAGCAGTTACTGTTAGTTTAGATTTTGCAAATCCTCTAGTTTTTGTTGAGGCTGCAGGAGATATGACTTACGACTATACTGTTACATTAAGTGAAGTTCAGATAGTTGATATAAAACTATATATCAAACAAATTGGTGGAACTGCTGATGATTATGATTATTCAATGACAGATTTAATTATAATCCCTGCAGGTTATACTTCAGGTTCAGGTTCAATTACTCTTTTATATGATGAAGAAATTGAAGGTGATGAAACGTTAACAATAGAAATAGGAGATCAAAGAACTACGAATGCACAATTCTCTCCTGTTACTGTAGACATTACGATTGTAGATTATGTATTCTGTTTTTGGGTTCTTGAAGCAACTGACACTTATGGAGATGGTTGGAATGGAGCATCTATAGATTTAACATCTGAAGGGACTACTACATCATATTATAATGATGATCCTGATGGAACTATTGGCTCTGAAACTGTAACTTTAAATATTGCTGTTACTGATGGTGCAGATTATAGTTTTGAATTTTTAAGTGGAGATTGGGATAGTGAAATAGTTTATACTCTAACTGCTCCTGATGGAACAGTTTATGCTGATGGCCCATCGCCAACAGTAGGTGTTATCACTAGTGGAACTCAAGATTGTCCATAATATCTATTAATAGATTGTAAATTAATATAAAGGCCATTCTAAAATTTAGAATGGCCTTTTACATAAAATTAAATATGAATAAAAAATATTTTCTACCTATATTCTTCACAATATTTATTTTTTCTCAAAGTAGTTTTAGTCAAACTGTTGGAGTACTAAGAAATGATTCTGGGTCATATAATGGTTATACTATCCTTGCTCCTGTAAGGTCAACTGAAACTTATTTAATCAATAATTGTGGGCAAGTTGTAAATCAATGGTCTAGTGCATATACTACTGGTGCGTCAGTTTATTTATTAGAAAATGGCAACCTCTTAAGAACTTGTAAAATAGACAATGCTGATATTTCTTTTGGAGGAGTTGGCGGTAGAATTGAATTATATGATTGGGATAGTAACTTAATATGGGAATATAACTACTCATCACCAACCTTTTCACAACATCATGATATATTTCCACTTAATAATGGAAATATTTTAATGCTAGCTGTTACTACTATGGATATGAATGAAGCCATTCAATCAGGTAGAGACCCATCAAAATTAGAGGACGGTAAATTATATAATGAACAAATTGTTGAACTTGAGCCAATTGGTTCAAATCAAGCAAACATAGTTTGGGAATGGAATATTAAAGATCATTTAATACAAGATTTTGACGCTTCAAAAGATAATTTTGGTGTAATTGCTGACAATCCTCAATTACTTAATATAAATTTCTTAATGACTTCTACAACAGATGCAAATTGGCTTCATGTAAATTCAATACAATATAATGAAGATTTAGATCAGATTGTACTCAGCACAAGACATTTAAGCGAAATTTATATAATAGATCACTCTACAACAACTGCTGAAGCTGCAACAGATTCTGGAGGAACTTATGGTAAAGGTGGAGATTTACTTTATCGTTGGGGAAATAAAGAAGCATACAACAAAGGGACTTCTACTGACAGAACATTATATGCCCAACATTAACCGCATTGGATTCCAAATGGATTAAATGATGCTGGAAAAATTATGATTTTCAATAATGGAACGACATCAGCAGCTTCATCCATAGACATAATAACTCCTCCTACAAGTTCTGCTGGCGTATATACATATGTAGAATCAACTGGTTATGATCCGATTGCAGCAGAATGGCAATATATAGATCCTAATAATCCAACAGATTTCTTTTCAGGTATAATGTCTAGTGGTCAAAGGTTACCTAATGGTAATACTCTAATATGTGATGGTGATTCTGGTTACTTTTTTGAAATTGATACAAATAATAATAAAGTTTGGGAATATGTAAACCCTATTGCTACAAATGAAACCTTAACACAAGGAGATACACCTGCAACTGGAGATAATATAGTCTTTAGAGCAATTAGATTTGCTGAAGATTTTTCTGGATTTACAGGAAGAGATTTAACTCCTGGAGACCCTATAGAATTAAACTTTGATATAGATTTTTGTAATATTTTATCAGTAGATGAATATGATATTTCAAATGAAATACAATTATTTCCTAATCCTACAAATAATACTATAACTGCAAACTCAAACCTTACTATTGATAAACTTGAAGTTTATGATGTATATGGAAAATTGCTTACTTCTACAGAAGAATCAAAATCTATACGTATTGAACATTTGGCATCAGGAATGTATTTTGTAAAAATATACGCTGCAAATAAGATAGGAACAAAAAAAATCATCAAAAAATAAAATCAATTTTTATACTAATAATAAAACGCTCCGAATTTCGGAGCGTTTTTTATTTTACATACATTTGCAGCATGGAAAATACATCATCAAAAATATTTGGAATAAGAGCAGTTATTGAAGCAATTAATTCTGATGCGACTATACAAAAAGTATATTTACAAAAAGATTTAAAAGGCTCATTATTTTCAGAACTTAATGGATTAATAAAAGAGCATAAAATATCCACAAGTTTTGTTCCGGTAGAAAAACTAAACCATTTATCAAAAGATAATAATCATCAAGGTGTGGTTGCTACAATTTCACCAATTGATTTTTATGATTTAGAAACTCTTGTTGATGAAGTTTTGGAGAGTAAAAAAACTCCCCTATTCCTCCTACTCGATCAAATTACTGATGTTCGTAATTTTGGTGCAATTATAAGAACTGCTGAATGTACAGGTGTTGATGGTATTGTTGTACAAAATCAAGGTAGCGCACCTTTAAATGCCGATGCAATTAAAACATCTGCTGGTGCAGCATTTAAAGTTCCTATTTGTAGAGTTAATCATCTAAAAGATGCGATGTTTTTATTACAAGCATCAGATGTGCAAATGGTTGCTGCAACAGAAAAAACAACTGACACTATCTATGATATAGATTTTACAAAACCTACAGCCATAATTATGGGTTCTGAACATAGAGGTGTAAATCCATCAATATTAAAAATGGTAGATGCTAAAGCAAAACTTCCATTATTAGGTGAAATTGAATCTCTGAACGTTTCTGTAGCATGTGGAGCCTTTTTATACGAAGTTGTAAGGCAACGTATCAAATAATCGTTTTATTCGCTTATACCTTCTGATTCTTCTTCAATTATTGGAGAATAATTACCTTCTTCATCAAATTGCAAATCAAAATCGGTTTGCTTATGAATATATGTTGGTTTTTGTGGGCCAATCTTTCTATAAGTTATAGCAAAAAGTAGTCCAACTAAAAAACCTGACAAGTGCCCTTCCCAAGACATTTTTTCTTTAATAGGGAAAACATACCAAATCATACTTCCGTAAAGAAAAATAACAATTAAAGAAAGTGCAATCAGCCTAAAATGCTTTCTGATAATTCCGCTAAAAAATATAAAACTAAATAAGAGGTACACTACTCCACTTGCTCCTATATGATAAGAATCTCTTGCAATGATCCATGTTAAAAAACCTGTATAGAGTGTACCAAAAAACAAAATTCGTAAAGCAACTTTGTTATAAAAAAAGAAAAGTGATGCTGTTAAAACTGCCAATGGAATAGAGTTGTTAAACAAGTGAGAAGTTCCACTGTGAATAAACGGCGAAAATAAAACACCTCGCAATCCTTTGATTGACTGAGGGTAAACTCCGTACTTTGTAAAATTATATCCAAATTTGATTTCTATCCAATAGACAAACCAAATTGAAAACACCAATAAAAAAGGTGCTATTAATACCGAATTACTAAACTTAAATATTTTTGAATCTTCCATTGCTTATAACTTGTCAAAAATACATCCAAAATCAATTCTTCTGAAAAATTGTCAGATTGTGATGCATAATTATTTATAAAACTACTATTTTTATCCTATGAATGAACCATTGGCAGAACGAATTCGTCCAAAAACTCTCGAAGACTATATAAGTCAGCAACATTTGGTTGGTGATAAAGGGTATTTAACGCAACATATAAAGAATGGTATTATTCCTTCACTAATTCTTTGGGGACCTCCAGGAATAGGAAAAACGACACTTGCCAACATTATTGCTACAGAATCTAAACGTCCTTTTTATTCATTAAGTGCTATTAATTCTGGTGTAAAAGATATTCGCGAAGTTATAGAGAAAGCCAAACAAAGTGGCGGTTTATTTACTACCAAAAACCCAATTTTATTTATTGATGAGATTCATCGATTTAGCAAATCACAACAAGATTCTCTTTTAGGTGCTGTAGAAAAAGGATGGGTTACATTGATTGGTGCAACTACTGAAAACCCTAGTTTTGAAGTGATTCCTGCACTACTCTCTCGTTGTCAGGTTTATATTTTAAATTCGTTTGGAAAAGATGATTTAATTGCTTTATTACACAGAGCCATTGAAAAAGATACATTTATTTCAAAAAAGAAAATAAAACTTAAAGAGACTGATGCTTTACTTAGACTTTCTGGAGGTGACGCTAGAAAATTATTGAATATATTTGAGTTATTGGTTTCATCAGAAGATAAAATAACCATCACTAATGAGTATGTGATGGAGAGAGTCCAGAAGAATATGGCTCGCTATGACAAAACTGGCGAACAACATTATGACATTATTTCGGCTTTTATAAAATCAATTAGAGGTAGTGACCCAAATGCTGCTGTATATTGGCTTGCACGTATGATTGAAGGCGGTGAAGATGTGAAATTTATTGCACGAAGATTACTTATATCTGCTTCAGAAGACATAGGAAATGCAAATCCTACTGCTTTAATACTAGCAAATAATACGTTTCAAGCTGTAAGTACGATTGGTTTTCCTGAATCGAGGATTATATTGAGTCAATGTGCAATTTACTTGGCAAATTCTCCTAAAAGTAATGCATCCTATGAGGCTATCGGAAAAGCACAGCAATTGGTACGCGAAACAGGCGACTTACCTATTCCTTTACATTTGAGAAATGCGCCTACTAAATTGATGAAAGATTTAGATTATGGTAAGGATTATAAATATGCTCATAGTTATGAAAATAACTTTGTAGCACAGGAATTTTTACCGGAAGAAATAAGTAAAACTAAATTATATGATCCTGGAAATAATCCTCGTGAAAATAGTTTTAGAGAGTTTTTAAAGAAGCGTTGGGAAAAATATAAATATTAAAATTTAATGTTTAAATCTCTCCTAATCAGATCATCATTAAAGTAATATTCAAGAAACCATTTTCCATTTTGTTTAAAGATTATTCCACTTTTATTTTTAATAAAATATACATCCTTTAAACCAGTAGACTGAATAATATATACAACTTTCGGTGAACTATCAACCAATTGAAATCCGTTTTTTACTGGTTGTGCATATAGTACATCTGAAGTTTCTTTGACTGTAGGTGTTACAGTTTTATTTTCTTCTTTAGCAATAATAATAATTACATCTTTAGGAATTTTATTCTCAAGAATTTCCTTTATCACTTCAACCTCAACAACTGCCTCTTTAGGAGTATATTTATAATTTCTTGCTTTAATACCTTCAAACGTTTTTCTAACAGCTTGATGATATGCTTTATTATAATCTTTTTCTTTTGAGGTTCCTTCTTTTGAAGAAAAAACAACTGTATTATTACAACTTACTAAATCAAAATTCATTTTGGTAGAAAACATTGAAGAATTCTTTTTTAATTTTGCTGTAAGCGCTAAACATCTATTCTTTGCCAAATCATCTGGGAAGTTATCTGTACTTAAAATTGCTATAAATCCTGCTTTATTAAACAGAAACTTAGTCAAAGAATTTAGTTGATAACTATCTTCTGCTTTTTGAAAACCATATTGACTTGGTACAATTATATATTTATATTCATTAATACTTTCTTGAGAAAACATAAATAATGAAGTAAGAAAAAAGAATACTGAAAGAAATTTTATTTTTAACATTTTGTGTTTTTTAAAGGTGATTTTTCAACTCCAATAAGTGATTTACACTAATAATCGAAGGGTCTACGAGTTGATTTTCAAAATTACAATAAATAGGTTGGATTCCGAAGTTTTTTGCACCCATAATATCAGCCTCCCAACTATCACCAATCATAATACTATCATTCTTACTTGCATTTGCAACTTTCAACGCATGTTCAAAAATTTTAGGATTTGGCTTCTTCACCCCTACACTCTCAGATGTTATAACCTTATCAAAGTAGTTGTCAATCTTAGAATTTATCATCTTATCACTTTGTATTTCACTAAAACCATTGGTGATAATATGCAATTGATATTTTGGTTTTAAATACTCTAAAACTTCATGAGTTCCATCAAACAGCGCATTAAACATTGGTAAAACAGCAATATAATCATCAGATAACTTATCAATTAAATCGTCTGAAATACTATAGTTAATCTTGTCAAAGGTATCTTTCAATCGACCATATCTCAACTTTTTTTTTGATATTTTATCATTTCTATAAAGTCGCCAATATTCAAAATTTATTGGTTTATAGTTATTTAAAAAAACTGATATGTTAATAGTAATGTTGTTATCCTTAAAAATTTTCTCAAAAGTTTTAGCAGAATTTACTTCAAAATCCCAAAGTGTATGGTCTAAATCAAAAAAAATATGTTTTATATTCATGTGTGTATATCTAGTGTTTTTTTAACTGTCACATGTGTCCGTTAATAATTATTCTCTTTGCAATAATGATTTTAGCATGCTCGGTTCATTGCCTAAAAATACTGCTATTATTGTAATTTCAAAACGTTTAATTTCAAATTTATATTATATTTGAACAAATAAAAATACTTGAGTAAAAAACTTCATATTCTTTTTTTAAGTAGTTGGTATCCTTCAAGGATTTTCCCTACAAATGGTGACTTTGTACAGAGACATGCTGAAACTGTTGCAAGCGCACATAAAGTTACTTTGGTTCACATCGTTACTGATAAATATCTAGAAAAATCTATTGAAATAAAGAAAGAAAAAATCAATAATGTAGACACAATCATTGTTTATGTTTCTGAAAAATTACATTTATTTAAATTCTTCATCTTTTTTAAAACATATCTAAAAATAATCAAACAAATCGAAGATTTTGACCTAGTCCACTTAAATGTTATTTACCCTAAAGGGTTGATAGCGTTATATTTAAAAATCTTTAAAAGAAAAAAATATATCATAACAGAACATTGGACCGAGTATCAATATCCATTAAATAAATCAATTGGCTTTTTAAAAAAAATACTTATAAAATTGATTGTAAATAATGCTGAATATATTTGTCCAATAAGTAATAATCTTGCAAATGATATGCAAAAATTTGGATTGAAAGGCAATTACAATGTTGTTCCTAATGTTGTTGATACATCCATTTTTTTTCCAATAGAAACAATTAATAAAATATTTACAATAGTTAATGTTTCAAATTTATTTAATAAGCAGAAAAATATTACTGGTTTATTAAATGTTATAGAGGATCTTTCAAAAGTAAGAACAGATTTTATGCTAAAACTAGTTGGAAATGATGACTTTAAAGAGATAAAAAGTCATATTAAAAAACTGAAAATTCCTAAGCAGAATATACAATTAATAGAATCGCAATCTCAAGAAGGAATTGCAAAAATACTCCAAGAAGCAAATGTGTATGTTTCATTTAGTAACTATGAGTCCTTTGGATTGGTAATGACAGAATCAATAGCCGTTGGAACTCCAGTAATATCAACAAATACTGGAATATTAACAGAGATAGATGCTACAGAATTTAGTACTATCATTCCAATTAATAATCAGGAAAGATTACTAAAAAGCATTATTCATTATATGGATAATGTAAAGAAATATGATTCTCAAAAAATGCATGATTTTATTAAAATTAAATATAGTAAGACTATAATATGCAAAAAGTTTACTGAACTCTATTTAAAAACACTCAGATAAAATATGTGTGGTATTGCTGGAATCATAAATAAAAATAAGAATATCCCTATTTCAAATGCTTTGTCTTTGATGACAAATAGTATGATTAATAGAGGTCCAGATGATGAAGGTTATCTTCTGTTTGATACTAAACCAACTCATGTAATTGGCAATGATAGCATTGTGAAAGACGATAAACATATTAATGCTACATTTAATTATAATTACAAACTTGGATTTGGGTTTAGACATCTCAAAATTGTTGATTTATCAAACAATAGTCATCAACCAATGTCTGATGTGAGTAAACGCTATTGGATCGTTTTTAACGGTGAAATCTATAATTATAAAGAAATAAAAAGTGAACTTATATCATTAGGGCACACATTTTTTTCAAACTCTGATACAGAAGTTGTTTTAAACGCTTACAAAGAATGGAACTCTAAATCATTAGATAAATTCAACGGAATGTTTGCGTACTCCATATTAGACACAGTTGAAAATCAGGTGTTTATAGCAAGAGATAGAATTGGAATCAAGCCTTTATACTATTTTCAAAACAATGAACAATTTATATTTTCAAGTACTCAGAAGGCTATAATTGATTCGAAAATTTACAGTCCGAAAATAAATTGGGAAGGGCTACATCAAAACTTTCGTTTTTCTATTGCTCAAAGACCAAATACTTGTTTTAATGGAATAAGTTCACTAGAACCTGCACATTATTTAAAGTTCAATTTAAAAAACAACTCAATCGAAAAAAAGCAGTATTGGGAAATACCAACCAATACTCAAGACTTATCTCTGTCAGAAAATGATGCCCTTAAAATGGTTGAAGAAAGTCTTTTTGAATCTATAAATTATCGGTTAAATGCCGATGTTGAAGTTGGAACTTTTATGAGTGGTGGAATCGACTCAACAACCATAGCAGTAATGGCCTCAAAAGAACACAAAAACATAAAGTGCTTAACGCTTGGCTTTAAAGATTTTAATAAATATAATGAAGTAAATCAAGCAAGTGACACTGCTAATTTACATGGTTTAAATCATATTGTTAATTACGCTAATTCAAATGAAATTCTAAAAAATATTGATGCTATTATAACTGCTAATGAAGAGCCTTATCACCATTTATCTTCAAATTATATTCTATCAAAAATGGCTGCTCAAAATGACTTAAAAGTAGTTTTAAGTGGTCTTGGAGGTGATGAATTATTTGGCGGTTATGATGTGTATAACAAACTAAAACTTTGGAATAATCTTAAAAATAAAAAGCAAATTTTACAGTTATTACCAAATATCCATCAAAAAATAAACAAAGCAAAACAGTTATCAAAATATAAAGATATAGGTCAGTTTTACTCTCATTATTATACAACATTTAATGACAATACTATTAATCAATTATTTAAAAACGATGTGATTGATACCGAAAATACTATATCAAAATTATATAACCCTAGTGATTTGAATTTTACTGATGATTTTGAAGCCATCAGTTTTTACAATTTAAAGTCATATATTGGAAATCATCAAATGAGAACTATTGACCAGTTTACTATGCATTTTTCAGTAGAAGGAAGACTTCCATTACTTGATCATAATTTTATAGAAACTGTTTATAAAATTCCAACAAAATTTAAGCAAAAAGGCGCTGTTCAAAAATATATTTTAAAGCAAGTTGCGAAAAAACATATTGCACCAAGCACTTTGAATATGAGTAAAAAAGGGTTAAGATTACCTTTAGAATATTGGATTTCAAATGAATTGAAAGAATTTGTTTTTGATTCTATATCAAAATTAAAAAACAGAAATATTTTTAACAACCAAGTGATTGATACTATAGTAAAAACCAATAACGAACAAAAAATATGGCAACTCGTATCAACAGAATTATGGATAGAAAAATTTATTAATTAAGTGAATAGTATAATTCAATTTATCAAAAATTTTCATAAAAGAGCTGGAAGTTACGTTTTTACAGCAACTGTAACATCTAGATTACTTTCATTTGTTGCTTCTTGGATAGCACTTCAATTAATTCCAAACAAAGAACTTGGAATTGTTATTTATGCTTTTCAAATTGTTTCTTTTATTATTCCAATTGCTGGTTTTGGGCTTCATCAAGGATTAATACGTTATGCAGCACTATTAAAATCAAAGGAAGAAAAAAACAACCTTTTTATATACGCTTTTAAAAAAGGCGTTCTTGTTAGTCTGATTCTTATCACAATTATAATTATTGCAGCTTTTAGTATTGATTTTGAGTTCAAAGAAACTCGTTTTTATCTCATTCTTTTATCATCTGCAATTATCACTCATTACATATTTGAATTGGTAAAAATTCAATATAGACTTCATAAAAACAACAAATTATACTCCTTTGCAGAACTAACGTATAATATTTTACTTGTTATTCTTGTTTTTGGATTGAGTTATTATTATCAAGAATTGGGCTATGCAATATCGTTAATTATCGTGCCATTAATTACTGCGCTAATATTCATCAAAAAGCTTAATGTTGACTGGAAAAAATACACAAAACTAAGTGTCATTAACTTTTCCTTTTGGAAATATGGCTTTTTCGCTAGTTTATCGAATGTTACTACCCAACTTCTTATTGCTATTGATATTATATTGATAGGGAATATTTTAAATATGGAGTTAGTAACTGCTTTCAAATATGTTTCAATTATTCCATATAGTTTATTGTTCCTATCGCAAGTAGTTATTGTCACTGACTTTGTAGATTTTACAGAAAAAATAAATGATAAACTTTATATCAAAAAATACATTAAAAACTACATTCAATTATTCACAATTATTAGTTTGGTCTGTATCCTATTTATTTTTCTTTTCGGATCTAAAATTCTATCAATTTTTGATACTGATTATACTAACTATAATTCATCAATGATTGTTTTAACAATTGGAGTTTCGGGAATTTTAATTTTACGTGGAGTCTTTGGAAACTTATTATCATCAATAGGAAAGCCTCACATCAATTTTATAATAACATCTGTTGCTGTAATATTGAATGTGATTCTAAACTATAACCTTATCCCTAAATATGGAATCTTTGGAGCCGCTACAACGTCTGCGATATTAATGTGGTTTACTGGGATATTATCAATGTTATTTTTCTTTTATTTTTTTAGAAAATCAATCGTTTCTGAAAATTAAAATACATTTCTTCTTGTGATCCAAAACTCTTAAAAAAGAATGCAATTCCAGGAATCATAGAACCCTCAAAATCTAAAATAAAATTAGAATCAGCATATTCTTTAATTACGCTATCAATAATATAAGTCATCACTTTTTTATCTCTACCTTCTGGAGAAACTGAAGAAAATAAATAGGTAATTCTTTTAGAATCTTTTATGAAAAATGCACCTCCAAGCAATACACCTCCTTTATTTTTTACAATAATAATATCTACACTATTAATACTAGTCAAATAACTAATTAATTGCTCTAATCTATCATAATCTGATTTTTTTAAATCAACACTACTTTTCTTTTGTAGAACAAACAGTTTTATTATTTCTTGTGAAGTAGCAACCTTAAAAAGATCCAAATCCTCTTTATTAAACCTAGTTTTATATCTTCTCCTCACTGATTTATAGTTCTTAAACAATTCTCCGTAAGGTTTATTTAAAGGAAGGATGTAATTTGTCTTAATGATTACTTTTTCTTTTAAAATATTATTCTCACTGTTTAAGTTCAGTGTAATTTTTTTAAATCTTTTAGGAATACTTTTTATAAAAACATCTACTAATTCTTTATCTATTTCTTTATCAGAAAAAACTCCCAATTGCTGTGTCCAACAAGGTGGATAAATGAATTTAATAAAGTATTTACTTCGCCAAGGCAATGGCATAACTGCCTCATAATCATTTAAGATTAGAACATCCCAATTATCTGCAACGATATCTAAATACCAAGAAAATGCATAAATTCTTGAGTTTTTTGAGTTCTCAATACACAAATCGTATTTTTCAATATCTAATTCTGACCGTTTAATATACCGTATCATCATTTATTGATTTGAGAAACAACATCTTTATATACTTTTTGCCAACCTTTCCATCGCTTATTTTCGCTCAATGTTTCGTTATGAATTAATAGTATAAAAGTTCCATTTACTGCCTGAACTTCTTTTTTTAACTGATTTATTTTTGATTTTGCAACAGCAGGAACATAATTCAAATAATCATTCAATGTAGTGTCCATAACTGCGAATGGAAATATTTTTAAAGGTGTCTGAATTTCAAAATCTAAATCATAAAAATAAAAAGGTGTACAAGTACTTGCTCTAAATCCATAATGACTTGCATATCCCATCGAATAATCTTCAACAACATCTAAGTCTATCAAATTTTGATAGGTTTCTGGAAGTTTTAAACGCAAAAAATGCTGTCTTGATTTTAATATTGGTTTGTTAACGATTGCTTCTAGTCGTTTTTTCTCTACTTTTAATTTGTTTGGATTTTTCATCGTAAAATACGACGGATGAAGACCTACATCAACATAATCTGCAATAGATTTTATTAACGATTTGTATTTTGTGTTAGACGAAGAAACATTTGTATCATATGTAGTATAATCGCCAATTAAAAAGAAAAAAATTGTTTTTATTTTATGTTTTTTCGACACTTCTAAAAGGGCTTCAAAAGTATCAAACGGATCTTTCCTGAAATTCAATAAAACAAGTAATCGTTCAATTGCTGTATCAAAACGGAGCGTAAATAGATCTCTAAAAAAACCTCCAAAATTTCTTAAAACACCTTTTTGTTTATACGCATATACATTATCCACATCAATTGTAGAGATAAACTCAAAATTCCTTTCTTGAAAGTCATAATTTGGGAACTTTTCTTTTAAAAATTCTAAAAATTTATATGCCCAAATATCTATTAATGGTTTTTCAAGAAATTTATGCTTAAACGCTAAACTTTCTGCTGCTGGAAAACGTTCATTTTCATCTTGTACAAAAGGCAAATACTCTTCATATCTACTCATCAAATAAAAGCTTGCCGCAAATATATCAAACGGAATTGTTGATAATTTTCCTGCTGAAAAAAAACACGGAACAGCATCCCATTTAGAAAGTGCAATATCGATATCATTAACTCCTTGCTCGTATAACAAATCATGACTTCGCACAAAAAACTCTTTCCCGAGAGAGGTCTTAGAATATGTCATTTTAGGTCCGTTATGTGCTACAAACTCGTCAACAGTAGTTGTAAAACTTACAGGAACATGCAATATTCTGATAAAAAAATGCTTAAAGATATAAGTAAGCCTTGGTGTAATTTTATGTGTGTAAACGAGTATCAATTCTATAAATTATTAGTATCGGCAAAGCTAAAATACGCTTTTTCAGTAATTATAAGATGATCCAAAATTTTTATATCTAATGTTTCTCCTGCAATTTTAATTTTCTGAGTCAATTTCTTATCAGATTCACTTGGTTTTAACGCTCCTGAAGGATGATTGTGCGCTAAAATTATTCCAACAGCAGAGATTTCCATTGCTTTTTTAAAAACCAAACGAGTGTCAACCAATGTGCTTGTTATTCCGCCTTTACTTACCTGAGATTTGTCAATAATTTTATTAGAATTATTAAGATATAAAACCCAAAACTCTTCATGTTGCAAATCTCCAATGATTGGTTGCATAATCTCAAAAACTTCTTTACTACTGGTAATCTTAGGCTGCTCTAGAGCCTCTTCTAATCGCCTTCTTCGCCCAAGTTCAAGTGCTGTTACAATACTCACTGCCTTTGCCTGTCCAATACCTTTAAACTGTGTCAATCGTTCAACTGATAATCGTGCCAATGCATTCAAATTATTATTTACTGATGCCAATATACGCTTTGATAACTCTACAGCACTTTCACTTCTACTTCCTGAACCTATCAAAATAGCAATCAATTCAGCATCAGATAGTATAGATTTTCCTTTAACTATCAGTTTTTCTCGTGGTCTATCATCTTCTTTCCAGTTTTTAATTGAAAACGAAGTCTTTTTATCATTCATAGAATCTCTTTTTTTATCAAATATAAGTTAATATATTTGTATTAAATATTCGCAATTATCAAACGAGCAGGCTAAAAATTTATTATCTAAGAAAATGATGAATAGCGAACTGCATGACTGAGTTGAGTATTTCGACTTCGCTCAATTAAACTATATCGAAGCATGACCGTTAAAAACAATAAATATTAAACACATGAAAATTATTATTGCTGGTGCTGGAGATGTTGGATTTCACCTTGCAAAACTATTATCTTACGAATCTCAAGACATTTATGTTATTGATTTAGATAGTGACAAACTAAGTTATCTAGACTCTCATCTTGATGTTATTACTACTAAAGGAGATGCGACTTCTATTAAAGCATTACAAGATCTTGGCATTGCTAAAACCGATTTATTAATTGCAGTTACCGATTCTCAAAACACCAATTTCACAATAGCTGTAATTGGAAAAAAATTAGGAGCAAAAAAAACTATTGCTAGAATTAACAATCCAGAGTTTATTAAAAATACTGAAATAAATTTCAAAGAATTAGGAATGGATTTTGCTATTTCTCCTGAAGAATTAGCAGCAAAAGAAATCACAATGTTACTTCATCAATCTACATTCAATGATTCTATCACTTTTGAAGATGGTGTATTAAATATGGTTGGAAGTACCTTAAGTAGCAAGTCACCTATTATAAATTATACTGTACAGCAGACCAAAAAAAAGTTTTCAGAAATAGATTTTATAACGATTGCCGTAAAACACACTAATAACTCACAAACTGTTATTCCTCGTGGAGACACTATATTCGAATTAGGCGATGAAGTATATTTTTCTTGTCCAAGTAAAAGTCTTCCAAAATTGCACACACTTACAGGTATAGAAGATTTTGTTATAAATGATGTGATGATTCTTGGCGGAAGCAAAATTGGAGAAAAATCTGCTCGTAAATTATGTCAAGAGAAATTTCGAGTTAAACTCATAGAGAAAGATAAGAATAGAGCATTTAATCTTGCAGAAAAATTAGAAAACACACTTGTTATTCATGGTGATGGTAGAGATTTAGAACTACTTGAAGAAGAAAACATCAGAGAAATGGATGCATTTATTGCCGTTACTGGAAATACAGAAACCAATATTATGTCCTGTTTGGTTGCCAAGTCTAAAGGTGTTAAAAAAACAATTGCTTTAGTTGAGAATATGGACTATATAAACATCTCACAAACTATTGGAATTGATACACTTATCAACAAAAAATTATTGGCTGCAAGTGAGATTTTTAAACATGTTAGGAAAGGCGAAGTTCTTGCTATTGCAAACTTAAAACATGTAAATGCTGAAGTTTTAGAGTTTAATGTAAAACCTAATTCTAAGGTAACGAAAAAACCAGTTAAAGATATTAAATTAACAAGAAATGCTGTCTTTGGAGGCGTTATAAGAAATGGTAAAGCTTTGATGACATTCGGAGATTTTCAAATTATTGCAGGAGATAAAGCGGTCGTTTTTTGTTTGCCAGAATCAATCAATGAAGTTGAAGAATTATTTAAATAAACTTCAATGAACCGAGCATGTTAAAAATAGTGTCATCAAATGAAATTATTAATAGCGAACACATGTGCCAATTAAAAACAGTAGGAATAACCACATGAAAAACCTAAACTACCAAATAATTATTAGTTTTCTTGGGCTTACCTCAATGCTCAATGGTGTTTTTATGTTACTTGCAGTTCCGTTTAGTATTTACCATCAAGAAAGTGCAAAATGGGGAATTTTATATGCAGGTCTTATAACGATTGTACTTGGTTTTTTAATGTGGTATTTTAATAGAAATGCTGAAAAAAATCTCCAAAAAAAAGAAGGATATCTAATTGTCACCTTCGGATGGTTGATTCTCTCACTTACAGGAACACTGCCCTATATTTTATCAGGAACAATACCTGAGTTTACCAACGCTTTTTTTGAAACAATTTCTGGGTATTCAACAACTGGAGCATCTATTCTTACAGATATTGAGTCAATGCCAAAGGGAATCCTTTTTTGGCGTAGCGCAACTCATTGGATTGGCGGAATGGGAATTATCGTTTTGACAATTGCAATTTTACCGCTTTTAGGAATTGGAGGAATGCAACTCTTTATGGCAGAGGCGCCAGGACCATCAGCAGATAAAATGCATCCAAGAATTACAGAAACTGCAAAACGTCTTTGGTTAATCTATTTTTCGCTTACAATTACTGAGTTTTTACTTCTTAAAATTGCTGGAATGGGATGGTTCGATGCCATTAATCATGCAATGGCAACATTAAGTACAGGAGGATTTTCGACCAAAAATGCAAGTATTGCTTATTGGAATGGAATGCCAATGGTGCAATATATTATTACATTATTTATGTTTATTGCAGGTACAAACTTTATGATAACCTATTTTATTTTTAAAGGGAAATGGCAACGCATCCTTAAAAACGAAGAGTTTAAATGGTATTTTTTAGGGACTTTAGGAATTGTTATTGTAATGACATTGCTGATTGTTCAATTTCAAGATCCAATACTGCAAACAACAGTTGATCATCCAATGCCTTGGGGAGAAACTGAGAGTGCATTTAGACATGCAGGATTTCAAGTTATTGCAATATTAACAACAACAGGTTTTGTAACTGCAGATTTTACTATGTGGAATTCTTTTGCAACAATGATTGTTTTCTCGCTGTTTTTTATTGGAGGTTCAGCAGGATCTACAAGTGGTGGAGTTAAAATCGTTCGCCATATTATGATGATAAAAAGCAGTTTGCTTGAACTTAAAAAATTATTACATCCAAGTGCAATAATTCCTGTACGTTATGGCGGCAAAGCAGTACATCAAAGCATTATCTTTAATATACTTTCGTTCTTTGTACTTTATATGCTTATTTTTATTTTAAGTGCCATTATTCTCACATTTTTAGGATTAGATTTTGTGTCAGCAATTGGTGCAGCAGCCTCATCATTAGGAAACATTGGGCCAGCAATTGGTAGTTTGAGTCCTGTAGATAATTACGCCCATTTATCAACTGCTGCAAAATGGTTTTGCACCTTTCTAATGTTGATAGGTCGTTTAGAACTATTTACAGTCTTGATACTTCTAACTCCTTATTTTTGGAAGAAAAATTAAATTTTACTCAAACAGACGACTCATTACGGTTTTGATGAATATTGCTCAACGAGTTAAGTTTTATATTTAATTAATTTTTATTAATTAAAAAAAAATGGTATTTTTGAAATGCTATGAATAATACAATTTCTAAAACTTCCGTTTTATTAAAAAAGGTGGTACATCGTAAA
Source organism: Lutibacter sp. (assembly GCA_002733665.1). GTDB lineage: Bacteria > Bacteroidota > Bacteroidia > Flavobacteriales > Flavobacteriaceae > Urechidicola. Next base: position 182,231 of record NVWM01000002.1, read on the forward strand.
GAAGTACAACTTGTTTTATTTTTTCAATACAATCAAACCCTTATTGATAAGTTAAAAAAGATTCCAGGATTTAAATGGAGCAAAACATTGAGAGGATGGTACATTTTATATACCAATAAAAACATCGCGATTTTCAATAAAGAATTTACAAAAGAAGAGTTTGACTTAAAATACCACGACTCCATTTATCAAAAAACAAAAGTAAAGATTGTAAAAAAACCACGAAATATATCAGAAGAAAACAAAACTGTTCTTAGAGATTTTGTTAAGTATTTAAAAGGGAGACAGTATAGTGAAAGTACGGTTAAAACCTATTTTACTTTTACGGCAGATTTTATTGATTACATCAAGGATAAGCCTCTACATGAGTTGAATAATCGTGATGTAGAAAAATTTACTGAAGATGTATTTGTTCCAAGAAAATATAGTGTGAGTACCTACCGACAAATGATAAGTGCCATTAAACTATTTAAAGAATTTTATCCTACTTGTGCTATTGATAATCTCAAATTAAGAAGACCACATAAAAGCAAAATTTTACCAAGTGTATTGTCACAAGAAGAAGTTTTTGATTTATTGCGAAGTACTAAAAACTTAAAGCATAGAGCCATATTAGCATTGATATACTCAAGCGGATTAAGGGTTGGTGAATTGATAAATCTACAATTGAGACATATCGATATAGATCGTAGACAAGTATTTATAAAAAACGCTAAAGGCAGAAAAGATCGATATATTGTATTGGCTGATAGTTTTTTACCTTTATTACAAAATTATTTTTTCACCTATAAGCCTGAGCTTTATTTTGTAGAAGGTGTAAATTCTAAAAAATATACTGCAAGTAGTATTCGAAAATTTTTAAGTCGCTCATGTGATATTGCTAAGATCACCAAGCGTGTAACACCACATACTTTGAGACATAGCTATGCAACTCATTTATTAGAAAATGGTATTGGCTTAAGACATATACAAGAGTTATTAGGTCATTCTAAACCAGAAACGACAATGATATACACACATGTCGCAAAGAAAGATTTATTGGACGTAAAAAGTCCTTTAGACACTCTATTACTATCATTAACAAAAAACGGCAAACAGGAACAAAAGTTCCTGTTATCCGGAAATATAAACCCATAAAAGAGTACTTTAGTACTTTTATAACCAGTTACAAGCAAGTTGAAAAAAATTAATACTAACCAATAAATATTAAAATTATGAATTTAAAAAATGGATTTCGAAAATCGTGTAGAGCATTGTTATTATTTACTTTTTTGGGCTTATTCATAATGCTACAAAGTTGTGAGAATAATAAATCTAAAACAGAAACCGAAGAAAAAACAGTTGAAACGACTATCAAAACTGRAAAAYCAATCGGAGRAATTATGAAACCTGATGCTGGAAAACACTTRTGGGTTTTTCCTAAAAATAAAGACACGCTTGGTTCKGGTGGTAAACTTCAAATATTTATGGATGCAGAAAGTCATCCACACGCATCTGCAAGTTTTGCRAAATATGAATTAGGAATTGGTGGAGCATTACCTGAACATAAGCATAATAAAACTGAAGAAATTGCTTATTTYCTATCTGGAGAAGGAATTGTTATAACTTATGAAAATGAYAAACGWATAGAAACTCCTGTAAAAGAAGGTTATGTATGGTACACTGCTCCCGGAGAATACCATTCATTTAAAAATACTGGWAACGAACCTTTAAAATTAGTTTTTGTAATAATACCWAATGACAAAGATGGTTTACTCTCTTTTTTCAAAAAAGTTGGAGCGAAACCTGGAAAAGAKGCAACAGTTTTTAGCCCAGAAGAATTTGGGAAAATTGCGGCAGAACACGACCTAATTCTAAAACCTGCGAARGTGGAATAAKRAACAAAACCTGCTTGTARCAACGTGTAWAAWWMATARYTTGGTCTGTGTAATACTCAAAGTTTCGGTGTATTTACAATGGATTTCCCTATCGGAAAATCCTCGCGTACTTTGCCATTACTAATCTTACACAAACCGTTGTGCATAATTGAACCAAAACATATGAAAAAAATATTATTATTGATTTTAATCGTTACAATTTCAAGTTGTAAAACCGAAAAAAAGCAAGAGTCTGAAAATAAAATTATTGAAATTGAAAATACTGAATTGATTGAAATCTATGAAAACGACCAAAACGACAGAATGACTGATAATATAAATTGGTATGAAGTCAATAAAAGGGATAGTTTAAGAAGAGTAAGAGTGCATCAACTTTTAGATTCTGGAAAAGTTAAAACAGGAAAGGACTTAAAAAATGCTGCAATGGTTTTCCAACACGGAAATGACTCGACTGATTATGGATTAGCAGTAATATTAATGAAAAAAGCAATTAAAAAAGATACAACAATCAACAAATGGCTTTTTGCTGCTGCAACTGACAGATATCTTTTAAGCAAAAATGAACCACAAATCTATGGAACTCAATATCAAAAAATGGGAGAAGAACCTTGGAAACTTGGTGAAATTGATACAACTAAAATATCAGATATTGAACGATTTGAATATGGAGTAGAGACTTTGGCAGAACAAAGACTGAAAGTAAAAGAAATGAATAGTGAAAATCACGGACACGAACATTAATACAACTATGCACAACAACGTGTATAATTAATTACTTGGTCTGTGTTTACTTACGAAAATCCTCGCGGATTTTCTATTCGGTATTTATTTGCTAAATTAGTTACCAAACCACGCAACGCAATCATACACAAGACCGTTGGCAATAATTTTGAACAATGAAAAGAATATTAACAATTTTACTATTATTAATTACAACGAATATCTTCAGTCAAACCAAAAAAGAGACTGAAGAATGGATTGTAGAAAAATATAATCAATTTGAAAGAGTAAATTCATTAAGTAATACAATGGATTTATTCTTTGAAAATAACTTTCTATATTATGAATATTTAAATGCTTTTTTTAAGGTAGAAATTAAAGATATAAAAGAGATAGAATTTAAAAAAGAGAGATTTGATAACGAGGATAAAGAAGGTTGGATTTCTTTGTGGATACGATTTGACAATGGAAGTTTATTCTATAAACGAGCCAGTGAAAACGGATTTAGTAAATCCACAGATACAACTTTTAAAATTCCTTTAAGTTCTGACTTGGGAAAAGACGACTATCAAAAAAGATTAGAAAAAGCATTATTACATCTTATAAAATTAAATGGAGGAAATGCTAAAATTAAAAAAGAACCCTTTTAGATAATGACTTTAGGAGAATTAAGAAAAGAACTGAATGTTTACAACAAAACCATTAATAACTACATTCAAACATTCAACTTAAATTTAAATATTCACGCCTATGTGGAAAAACCACAAAAATATGGCATTAGAGATTATCAAGAAATTGATGTCAAATTAGTAGAGATTTTAAGAAAACACAGTAAAAAACTAATTGAATATGAAAATGACTATTATCAAAGTAAAACTGTCACTGACATTTCTATAAAATTAAGAATTGATATTCAGGCTATTGTAGAATATTTGCAAAAAAGGTTAACTACTTATCTTATTATTTCAGAAAAAGAAAATCCAAAAAACAAACAAAATTTAATCGAGAAAATAGATGGTGACGCACATTACATTTGCCCTGAAAACGATGGTTTGATTTATGAAAAAACGAAAGTTTATAAAATGTCAAGTTATGATATTTTAAAAAAAATTCAAACCGAAATTCTGAAAAATAGAATTGAAATAAATACAGAATAAAAACTATTGCCAACACCGTGTATAATTCATCGCTTGGCAGTTTTGTACTTGGAAAATCCTGCGGATTTTCCGCCAAGTTGATTTCTTTTTTATTAATTTAGTCGCTTAAACACGCAACGAAATCATACACAAACACGTTGGCAACAATTAAAAATGACAATCGAAAAGAAGACACGAAATTGCTTTATAAGTTATCATCACAATAACGACCAAGACTATCTTTCTGAATTAAGAGAGGTCGTTAAAAGTATGAAAGTGTCTGACTACTCGTTAAAAAGCGATATTGGACATCTTACTAACGAAACTATTTATAATAAAGTAAGAAGTAAAATGAGGACTTGTTCAGTAACTGTAATAATTATTGGAACAAGAACAGGTCACAGGAAATGGATTGATTGGGAAATATGGGCTTCCTTAAGAGGTTACAATCATCCTACTGACAGAAAGAAGTCTTTTAAACCAAATGGATTACTTGCTATTTTTCTGCCAGGAAACAATCATTCAATACCAGAGAGACTTCAAGATAATATTGATTCAGAATATGCTGTTTGTATGAGGTGGAAAAATTTAGAAAGAGATTTTGAAAGTAAAGTGAATTATGCCTATTGGAAAAGGGATAACGCAACAGAAAAAATAAATAATAACAGAAAACGACAAGAAAGTAATTCTATTAATTTCTTGGGACTTAAAATTTAAAAAATATGGCTTGGTCAGGAATTAAAAGAAGAGTATTTATTTCTCATTTTAGAGGAGATAAAACAGAAGTAGATAATTTTATCAATTATTTCGCAAATCAACTTGGTCTTTTCACTCCTTATGTTCTTGGAGCAAATGACAATGATGAATTTATTGATAGTACAGATACCGATTACGTAATGAGTAAAATTCGTGAGAAGTACCTACAAGATTCAACAGTAACTATAGTTCTAATGGGTAGTTGCACTCACAGTAGAAGATATGTAGATTGGGAAATTAAATCTTCATTAAGACAAGGGAATTATATACCAAACGGATTATTAGGAATTGTATTACCTAGTCAAAACAATTCCGCTCATTTACCACCAAGGTTTGAGAAAAATTGGAATAATGAAAACAATTGCTATTCGAGATACAGAAGTTACCCTAGTTCAGGGAGTCAACTTGGAGAGTTCATAGATGATGCTTTTAATGCCAGAACAACAAGGAGTAATTTAATTGTAAACCCACAAGAAATGATGAAATACAATTCTTCTTGTAAAGTTCATAGCGTAACACACTAAATATGGATATTTTTAAAATCTATTTTGATGACAATTGTAATCTAATTATATCTTTATCTATTTGGATTATTATTTTCTTTGCACTCATATCTCTAATCTATTTTTTAATCATTAGAAAAAAAATGAGATACGACCTTGTAAAGGTCAACATAAAATTAGGAAATATTGGTTCGGCAGAATTCAGACCAAATAAGACAGATATACAAATTGCTCATAAAATTTGGACTGAATTAGTTACACGAAAAGCCGCTATTCCATTTGATAAAGAAAATGATGTAATTGAAGAAGTTTATAATTCTTGGTACGCTATTTTTAAAAAAGTTAGAGAATTAATTGGAGAAGTTCCTGCTGAATTGATTCGCTCAAATAAAAGCACGAAAAAAATTGTAGAAATTGCTACTAAAACCTTGAACAATGGATTAAGACCGCATTTAACCAAATGGCAATCTAAATTCAGGAGTTGGAACGAATTAAATAAAGAGGAATTTAAAGATTTAACTCCTCAAGAATTACAGAAAAAGTATCCTAAATATTCTGAATTAATTGAAGACCTTGTTAAGGTAAATGAATTATTAATACAATATGCGGAAGAACTAAAGAAGATTATAGAAAAATAACTGTTGCCAACAAAGTGTAAAAATAATAAGGGTTTTAGTGCTTAACTCAAGGTTCCGTGCATTTTACACAGTCCGCAAAATTTACAATTTTGCGTATTAATTGAATAAAGAAAAAATTGTAAATTTGGCTAAGTAATAAACCGAAAAGTAAGTACACTTTAATCCCTTACTATTCTTACACAAACCGTTGGGCGTCATTTAAGGAAACTCTAGAAAAAGAAAAAAAATTGAAAGAACTTATTGAAATAGGATTTAAAAAAGTTGGAGAATGGGAATTAAATAATGGAGTTTTAATTTGCAATCTGAATAACAATTATCCAAGTAAGAATATTCTATACTCTTTTGTCTGTGAAAATGACATAAAATATATTGGGAAAAGTGTAAAATCTATTTCCCAAAGATTATATGGTTATAGAAAACCGAATAAATCACAAACAACTAATTATAGAATAAATAAATTAATTCTTGAAAAATTAAAAAATGGAATTCAAATCGAAATCTATTTGTTTGTAGATAATATAGGTCTGAATTTTCGTGAACATAAAATCAATTTAGCAGCAGGTTTAGAAGATAATTTAATTTCGGAGTTTTTACCAAAATGGAATTATCTAGGGAAAACAATCAAAAAAACTAAAAAAACAGAAACTAAAGATAAACCGAATTTTGAAAACACTAATTCAAGATTTATTTATAACGACAATGAATTTGAAAATAATTTTGTTGTTGCTCTCGGAAAAAAATACTTTAATGATGGTTTTTTTAACGTGAGAGTTAAACATTCATCTTTTTTCGGAAAAGATTTATCTAAAATCAAAATTCAATTGGGAGAGAACCCATCAAATTATTGTATCGGAAAAGTAAACCGAACTGCAAATACAAATCAAACACCGAGAATATTTGCTGGAAAAGAATACAAAAGTTGGATTCAAGAAAATTTTGAAAGAGGTGATTTATTTCACGTGAAAATTATTGAAAATGATTTTATAAAATTAACAAAAAAACGAACGCCCAACAATGCATAAAAATAATTGCTAAATTAGTGCTTAATCAAAAGTCGTTGCAATTTTGTTACGTCTGATTTTCCGTTGGAAAATCCTCGCACACAAAACCGCAACTATTCTTATACGAGACGTTGAGCACAATTGTAAAAAAAGCCCTTGCAACGGCTTCGTAACCTCAGCAGTTGACTTAATGTTATTAATTATGAAAAAAAGTAAAATCTTAAAAGTTTGTAAAAACTATACAAAATTTTTTAAATCTCAAACTGAAGTAAGTAACATTAAACATATTGAATATTGCGACTTTGTTATTCTTCATGTTAACCCAAAATCATATCTTGCATTTGAAACTCATAAACTTAATGATATTAAAAAATACATAGAACATTCTATTAGTATTACTAAATTTATTTCAGATAACGATTCAAAAATAAACTACACTAAATCAAATTTTCTTTCTAGATTCAACAACTCTGAGATATTAACCGCTCTAATATTCTTGCTACCTATAATTTTTTATAGCGGTTATTATTTTGGAGAAAACCAACAAAACTCTAAAATTAATGAGTTGTCAAATAATATTGAGCGTATTAACAAATTATTTATTCAAAAAACCTCTAATCTTACCGATACAATATCCAATAAAAAAACTGATATTTACGATAACAATCAGAATGACAAAAAATAATACTACATTAATTTCAAATTCCATGATTACTTTATTTTTTTAATCGCTTACTTTCATCTATTAGGATAATTTCGACGATAATTATTACTGTTTTTAACTCTAACCTTTTACTTTCTTCTCAGTACGTGGGCTTTTTTTCAACATTGCTCAACTGTGCGCATAATTCATTGCTACTTCAGGCGTATTTACGAAACCTATTTTATTCATGCTGTTTAAGTTTTGTATTTAAAATGATTTTTATTAACTTCACGCAACGAAATCATGCACAAACACGTTGCCAACAATACGACAAATGAAACTGCTGACAGAAAAACAGAACGATAATCGAAATTTTATTCTCAACTGTGAGAAAATAATTCAGAACCGAATTAACCTTTGGAATTCGACTGACATTTATATAACTCGAATTGACAATTGGTTTGACGGAAAATGGATGAACTACGCTGGAACAGAACTGCACGCAATCTCATCTTGGAATTTTCAGGATATTTTAACTATTCCACCTTTTCATCCGAATCGTGTCGAATTATCTGAATTTTATCAAAAAACGTCTGAACAGTACGTGAAAAAGGAAAACCAAAATGTTTTACATATAATCCAAGAAAGTAAAGACAATCTGAAAAGATATATTTCAGACTTTTCAACTGACGGACTTTTTATTTGGTATAGTGGAAATTCTAAAACAAATGACAGAGGAACATTAATGTTGTATTTAATAAAAGAATCAGAAACTAAAACTTTCTATATCACTTTGACTGGAAAAAAGAATTGGAATGTTTCTCAAACGAAAGGGGTTTTAAGAAAAGAAATACAGTCGATAATCGAAGAAAGTACTATTGGCAACACCGTGTATAATTAATTGCTTTGGCAATTGCCTACTTGGAAAATTCCTTCGGAATTTTCTCTGGCACGTTTTTGTTTGCTAAATTCGTTGCTTAAACACGCAACTAACCATACACAAAACCGTTAGCAAACATACGAGTGAAATCCAGCCAAAAGTGGAAATTAAAAAAAGTGAATTATTAACAAATCTAAATTAAAAAAGAATTAAAAGAATGAGAAAATTATTATCAATTTTAGTATTATTTATTACGTTAAATAGTGTTGCACAAATAAAAGCGAAAGTTCAAAAAGTAAATGGAATCGAAGTTTATTTATTGGCTGAACCTGTAAGAGAATATGAAACTTTAAAAGGAGGTGGAAAAGGAATACAATGGGGTTCTGCTATTACTGGTGGACTAATAAATGAAAGTATCGCTACAAAAGTGAGTAAGTATATTAAGAAATTAGCGAAACAATATAAAAATGAAAATATAAAATTTGACGCAGTTGTTTATACAAACGGAAAACAAATGACCGCAATAAAGTTTACGGACAAAAAGACACCTGAAAACGACAGAATTGCCATAGTACAAAAAATTGAGGGAATTCCTTTCTTTGTAATGAGCGAACCTATTAAAGAATATGAATTCGTAAAAACAATTGGCGGAGGAATTAAGTGGAAATCTGCTTTAACAGGAGGTTTAATAAATAATAGTATTGAACAAGATTTAATGAAGTTTGCAAAAAAGATGAAAAAGAAATTTAGGAAAAAACAAATCTCTGCAATCATTTATGAACGAGGGAAAAAAGCAAATGCTATAAAATTTAATTAATAGAATTTAAGAAAGTACGTTTGCTAACACCGTATAAAATTAATTGCTATTTTTGGCTTAACCAAAGGTCGTTGCGTGTTTGTTACGTCTGATTTTCCTTTGGAAAATCCTCGCATACAAACCCGCAACTAATCTTATACAACAACGTTATGTACAAGTTGAACCAAATAATAAACAATTAAGAATTAAATGAAAAATACTATCCAATTATTACTTTTAATCACATTTCTTTTTACTTCAAATTTTACTAATGCTACGTCAATTAACAAAAACAAGGAATTAGTCGAAGGAATGAAAATTGAAAGGACATTGTCAGCATCTGAAGAACATAATTACACAGTAAATTTAGAAAATGGTATGGCAATATTGGCTGAAATTGCTCAAAATGGAATTGACCTTGTTATAGATATTTACAGTCCAAGTGGTAAACTTATAAACCAAATTGACAGTCCAAATGGAGCAAACGGCATTGAACCAATTAATTTTATAGCCAATAAATCTGGAGAGTATAAATTTGTAGTCCGTACACTTGACAGAAATGTCAAAAAAGGGAAATATGTAATAACTGTAAACAAAATCTTATCATTAGAAAATAATGCCAAACGCATTGCTAAAAAAGAACTTCCAACTCAAACTTTATATAATTTATGGGAAGCATCATTAAACGATAAAAATGCAATAGACACTTTCATCAATAAACAAACCGAAAAACATATTATTGAGCCAATAAAAGGAAATGATTCAGATATGCTAATTACTTACTTTTGTGTACCTGATGAAGATACCGAATATGCTATGCAAAGTGGAGGTCGTGATTTTTTAGGATTGAGATTTCGTAGGTTAGGAAAAACGAAACTCTTTTTTGTTACACAAATGGTTGCAAACGATGCTCGTTTTAATTACGGCTTCAATTTTTTTAAACTTTATAAAGCAGGTCCTAATGGAGAAATTGAAACACGTGATGTTGTACATTCTTATGATGGATTAGTTGTTATGCCTAATGCACCTAAACAACCTTATATTATTGAAAAAGAAGGTGTTTCTAAAGGTAAGGTTTCGGAAATGTCTATTAAAAGTTCATTCTTGAATGAAGAACGAAAAATCACAGTGTATACGCCTGCAAATTATAATGAAAAACTACCTCACAATTTATTAATTGTTTTTGATGGAGAATCTTATGGTGGAAGAATCGGAAGAAGAGCAAGAATACCAACGCCTACTATTCTTGACAATTTAATATCCGAAAATAAAATCACACCAACAATTTCAATTTTAGTTTGGAATATGGGTAAAAGAGGTAAAGACTTAACAAGTGAAGAGTTTTCAAATTTTATTGCTAAAGAATTGATTCCTTGGACTCGCTCAAATTATAATATTCATCCAAAATCAAATAATGTCATCGTTGCAGGTTCGAGTAGAGGTGGTTTCGCTGCAAGTTATATCGCTCTAAATAATTCTGATATTATTGGAAATGTCCTTTCGCAATCTGGTTCATACTGGATAAAAGGAACTAAAGATGAAAATCATTGGATATACCCAAAAGATGAAGGAAAGTTAATTAAAGCATATAAAAATAGTAAGAGATTACCAATAAAATTTTATATGGATATTGGACTTTATGACGCTGGTGCGTCAATGCTTGGAATGAACAGAGAGTTTCGAGATATTTTAGAAATAAAAGGATATGAAGTAGATTATAACGAATTTAATGGAGGACATAGTTACGTAAACTGGAGAGGAACATTTTCAAACGGACTAATATCATTAATCGGAAAAGAATAAACCTGTACATAACAATGTATAAAAATAATAAGGGCTAAGTGCCAAACCAAAAGTTGGTGCATTTTAATAAAGTTCGCCAAATTTACAATTTTGCGTTTATTTGAATTAAGGAAAAAATTATAAATTTGGCTAAGTGCTAAACTGGAAATCAAGTGCGTTTTAACCCCTTACTATTCTTATACTAGACGTTGTAATTCATTGTTCAGAAAAATTAAACGCAGGAAAAAAAAGCGAATTGAAATTGTGAAATTAATAGAATAAAACCCAAAAAATCACTCAAATTCTGAATTGAAAATCTTTGCGGAATTTACTCAAGTTTGGAATTTAGCAATTTTGGGGAAACTAAATTTTACTGAACACTCTTTTGAGAATTATCAAGAAAACGGAATTGAAAATTTTTACCGAATCAAAACGTTTGAATTTACTCAAACTCGAAACCAAAAAAAGCGGAATTTGTTCGCGATTTTTTTTGAGAAAGTGTTTTAAAGTTAAAATGCAGGAAATTAATCAAATGTTGAAAAATTGAAAACGGAATCTAAATGTGTTTACTCAAATGTTTCACAACAAAATTACAACACCGTATAAAAAAAATTGCTTAATTTAGTCATTAATAAAAAGTTCGTTGCATTTTTATCAACTTCTGAATTTCCGTTGGAAATTCCTCGTCGACAAAAACGCAACTATTTTTATACAAAAACGTTGTACACAAGCCGAGAAAACCGAATAAACAAGAAAGAAAATATATGAAAGAAAACAAATTAATTGCTTCCATTGTTGTTTTTAAAGAATTACACGATAACAATAAAGACATATATGACATCATTTCGGAATTCATTAAAGCGGGAATAATTCATCAAAAAAAATGGGTATTTAATGCCACAGAAATAACACTATTATTAGAAAATATATTTGATTTTAAATTACCAGAAGCCGTAATTAAAACTACCTTAAAAAAAAGACTAATTAAATCTAAGTTCTTAACATTTGAAGATGGTTCTTATAATGTAACAAATATTGAAGCAAAAATAGACCCACATTTTGAATCCAATTACGAAAATAAGAAATCTTTATACAAGAAAACTGAAGAAGAATTTGTTAAATATGTTGAAGATGAAAAAGAGAAAAGTTTATCGAAAACAGAAATTAACGAAATTAGAAAAAACCTTAATCAGTTCTTATTAGGCAACGGTGTTAATGAAAAATATACACAAGAGATAAGTTCATATATCATAAAAAATAAAGACAATAAAGAATTTAAAGAACGACTGAATGTTGTTAAAGAAGGTTTAGTTCTGTACACAGGAATAAGGTATACAGCGGATATTAACGAATTAGGAAAATGGAATAATGAACTAACAATATTTTTAGATACAGAAATACTTTTTTACTTCTTTGGTTATAACGGAGAGGTTTACAAAGAGATCTTTAACGATTTCTATAAACTAATTAGAGAAATTAACACCAATTCAGAAAAAAAGAAAATAAAACTTAAATACTTTGAAGAGACGGAACAAGAAATTTATAATTTCTTTCACGTTGCATCTTTAATTATTGACAACAAAACATCTTTAAATCCTTCAAAAACAGCGATGAAGGAAATAGTAAATGGATGTGTTACGAAAAGTGATATTATAGTAAAAAGAAATAATTTTTTTATAACTTTAAAAACAGCAGGAATATTAAAAGAAGATGAAATTGACTACTATAAAGATTATTCTCACAATATTGAAGGAACCGAAATCCTTAAGGAATTAAAACAAATGTCTGCTGACAAAAAAAGAGAATTTAATGAAGAAGGGTGTTTAAATCATTTAAAACTATTTACAAAGATTAATACCTTAAGAAAAGGTGTTAATAATCAAGGTTTCGATAAAAGTAAATACATAATATTAACAGGTAATAGGTTCATTCATTATCTCGCTCACAACAAGCATATAAAAGACAATGAAAAAGATATTCCTTTTGCAACCGACATTGACTATATCACCGACAAATTTTGGTTCAAATTAAAAAAAGGTTTTGGGGAAAGTGATGATGTTCCAAAATCGTTTGATATTGTAACTAAAGCCCAAATTGTTCTATCAACACAAATCTCTAATACTGTACAAGAAAAGTATACAGCACTTAATGAAAGATATAAAGCAGGGAAAATTACAAAGGAGGAAGCAATATCTTTAAACTATGAATTACGAGAAAGTACATTAAAACCAGAAGACATAACAGAAGTAACTATAACTGATAGTTTATATTTTATCAATAATTTTTCAATAGAAGACCATATTAGAGAACAGACTATTTTAAAACAAAAAGTTGCGGAAGGAGAAATTGCAAAACTTGAAATAAAACGAAGAGACTTAAAGGAAAGGACAAAAATAATTAAACCAAAGAAAATAAAGTATAGAATAATTGCATCTTTTTACTATTTTTTATTGTTTAGTTTGCTTTTTGTAACTTTTTATTTTGCTTATAAACTGCTGATTTTCATTATTGAACCAAGTGATAGTAAATTGTCAATTATCGGGTTTGTTATTGGAGTAATATTGGCATTAATTCCTTTATACAAATTTCGAAAGCAAATTAAATCATTTATAACTAAAAAAATCAAACTGAATTTTAAGAAAACGATTGAAAAACAATAGTATGCCAGTGTACAACAAAGTATAAAAATAATAGTCGAAATAGTAGTAAATATGAACATTGTAGTCCGCAACAACATTAGTAGTAAATTGAAAAATCCTGCTTCCGAAATCGGCTACTATTCTTATACAAACCGTTACCATTTATTGACGGAAAAAATCTAAAACCGTAAAAAAATCGTTTAAAAAAGTGATTTTGCAGGAAAATAAGAATTGAATAAAAAGGTTTGAAAATAATTGAAAAATGAAACTCAATAAGGCGGAATTATTACTCAAACTCTGAATTCTCAATATTGTGGAATTTGAGCAAGTTTGTGAAATCTGACATTGTATGTGGAACAGAATTTCGCTCGTTTTCAGTCAGTCGGAATTTAAACAAGTTTGCGGAATTTAAGCTCGTTTATGAAATCTGAATTGTATGCGGAACAGAATCTCGCTCGTTTTCAATCAGTCGGAATTTAGAAGTTTGTGGAATTAAAAATCGTTGCGGAATCAAAAATTGGAATTTACTCAAGAATAAAAAAAAAAGAGAATTACAAACTGAAGTAAGAGAAACAAATGGTAACAATGTGTAAAAATCATTGCTGCTAATCGCTCACTTGGGAAATTCCTACGGAATTTCTCCGTTCGTGATTTATTTAGTACCTTTGGTAAGTAAAACACGCAACGCTTCTTACACCGGACGTTAGCCACAATTAAAGACAGAATATGAAGAAAATAATGATGAATTTACTAGTAACGATTTCCCTTTTTGTTTCATTTCAGAGTTGCGACAAAGAAAACATAGATAATACACCAGATATTAATAATACTGTCGAATTTGAAAACTATATTCAAGGAGAAATGGATTCTCAAAAAATCCCAGCAATGTCTACTCTGATTTTTAAAGAAAATGACATTTTGTATGAAAATTATTTTGGAGAATCACAGATGCAACAAAGCATATCGCTTGAGAATAATCATTTATTTCTATTGGCTTCAATCTCTAAAGTTGTTACAGCAACCGCTCTTCTTCAGTTAAATGAAGACAATCTTTTTTCTTTGAATGACAATATTAATGACTACCTACCTTTTAATGTTAGTATTCCTAATCATCCAGAAAACATAACTTTTAAAATGCTTCTAACCCACACTTCTGCAATTGCAGATGGAAGTGCATTAGATGACCAATATTATTATGGAGAAGATAGCCCTGTAGAATTAAACTCTTTTCTTACAAATTACCTTACGCCAAGTGGGAGTTTTTATAATGCTTCTGAAAATTTTTATAACTTTTCACCTGGTAGCGATTATGAATATAGTAATATAGGAAATGCATTAATTGGATTATTGGTAGAGGAAATATCAGGAATGAATTTTAATAACTACTGTAAACAAAATATATTTAATCCGTTAGGGATGTACGAAACCTATTGGCGATTAGATGAAATCTCTCAAACCATTGTACAGCCTTATAATTACATCAATGGTCAATACGAAGCAATTCAGCATTATACGTTTACAGATTACCCAAATGGCGGACTTAGATCTACAGGAAAAGATATGTTTAAATTTTTAAAGGCTTTTATAAATAATGGTACTTCAAACAATCATCAATTATTAAATTCAAGCACAATCAATTCAATGATAACACCTCAAATTCCTGCAATAGATAATGAAGTTGGGTTACATTTATTTCTAATGAATTCTGAAAATGGGTTGTGGGGTCACGATGGTGGAGAACAAGGAGTTGCAACAATTATGGCTTTTAATCCAAATACAAAAATTGGGACAATTATTTTAGCGAACCAAGGCGAAGTTGATTTAGACGAAATACTTATTGAAGCCTATAAACTAGGGTTAAACTTATAAAAACTGTGGCTAACACCGTGTATAATTAATGGCTAGTCCTCGCCTACTTACGAAAACCCTCGCGGATTTTCTATTCGGTTTTTATTTACTAAATTAGGTGCTTGAAAAAGCCACAAATCATACACAAACCGTTGGCAAACATTAAAACGCTCACCAAAACCGTGTATAATTAATGGCTCTGCCTTTTTTTTTAGTCTAATAAGATATTTCTTTTAATCAACTTTTTAAAAGTTGAACAAAGTATTGATATAGATTGTGAATTTTTTTTTGGTCTTATAAGAAATTTTGACTTCAAACCAACGCTGCAACTTCATCAAAATTAATTCCGCCATAATTTCCAGAACTCATCAATAACAAAGTAGTATTATCAAGATTTTGAGAAAACAAAAACTCTTTAAATTCTGTCGGATTGGTATAAATAATCAAATCATCTCGCTGAAAAGCAGTTGCTATTTGTTGTTCGGTAACTTTCTCTAATTTCTTAATCTCAACAGCATGTGGAGAATAAAATACGACTGCTATATCTGCTGCATCAAGAGCGCCAACGTATTCTTTTAAAAAATCAGCATTTAAACTACTATAAGTGTGTAATTCTAAACACGCTAACAGTGTTCTATCTTTATATTGATTTTTCACAGCATCTGTTGTTGCTTTCACTTTTGAAGGTGAATGTGCAAAATCTTTAAACACTACAGATGAATCACTTTGAGCAATTTTCTCCAAGCGTTTATTTGCGCCTGTAAAACTAACAATCGCTTCATAAAAATCATCTTCATCTATTCCAACATGTTGACATATCCATTTTGCACCTGCAAGATTCTGTAAATTATGCTCTCCAAAAATTTCTAAAGGCAATTTTCCGTCAGAAGTATTTAAAAACGTAATTCCGTTTTCAATTTTGTATTCTGGAGTTTGATATGGATACTTTTTAATATGATTTGTACTTTCTTCAACTACATTCTTAACTTCAATATCCTCTTCATTATACACCATTATCCCTCCATTGACAATAGAATCTGTAAAAATTTTAAACTGATCTACATAATTTTCAAAAGTTGGAAAAACATTGATATGATCCCAAGCAATTCCACTCAACAAAGCAATGTTTGGCTTATACAAATGAAATTTTGGTCGTCTATCAATAGGTGAAGACAAATACTCATCACCTTCAAGAATAATAAACTCATTTTCTTCGGTCAAATGCACCATCGTCTCAAAACCTTCTAACTGTGCGCCAACCATATAATCAACTTCCTTTTCGTGATAGTGCAACACATGCAATATCATTGAAGTAATCGTTGTTTTACCATGAGAACCACCAATTACAACACGTGTTTTATCTTTTGATTGCTCATACAGAAATTCTGGATACGAATAAATTTTAACGCCCAATTCTTGCGCTTTCTTCAACTCTGGATTGTCTTCTTTTGCATGCATTCCAAGAACAATAGCATCTAAATCTGTAGTGATTTTTTCTTCAAACCAACCAAATTCTTTTGGCAATAAGCCTCTAGCATCTAATCGAGATTTAGAAGGCTCAAAAATAGCATCATCGCTTCCTGAAATCTCATATCCTTTTGCATCTAATGCCATTGCTAAATTGTGCATTGCACTTCCTCCTATTGCTATAAAATGTATTTTCATTATTGATGTAATTTATTCTACCACAAATTTAATCAATCTATAATATGATACTAATAATTTTAAGGTTTAGTTTAATGTCTGGTCGAGCGGAGTCGAGACCTCTACTCATAAATGATATAGTTCTCGACTCCGCTCGAACTGACAAACAAGTATAATCGTACATTTAGAGCACTTCCCTCACTCAAATCACCACTTCACTCATTCCTGTAATTTTTAGGTATAACTTTTGCTATCTTTACAATATTAAAAAATAAATTATGCAAAAATCAATCCTATCATTTCTATTACTGATGACTATATCTCAATTTTCTAACGCTCAAAATAAGTTTAATGACTACACAAAAGATTGGGAGAAAGTTTATAAATTAGAATTAGAATCCCTACCTAAATCAGCTTTGATAGAAGTTGAGAAAATCTATGTAAAATCTAAGAAAGATAATAATACACCTCAATTAGTAAAATCACTAATATACAAGTCTAAATTCGCATTAACACTCGAAGAAGACGCGCAATTAAAAATCATCAAAGGAATAAAAGCGGAGATTGCTCTAAGTAATTTTCCTGCAAAAAATATTTTGGAAAGTGTTCTTGCAGACATATATTGGCAGTACTTTAAGCAAAATAGATGGAAATTTTACAACCGTACAAATACGGATGAAAAGGTGGATGATATTGACTTTAGAACTTGGGATTTACAAACTATTTTTGAAGAAACACATGCTCACTTTCAGAATTCGTTATCACACAGTTTGGAATTACAACACGTTGATTTATCAGCATATAATGACATTTTAAGTTTACAGGTTAACTCAAAAGAATATCGACCATCCTTATATGATTTCATTGCACACAGAGCCATCGATTTTTATAGAAATGATGAACAAAGTTTAACACGACCTTCATACAAGTTTGAAATAAAAGACACTAATTTATTAGGGACAAACAAACAATTTATATCGGCTGATATTTCTTCTAAGGATAATCTTTCACAGCAGTTACATGCTTTGAAATTGTATAGAAATTTAACCTTATTCCATTCTAAAGATAGTAATCCTACAGCATTGATTGACTTAGCATTAGATAGATTAGACTTTATAAAAAGCAAGGCCGTTTTTGAAGATAAAGATTCACTTCATTTACAATCTCTTCATTTATTAAAAGAAGTGCATAAAAATCATGAGATTTCAACAGAAATAGATTTTAGAATTGCAAAAGCATATCACGAACAAGCAAATACATATCAACCAAAAACAAACGAAGACTATCGTTTTAAAAATACAGAAGCACTAAAGGTTTGTGAACTTGCAATAGCAAACTACCCAGAATCAAAAGGTGCCAAGAAATGCAAGAATTTGAAGGCTCTAATTCTGCAAAAAAATCTTGCCATCACTTCAGAGAAATATATTCCAATTAGTACGCCTTCTCGCCTATTGATTGATTATAAAAATACTGAAATCCTTTTTTTTAGTGCATATAAAATCACGAAGGAAGAGCAAAAAGAATTCAATAAAATTCACAATGATTCTGTACGAGTTTCATTTATCAAAAAATTAGATGCAACCAAGAAATGGAATGCATCCTTACGCAACGAAAACGACTACCAACAACACAAAACAGAAGTTTTACTTCCTCAATTATCACAAGGCAATTATCTAATTGTTGCTACTACCGAAAGTGATGAATTAAAAGATGAGGAAACACTTGCATATACGTTTATGCAAGTTACAAATTTGGTATTGATTGAGAATAATAGTAACGGAGAATATATTTACCAAGTTGTTGATAGGAATAATGGAAAACCTATTGAAAACGCCAACGTGCACCTTAAAAATTACAATACAGGAAAATACAATAAACCTATTAACCGCCATTTTACAACAGACAAAAACGGACAGTTTTCTTTTAAAAGCAGTTCTAGATATCGAAATGTTGTTTCTACTGTAACTTATAAAGATGATACTGCAATTTTTGGTAATTTTTACTTAAATAAATACCATAAAAATGAATCAAACAGAGATCAAAGCATCACTATAAAACCATTTATTTTTACGGACAGGAGTATCTATCGTCCAGGACAAACGGTATATTTTAAAACCATTGTGCTAAAAAAACAAGGTGAAAAGTCTGAAGTATTATCAGATGAATATTTTGAAGTAATACTAACTAATGTAAATGGCGAAACAGTAAAAAAATTGACTTTAAAACTGAACGAATTTGGCTCTGTTTCAGGAGAATTCATCTTACCAAATAATGGTTTAACAGGAGAATATTCAATTGGTGTTGACGAAAGTTCTGAACATGGTAACAAATTTTACAACAATGCTGATTATGATATTGATGATATCGAATATCACTTTTCAGTAGAAGAATACAAACGTCCAAAATTTGAAACCGAGTTTAAACCTGTAACTGAAACCTATAAATTAAATGACAGCATTACCGTAAATGGTTCTGCAACTGCTTTTTCTGGAAGTAACACCACTGATGCAAAAGTTGCATATCGTGTAGTGAGAACTGCAAATTATCCTCGTTGGTTTAGTTGGTACAGACCTAGTTATTATCAGTCAGAAGAAATGGAAATTACAAATGGAGAAAGTGTCACGGACGCTGATGGAAACTATGAAATCACCTTCAAAGCCATTCCTGATTTAAAGGTTTCGAAAGATTCTCAGCCAACATTTAATTACAAAGTATTTGCTGATGTAACTGATATCAATGGAGAAACTCGTAGTACGGAAACCAATGTAAAGGTTGGTTATCACGCTTTGACTGCCAACGTTTCAATAGATGCTAAAATTGATAAAACGAGCAAAGACAATAAACTCACGATTACTACCAACAACCTAAATAGCGAATTTGTTCCAACCAAAGGAACTATCAAAATATACAAGTTAGTTGCTCCAGAAAATCCATTGAGAAAACGTCCTTGGAGTGCTCCAGATTATCAAGATTTTACGGAAACTGAATTTAAAAATTTATTTCCTCACGATCCATTTACTGATGCTGAAAGCAACGAAAATCAATGGAAAAAAGGAAAATTAGTTTTTGATAAAACTTTTGACACTGATAAATCTAAAGAACTAAATCTAGGAACTATTAAAAAATGGATTTCTGGAAAATATATTGTTGTACTTGACTGTAAAGACAAGTTTGGACAAGAAGTAAAAGACGAACAACGTTTTACTGTATTTAGCAACAAAGACACGAAGATTGCCGATAGTAAATTGTTTTTTATCAATACTGATAAGACTTCTTATAAAGAGAATGAACAAGTAGAACTCTTATTTGGTTCTGCTTCAAAAGATATAACGGTAACTATACAAGTTGAGAAAAACCACCAAATAGTTTCCACTCATTTTGTTCATCTCAACAACGAAACGAAAACTTTAAAAATTGATGTAAACAAAGAAGACATTGGTGGATTTGCAATTAAATACTATTATGTAAACTATAATAGTTTTGATAGTGGAAGCCTAAACATTTCTGTTCCTTATGATGAAGATAACTTGTCTATTGAAACATTGACCTTTAGAGATAAGTTAAAACCTGGAAGTGAGCAAACATGGAGTTTTAAGATAAAAGGAGACAAGAACGATAAGATTGCTGCAGAATTATTAGCCTCAATGTATGATGCTTCTTTAGATGAGTTTAAAACACATGATTGGTCGTTTAACCCAATACAGCGAAGAAATTATTCCTCTTACGGAAATAGTAGTGCAAACCACAGTTTTGGTACAAATCGTTTTAATATTCGGAATCAACAACACAACCGTTTCAACATACCTCAGCAAGGTTATGACAACTTAAATTGGTTTGGGTTTAGTTTGAATAGAAATCAATTTAGGATCAGAGGCGCTTCTTCAATGAGGATGAATAATCCAATACAAGTCGACGAATCAGAAGCATTTGTAGAAGATGTAATAATAACTGAAAGCATGAAAAGCAGTCCTGAATACGCCATAATGATCAAAAAAGGAAAAATGATTCCTGATGACAAAATAGTTGGAGGAAAATCCCAAATAAATATAGCAGAAGTCCCAAATTTAAAAGGAATAAAAATTAGAAAGAACTTTAACGAAACTGCCTTTTTCTTTCCGCATTTAAGAACAGACAAAGACGGTACAGTTAGTTTTGATTTTACAGTTCCAGAAGCATTAACGCGTTGGAAACTGCAATTATTGGCACATACCAAAGACATGAAATCAGCAACGAAGACGTTGAGTACTGTTACACAAAAAGAGTTGATGGTATTGCCAAATCCGCCAAGATTTTTACGTGAAGGAGATCAAATTATATTTTCAAGTAAAATTTCAAATCTAACAGATAAAAACCTCAACGGTATTGCGCAATTGCAACTCACAGATGCTATAACAGGAACAGAAATTGATGGTTTATTAGAGAATATTGCTAAAAATCAATCTTTTGAAGTTGATGCAAAAGGCAACACGAATGTGAGTTGGTCTTTAAAAATTCCTCATAACAAAGTACAAGCGATTCAATACAAAATTGTAGCAAAAGCAGGAGATTTTTCTGATGGAGAACAAAATGCTTTGCCAGTTTTATCAAACAGAATGTTGGTAACAGAAACACTTCCTATGTGGATTAGAAGTAATCAATCAAAAACGTTTACACTTGATAAATTGAAAGACAATACTTCTACAACTTTGAGTAATCATAAGTTGACTTTAGAAGTAACATCAAATCCTGCATGGTACGCTGTTCAAGCATTGCCATACTTGATGGAATATCCATATGATTGTGCAGAGCAAACATTTTCTCGCTACTATGCAAATGCGTTGGCAAGTCATATTGCAAATTCAAATCCAAGAATACAGGAAGTCTTTAATCAGTGGAAGTCATCTGATGCATTGTTGAGTAATTTGGAGAAAAATCAAGAATTAAAATCATTGATTATTCAAGAAACGCCTTGGTTGAGAGATGCGCAAAGTGAAACGGAACAAAAGAAACGCATTGCTTTATTGTTTGATTTGAATAAGATGAAAAATGAATCTGAAAGCGCCATCAACAAACTAAAACAAATGCAGTTTGGCAATGGCGGATTTCCTTGGTTTAAAGGTGCAGAATATCCAAACAGATATATCACACAGCATATTGCTTCTGGCTTTGGACACCTAAATAAACTTGGTGTCTCTTCGAGCGCAGTCGAGAAGTCGACAGAAATTCTTACCAAAGCAGTACAGTTTTTGGATGAAGAAATTCTTGATGATTATCAAAAACTCTTAGAAAGAGCATCAATAATCAGACAAAAAGAACGAACTAAATCTAAAGGTATCAAGGCTGAGAAAGATTATTTAGCAAAAAATCATTTAGGTCATTTACAATTGCAATATTTATATATGCGTAGTTTTTATCCTCAACTGAAAATCAATGATAAATTGCAAACTGCTATTGATTATTATCGCAATCAGTCGGCGACATATTGGAAAGAATACAATCTATATTCTAAAGCGATGATTGCGCTTGTTCAACATAGAAACAGCAATAAAACTGTTTCTGCTAAGATTTTAAAATCACTCAAAGAAAATAGCATTACTAATGATGAATTAGGAATGTACTGGATCAGCACTGCTGGTTTTTTATGGCATCAAGCACCAGTAGAAACGCAAGCCTTGATGATTGAACTTTTCTCTGAAGCTGGCTCTGTCATTCTGAGCGAAGAGAAGAATCTAGAAACTATTGATAACCTCAAAATTTGGTTATTAAAAAACAAGCAAACAAATCGTTGGAAAACTACCAAAGCCACAACAGAAGCCGTTTACGCATTGTTACTGCAAGGTTCTGATTGGCTAGAGGTTACAGACTTTATGGATGTGAAAATTGGTGATAAAGAAATCGATCCTTTAGAACTAGAAGAAAGCAAAGTTGAAGCAGGAACTGGTTATTTTAAAACTTCTTTCTATCGTGATGAAATAAAACCAGAAATGGCAACAGTAACCTTGACAAAAGATACTGACGGCATTGCTTGGGGAGCATTATATTGGCAATATTTTGAAGATTTAGATAAGATTACTTCGGCTGAAACTCCGTTGAAATTATCTAAAAAATTATTTCTTAAAAAGAATACAGACAAAGGAGAAGAAATCTCAGAAATAACTAAAGAAACTAATTTAAAATTAGGTGATTTAGTTCGTGTACGAATTGAATTAAGAGTTGACAGAGTTATGGAATTTGTACACATGAAAGATATGAGAGCATCAGGTTTTGAACCGATTAACGTATTGTCTAAATACAAATATCAAGATGGTTTAGGTTATTATGAAAGCACAAAAGACGCTTCAACCAATTTCTTTTTTGATAGACTTCCTAAAGGCGTTTATGTGTTTGAATATGACTTGAGAGTTAATAATGCTGGAGATTTTTCAAACGGAATTACAACCATACAAAGTATGTATGCTCCAGAATTTAGTAGTCACAGTGAAGGTGTAAGAGTGAAGATTGATTAAATTAATGTCATTTTGAGCGTAGTCGAAAAATCTTTTTTGATAAGATTCTTCTCCGCCTCAAGCGGATCAGAATGACAAAACCTTATAGAATATTTCTGATTGTGGCATTGTTCTTGTAAAATAGCAATTAATAAAATTTTAACTCGTTATTATTATTAATAACAAAAAACTAAAATTATGAAGAGAATATTTTTAATTACTGGATTATTAATCGGTGGATTATTTACTACGAATGCTCAAGACATTTCAGACGACGCTATTGGTGTCCGTTTTGGAAGCAATGATGGTTTTGGTGGAGAAATTTCTTACCAACACAAACTATCTGAGACCAATCGTCTTGAACTAGATTTAGGATGGAGAAATAACTCTTCTACCGATGCTTATAAATTGGCAGGAATCTATCAATGGGTTTGGACTCTTGGAGATCAATTTAACTGGTATGCTGGTTTTGGAGGTGGAGTTGGAAACTGGAAGAATAAAAATGTAGACAGTTCTCAAACATTATTATTTGCAGCAGGAAATGTTGGGATTGAGTTTGATTTAGACATTCCTTTACTGATTTCATTAGATTACCGTCCTGAAATAGGTTTTAACGACATATATGATGGTTTAAACTCTGATATAGCATTAGGTTTGAGGTATCAATTCTAATTTGAAAAATTATAAAAGTAAAAAGGGAAGTATAATTACTCCCCTTTTTTTGTTCTTTTTTTACTCGCTTTTGCTAATGGATTAAAGTCCAGAGCCAATTGCACCCAATATTCCAAATCGCTATCAAGATCTATTGCATCATCCGTTAAAAATACGTACCCTTTCATGGGTCTTCCAGTAAAATTCATTTCACTACAGCCATCTTTAAGAAGCGACTCTTCATATTTCTCAGGTCCTATTCTAGCCATCACTTCATCTTTTACAATTCCGAGACACATCTTTTCATCGACCATAAAGCATACTCCTCCAAACATTTTTTTAGGGTAAAAATTTACTTTCTTTTCATGTAATACCTGTGAGATTCTATCTGCAATGAATTCATTATAAGCCATTCTTAGAATTTTATATTACAAATATAATCAATGTTTTTATTAGCTATAAAAATCTGTATCTTTGTAAAAAATAATAGACAATGGATATCAATCTTATTCCGAAAATAAAACATACTGATTCTGGTAATTTCTTTTTATTGGCAGGACCTTGTGCTATTGAAAGTGAAGAAATGGCACTTCGCATAGCTGAAAAGGTAATCAAAATTACTGACGATTTAAAAATTCCATACATATTTAAAGGAAGTTTTAAAAAGGCTAACAGAAGTAGAATAGATAGTTTTACTGGAATAGGCGATGAAAAAGCATTGAAAATATTGCGTAAAGTTTCTGAAACATTTGATGTACCAACAGTTACTGATATTCATGAAGTTTCTGACGCTATTAAAGCCGCAGAATATGTAGATGTATTACAAATTCCTGCATTTTTGGTTCGCCAAACCGATTTAGTAG
Source organism: Lutibacter sp. (assembly GCA_002733665.1). Lineage (GTDB taxonomy): Bacteria > Bacteroidota > Bacteroidia > Flavobacteriales > Flavobacteriaceae > Urechidicola. The sequence continues at coordinate 207,072 of NVWM01000002.1, forward strand.
TTGCTGCTGCAAAAACTGGCAAGGTTGTAAATCTTAAAAAAGGACAGTTTATGAGTCCATCTGCGATGCAACATGCAGTACAAAAGGTTAAAGATAGTGGAAGTAATAAAGCGTGGATTACCGACAGAGGAACTATGTTTGGCTATCAAGATATGATTGTAGATTTTAGAGGGATTCCTGAAATGAGAGCCTTTGCCCCTGTTGTTTTGGATGTTACTCACTCTTTACAGCAACCAAATCAAAGTTCTGGAGTTACTGGCGGAAGACCTGAAATGATTGAAACCATTGCGCGTGCTGGAATTGTAAACAACGTTGATGGTTTATTTATCGAAACACATTTTGACCCTGCAAATGCTAAAAGTGATGGTGCAAATATGCTTGACTTAGCACATCTTGAAAAATTACTAAGTAATCTTGTTGCTATTAGAAAAACAATAAATCAACTATAAACACTCTAAGTTTTAATAAATTTCAGATTTTTTTAAGGATTCCAAGCGCTTTTACTATTATCAAGTAAAAAAGCAGCCTTTTTTAAAATTTCTACAAATTCTAATTCGTCTAAACCTTCTAAAGTTTTAACTCGAATTGAACGAACTTGCTTTCGATTTTTATAATCTTGTAATTGCGGAAAATCTTTTTCAAGCATTATACCCTGAACCAAAGCAACATCAACATAATTTGTTCCTTTTAATACTCCCATATACAACATTGGCTTTTTATGATAATAATAAAAGGGTATTTTATAACTGTATCGCTCCTCTATTTCGGGAATCGTTTTTATAATTACACTCCTTACATAAAACATAATAGATTGGTACGGTTCTAATTGATTAAAAAGATAGTTTTCTACAGGATTCATTTAATTAATCTATCTTATTCATTGCTTCTTTAAAAAACTCATCTGCTGAGTCCAGAATATATCCAAGACCGTTACTATCATAGAAAGTATGACCCTCATTTTGAAGTATTTCTAGTTTAGCATCCTTACCATTATTTTGAAGTTCTGATATCATTTCTTCAGCCTGATTAACAGATATTGTTTTATCTCTTTTGCCATGAAAAATTAGTAAAGGCTTTTTTATACTATCTATAAAATTAATAGGTGAAATCTGATCTAGATATTTAGATTTTCTAGTACCCAAAACTTTTTCCCAAAACCTATACGTAAAATAATCTTTTTCTTTCTTTTTGGTTTTCATCCATTTTTTTATATCTGTAGGTGCTGATAACGCTACACCTGACGCATACAAATTAGGATATTTAATTAAAGACATATAGGTTGCATATCCTCCATAACTATGACCGAATATAAATAATTTACGCTTGTCAACTTTATACTTTTCTGCAATAAAATTAACAGCATCAGCTATATCATTAATCATAATTTCATCAATACTATTTACTCCTGAAAGCACATGTTTTTTCCCAAAACCTGTAGACCCTCTAAAATTAACTCTCAATACAGCATAACCTCTTGAAGCAAAGTATTGTGAATATTTATCAAACTCAAAATAATCTCTTGACCAAGGTCCTCCATGAGGAATTACAACCATTGGAAATGAATAATCATTTTTAAAATCAATTGGTAAATTTAAATAACAAGGCAATTTAAATTCATCTCGAGTTTTTGCTATGATTACTTTTGTTTTGGATAGTCTATATTCATTTAACTCTTTATTAAAGTAAAACATTATATCGTAAGTATCATCTGTTGTGTCATAAATACCAATATTCCCAGATTCATTATCGTTCCATTGATGTATCACAAACCTCTCTCCTTTATCATCATAATCAATAATATCATTTATAAAACTTGGAAAAGTTTCATTGAGTTTATTTTGAAAACCATCAAATTCAATTGAATACCATTTAAATTTTGGGATTAAATTATCGTATTTAACACCAAAAATATCTTTAGTGGACGAATTAAAAATTAATTGAATTCCTTTACCATGCGGATCATTGATATCACAGTTAACATCTTCTAAAACTGTTTTTTCGATTTTCTCTTCTAAAATATTATATGCTATTAGTTTTCTTTTATCAGAATTAATATTAGATGACATATAAATGACATTTGGATTAAATCCAAAACCTTCATAAGATAAATTTTGTTCTAAATAAGAATTCGGTTTAATAATAAAAGGATAGTCGACTCCATCAACTTTAATGTTAAATTGTTCAAATTTATTTTCTTTATTATTATATTTTAAATATTTAATAATATTTTCATCTGCAACTATTCCAAGTTGCGGAGTACCATTAAGGTCTGTTATCCATTTATTAATTTTATGCTTTTTACCACTAACAACAATAATTTTTTGTCCTGTAAAAACATTAACTCTTTTTATTGATGCAAAGCCTTCAGTATCGAAAGTTTCTATTAGAATTTCTTTTTTGTTTTCTGGTAATAAACTTATTATACTATTGTATCTGAAACTTTTAATAAAAGAATAAAATCCTTTTATTCGTATATCTGCAAATGAACTAACTAGAGTTGAAGCATTAGTTCCGTCAATATCGATAGCATTAATTTTACCAAGGGATTCATATAATAATCTATTATCAGTTAGCCATAATAAATTTTGAACACTTTTACCTTTTAATGGAATAGTTTTAAATATTTTATATTCATCAATATCAATAATATGAATATCATTGTCAGAAAAAGTAGTTACAACTTCTGCGAAGTATTTTCCGTTTGGAGAAATTGAATAGTTACTATTTTGTGCTTTTTTAAATAAGATATCAGTTGGAACTAATTGTTGAACTGTATCTTTATATGCTACTTTTTCGGTTGGTTGAGAATAACTAATATTAATAATTAGACAAACCAGGATTAGAGTTATTCTTTTTTGCATTTTTTTTGTTTAAATACAAATATGAAGATATTTTATCTGAATAAAAAATCTATTAAATTTTATTTGCTCATTCAAATAATTATTCTAACTTTGTATTTCAAAGTACTTTTATTATGAGTGATAAAGATTATTTAAAAGACATTTCAGAAATTAAAGAAATGATGAACAAATCATCACGATTTATTTCACTTAGCGGACTTTCAGGGATTTTAGCAGGAATTTATGCATTAGTTGGTGCTTATTTAGCAAAATTCATATTGGCGAATTATAATTATTTGTCACAGCGTAAAAATCCTATGAATATTGACGAAACACAATTTAAATTGATTGTAATTGCAGTTGTCGTAGCAGTTTTATCTATAGTAACTGCATTTATCTTAACAAGAAAGAAGGCTAAACAACACGGAACAAGTATTTGGGATAGTACAACGAAAAGATTACTTTTCAACTTTCTAGTTCCTCTTTTTACTGGCGGAATTTTTAGTCTAATTTTGTTAAATCAAGGTTTTTATGGATTTATTGCTCCTGCAACATTAATTTTTTATGGTTTGGCATTATTTAGCGCAAGTAAATATACATTTGGAAATGTAAAGTATCTAGGAATTGCTGAAATCATTCTTGGTTTAATTTCTATGAACTATATCGGATATGGTTTATATTTTTGGGCAATAGGATTTGGGGTTTTACATATTATTTATGGTACGTTGATGTATTTTAAATATGATAAATAAAATTTGAAAAACATTTTACAACATATAAACAAAACATTTGATCATCGAGTTCGACTAGGAATAATGTCAGCACTTGTAGTGAATGAATATGTCGATTTTACCACTCTTAAGGAATTATTAGGAGTAACTGATGGAAATCTTGCAAGCCATTTAAAATCACTCGAAAAAGAGGAATATATTACAATTGAAAAGCAATTTATTGGTCGAAAACCAAATACAAAATACAGTGTTACAAAATTGGGAAAAATAGAATTCACTAAACATATCAATGCACTAGAAAAATTAATAAAACAACAGCAAAAAAAACAATAACTATTTTTTTAATCACTTACTTTGAAATTCAAAGTACTTTTAAACAGTCAAACACCATGGAACTCAAAAAAACAGAAAATAAATTCTCAAAATTAAAAACCTCTACAACAGTAAGAATGTTAATGGTTGGATTCTTAATCTTAGTATTAATGATTCCTCTTACTTACATTAAATATCTAATTATTGAACGTGCAAACAGGCAAGAATCAGTAATTAATGAAATTAATGAAAAATGGGGAAAAGAAGTTCTTCTTTACGGACCTATATTAAAAATTCCTTATAAAACTTATAACAAAATCATATATAATAAAGGAAAGAAAAATGAATATACAGAAACAGAAGAAACTATAAACCATGGCTATTTTTTTCCTGAAAAACTCAAGACAAATACAACTATAAATCCTGAAAAAAAACATCGAGGCATTTATACAACTGCTGTATATAAAACATCAATGAATATTAAAGGTTCATTTAAAAAACCAGACTTTACTAGCAAAGAAGTGAAAGATAAAGATATATTATGGGACAAAGCAAAAATCATCATAAACACTTCTAATTTAAAAGGAATTAATGATGAAGTAACCATTAAAATGAATAAAAACACATATTCATTTATGCCGAAATACAAGGCTAAAAGCAATCAATATAGTACTGAATTGGTCTTACATAAACTCGAAAGCAATAAAATAGGGATTGATGATATGCCAAATAAAAATAGTACCGCTTTTGAAATAAATATAAGTATTAATGGTAGCGAGAGTGTTAGAATAGTACCTATCGGAAAAGAAACTACTATGAATGTCAAATCTAATTGGAATGATAAAAGTTTTATTGGAAACTATCTTCCATATGAAAAAGGTGAAACTAAAACTAGTTTTGATGCAAAATGGAAAGTATTACAAATCAATCGCCCATTCTCACAACAATTTTTCAATGAGATACCTAATTTAACAGAATTTGCATTTGGTGTGAATTTTATGATTCCTGTAGATCAATATCAACAAAGCGAGCGTTCAGCTAAGTATGGTTATTTAGTAATTTCATTAACTTTTTTGATTTTCTTCTTAATACAAAGTTTAAGCAAAATTAATATCCATCCGTTTCAATATTTAATGATTGGATTGGCTTTAACAATGTTTTACACCTTATTAATCTCAATTTCTGAACATAGTAATTTCTTAAATGCATATTTAATTGCAAGTATTGCCGTCATTGGACTGATAACTCTATATTCTAAATCCATTTTAAAAACACTCAAATTCACAACATTTGTAATGATTTCATTAACATCTCTATATACGTTTATATATATCATAATACAATTAGAAAACTATGCTCTATTAGTTGGAAGCATTGGCTTATTTATAATTTTAGGAAGCGTTATGTATGCATCTAGAAAAATTGATTGGAACTAAAAAAATGGTGCTAATAAAAAAAGCAGTACTAATAAAAAAAGTACTGCTTTTAAATATCCTGATTTGAAATTATAATCTTGAAATTATAACATTTATTTTATTGACATTTCTAAGAATTCTTCTTAATCTTATGAATCAAGTGTTCCAAACCATTTAATTTTAATTCATAAACCAGACCAAGCATCATTCCTATTTTTCCCTTCGGGAATCCTTTAGCATGGTACCAAACAATATAATGCTCTGGTAAATCAATCAAATCTCTCCCTTTAAATTTACCAAAAGGCATTTTGGTGTTGGCTAAATCAATTAAAAACTGTTTGTCTTGAAACATTATTCTTTACCTTCAAGATAATCTTGTAAATACGAAAATCGTTCTGTCAATTCTCCACTTTCAGTCATTTGAGCACGATCTAAAATTCCACTTTTATCATCATCAAAAAATGAAGGAATCACATTTTTCATAAACATCTCACCAAAACCTTCACTTGCATCTTTAGGCAATTCGCAAGGCAAATTATCAACAGCCATAACAGATATAGCATTCTTATCATCGTAATTTACTTCTTTTTCTGTTTGTGGATTATATCCATAAAAAGGATTTGCTATTGTTGAAGCACGAAGTGTACTTGCTACTGGACCATCAATATCACAAGAAATATCTGCAACTAACTTTATGCTAAAATCATCAGATTTTGCATCTTCTCTTGTAAATAAATAGGGAGCACCATCACCATAAAAATGACCTGCAATAAAAAAGTCTGTTTCTTTGGCGTACGGCATAAAATTGCTTTCATAACCACTCGGATCATCATAAAATTTGTACCTATCTCCTACTTTACCATCAGTTCTTTTATTGTATTCCATAACATCTACCAAGCAATAAACTGGCTCAGTAAATTTTGAAGTTAGATACAAGGCATCACTAACTTCCTTTATTTTCAAATGATCTAAAATTTCTTTAGCTCCTTGTGCAACTTTTCCTGTTCCAGAAAGTAAAATTTTGATATTAGGCAAAGCGATTTTATCTAATTCTCTTTTGACTTCATTCAAATCATTTAAAGTTTCAACTTTTGGCAAACTGAATAGTTCGTCTCTTAAACCTAACGCTCTAAAACCGTTGTAAGCACCTACCAATCCTGCATATCTACCAAATCCTATCAATCTAGCGCCATTTTCTTTTATGATAGTTTCATGATCAAAAAAAGAAATATTCTTTTCAATAATTGCTTTTAATAACTTACGGTTGTATGGTTGTTTTTTTATAGTATGGGAAAAGAAAAAATATTTTTTATTTGGTATTAAAGAATCAATAGGAACTTCTTTTACACCAAGTAGAACATCACAATCACTTATATCATCAACAACTGCTATTCCTTCATTTTTATAATCATCATCTGTAAAAAAGCGTACGTCAGAACTTTCAACTTTCAATTCTAATTCTGGATATTGCGCTAACAATTCCTTACATGCATTTGGTGAAAAAACAACTCTTTTGTCTGGCGGATTCTTTCGTTCTTTGATAATACCTATCTTCATATATGTCATTTTTGCTGTTTGGTATAAATTTTGCGCTAAGATATTTGAATTTATAGGAATAACAAACAGTGTTTTGTGTCTATTTTTTTATAAATTTGCAATTACATTGAAAAATGTTCTTTGAAATATTGGGGATGACTTGGTTTTGACTGCAAGGTCAATTGAACTGTAAGCATGTCGAGCAATGAAATAGTACTCGTAAAAATCACTTTCAAAACTTTAAACGGCGAGAATAACTACGCTTTAGCTGCATAATCCGAATCACAGTAGGATTGGCCTAGGTACACAAGGTGTACAAGCTTTATGTCTCTCGATAGCCTTGGTTAACGGCGCTCGAATTTTTGACATCGTAAAAGTCAACATAGGAATATAAAGGTCATGGTTATATTCTGAAACTAAAATGAATACGTTTTAAGTGGGCCGTTTCTGGTCAGTTTAGAATCGAAAATCAAACAGAAACTATGCATGTAGAAAGCACTTTAATTACTTGTTTGGACGAGGGTTCGAGTCCCTCCATCTCCACTATTATAAACCTTAATTTATTGATATTCAATAAATTAAGGTTTTTTAATTTAATATATGTAAATTAATGTTTTATCTATATTTCAGTACTAATATTTGGAAGGTCTTTTTCTAAAACGAATGGCTTTATAATTCGAGGGTTTTCTTTTCTCTGAATTTATAGATTAATTATTTTCCTCTTCCACTCTTTTTAACACTCGACGATTTATTTACATTCGTATTGCTTTTTCCAGCCTTGTTACCCTTCCCTTTTTTATTAGTTTGCTGTTCCGCTTTATTGCCAAAAAATTTACTTCCCATAACGTTTTATTTTTAGTTGGTGTTATATACCTCAAAGTTAATTATACTCTAAAATTACAAAAAATTAATTAATTGATTAAAATTTGAAAAGATTGAGTTCAATAAAAAAAGCACCACTCCTATGAGTGGTGCCCGAAATTTGCGATTTCATAGAATAAATTCTACATGCAAATATACAAAACCTCCAATATAAATCAACTATTGGATCGCCAGAATTGTTAATATTTAGTTAATATAGTACTTTGTTTTGCACAGTACTGTAACAATTGTATTTAATTGCCGTCTTATTGGTATAAACAAACTATTAAAAACTTTATATTATGAAAATTCAATCAAACAGTACCGTAACAACATCAAAAGTAAATGTATTTTTCTCTAACTTTAAAACTAGCAAAAGAGTATTGTGGTCTTCACGTAGAAATTATAGTTACTAATTATTCGCAATATTATTTAAAAAAAAGTTAGAAATAATTTGGTTATTAAATTTTTCTAACGCAATATTTGCACTCACAAAGTTCAATAACTTACTGAAATGTTATCAAGAAAGGCGGAGGGATAGACCCAATGAAGCCTTAGCAACCCTTTACACTTAGTAAAGAAGGTGCTAAATTCTACTTAACTATCGATTCATTTATCGGTGTTGGATAGATAACTCAAAAACAATTACTCATCTGTAATTGCTATAATTCTTTATAACATTTTTCTATTAGGTACGCTTTTATAAAGCGCATTTGACTTTTGGTTTAATTTATTTATTAACTCAAAAAAACAGAAAAATGAGTACACAAAAATTAGCAACAAATGCCTTACACGCAGGACATGATTTTGCAGTAAACGGAGGAACAAGGGCAGTTCCAATTTATCAGACATCTTCTTATGTCTTTAATGACTCTGATCATGCAGCAAATCTATTTTCTTTAAAAGAATTAGGATTTATTTACACTCGGCTGAACAATCCAACAAATCAAATTTTACAAGAGCGCTTAGCGGCATTAGAAGGTGGAGTTGGCGCTGTAGTTTTCGCATCAGGAACATCAGCTATTTCTACAGGTTTATTAACACTCTTAAAAGCAGGTGATCATATTGTTGCATCAAGTAGTTTATATGGAGGAACATATAATTTATTAAGCGTTACATTACCACGATTAGGCATTACTACAACTTTTGTAGATGCATCTGAACCAGAAAACTTTGCAAATGCAGTTCAAAAAAACACAAGAACTTTTTTTGTAGAATCTCTAGGAAATCCAAAACTAGATGTTTTAGATATTGAAGCAATTGCAGTGCATTCAAAAAATGCTGGAGTCCCATTTATTGTAGATAATACTGTTGCAACTCCTGCATTATTAAACCCTATAAAACACGGTGCAAATATTGTAATTCATTCATTAACAAAATATATTGGAGGACAAGGAACCTCATTAGGTGGAGCAATAATTGATGGTGGAAACTTTGATTGGACAAATGGAAAATTTCCAGAATTTACAGAACCATCGGCAGGATATCACGGCTTAAAATATTTTGAAACTTTAGGAGCAGCTTCATATACTTTCAAATTAATTTTAGAAGGCTTGAGAGATTTTGGAGGTGCTTTAAGTCCTTTTAATGCTTTTCAAATTATTCAAGGTTTAGAAACTTTACCAATAAGAATCAAAAAGCATAGTGAAAATGCATTAGAAATAGCAAAATGGTTAGAAACGCAAGAGGGCGTTTCTTGGGTGAATTATCCTGGTTTAGAAAGTAGCAAGTACAAAAAACTTGCAGACAAATATTTATCAAAAGGACAAAGTGGAATTGTAACTTTTGGTCATAAAGGAGGTTTTGAAGCGGCTAAAAAGATTGCAGATAACACAAAATTATTTTCACTATTAGCTAATATCGGTGATACGAAATCATTGATTATTCATCCAGGAAGCACAACACATCAACAATTAGATGAAGCAGCGCAAGAATCGGCAGGTGTGTCAGGAGATTTAATTCGTTTATCTGTTGGTATTGAAGACATAGAAGACTTAAAAACCGATTTAAAAGCTGCTTTTAAAATTGTGAATCAAAACGTTTTACAAGATTAATTGATGGTTCAACTAAATTATATTCATATAGCTAATTATACTACAGAATCTGGTAAGACAACGAATATTAAGTTGTCTTACCAGGCTTTTGGTAAATCGTTAAATGATGCTCCAATAGTTTTAGTAAATCATGCGTTGACTGGCAACTCTGAAGTTATTGGAGAAAATGGTTGGTGGAATGATTTAATTGGAGATCATAAATGCATTGACACAAAAAATTACTGCATATTGGCATTTAATGTACCAGGAAATGGATTTGATAATACGAAAGAAAGTTTAATTGATAACTATAAAGATTTTACGGCAAGGGATATTGCCAAAATATTTACTGCTGCACTTAAACAATTGAATATCTATCAATTATTTGCTGTTATTGGCGGCTCACTTGGCGGAGGAATTGCATGGGAAATGGCTGCATGTAAACCAAACTTCATAAAACATTTAATACCCATTTCTGCTGATTGGAAATCAACAGATTGGCTAATTGCAAATTGCCATATTCAAGATGCAATATTAAACAACTCTAGTCAACCTTTAGTTGATGCAAGAATGCATGCAATGACTCTATATAGGACTCCAGAGTCTTTTACTCATAAATTTAATAGAAGTAAGAGAAGTAACAACTTATTTAATACTGTCAGTTGGCTTAATTATCATGGAGAAAAACTTAATCTCCGTTTTAATATTAAAGCTTATAAGTTGATGAATCAACTATTAAAGACGATAGATATTACTCAAAATCGCGGTTCATTTTTAGAAATAGCATCAAAAATTACATCTCATATTCATATGGTAACTATCAATTCTGATCTATTTTTTAAACCTGAAGAGAATTGGAAAACGTATGAAGAATTGAAGAAAATAAAGGGTAATGTGAACATTTATGAAATTAATTCAATTCATGGACATGATGGTTTTTTAATAGAATTTGAACAGTTGTCAAATTTCTTAAAACCAATTTTTCAAAGTAAAAAACTTAAAAATGTAAGTTAATAAATATTATATGGAAAATAATTTTGAAACATCAGCCATAAGAATACAATCAGAACGGACTCAATTTTCTGAGCACTCTACACCATTGTATTTAACCTCAAGTTTTGTTTTTGATGATGCAGAAGATATGCGTGCATCATTTGCTGAAGAAAAAGAGAAGAATTTATATAGCCGATTTTCAAACCCTAATACTTCTGAGTTTGTCAATAAAATTGTTGCAATGGAAGGTGCTGAATCTGGCTATGCTTTTGCTACAGGTATGTCTGCTGTTTTCTCAACCTTTGCAGCATTATTAAATGCTGGCGATCATATCGTTTCTTGCCGTTCAGTATTTGGCTCTACACATTCTTTATTAACCAAGTTTTTACCTAAATGGAATATAAATACTAGTTATTTTAAGATAAATGAAATTGACCAAATTGAAAATTTAATTCAGCCCAACACTAAAATTTTATATGCTGAGTCTCCTACTAATCCAGCAGTAGATATTCTTGATTTAGAGTTACTAAACAAGATTGCAAAAAAACACGGTTTATTATTAGTAATTGATAATTGTTTCGCGACACCATATCTACAAAATCCGATAAAATTCGGTGCAGATATTGTCATTCATTCTGCTACTAAACTTATAGATGGTCAAGGGCGTGTTTTAGGTGGAGTTGCAGTTGGAAAAGAAGAGTTAATAAGAGAAATATATTTGTTTTCAAGAAATACTGGACCAGCAATGTCACCTTTCAATGCTTGGGTGTTATCAAAAAGTTTAGAAACACTTGCTGTAAGAGTTGACAAACATTGTGAAAACGCATTAAAAGTAGCAGAATTTCTTGAGTCACACTCTAATGTAAATTTAGTTAAGTATCCATTTTTAAAATCTCATCCACAATATAAAATTGCTAAAAAACAGATGAAGCTTGGCGGAAATATTGTTGCATTTGAGATAAAAGGAGGTTTGGACGCTGGTAGAAAATTCTTAGATACTATTAAGATGTGTTCTCTTTCTGCTAACCTTGGTGATACAAGAACTATAATAACACATCCTGCATCAACAACACATAACAAGTTAAGCTCAGAAGATAGACTAGAAACCGGAATCACAGATGGATTGGTGAGAGTTTCAGTTGGATTAGAACATATAGAGGATATTATTAACGATTTAAAACAAGCATTAAAATATTGAATATGATAAATATCAATTTAGAAAAATCAAATAAAGAGTTAAAAAACAGAACACCCGAAGAAATTATTGCTTGGGCTATAAAACTGAATAATAAAAGAATTGTAACCACAAGTTTTGGAATTTATTCAGCTGTGCTTTTAAATACTTTTAGCAAAATGGATAAAGAAATTAATGTTATTTGGTGTGATACTAGTTTAAATACAATTAAGACATATGAACATGCGAGGTTATTAATAAAAAAATTAAATTTAAATATGAATGTATACTCACCACATTCAACTGAAAAACAGATACAAGAGCTCAAAGAAAAATCAATTATTGATGATGAGAAGCATAAAGAATTTTCTGAAGTTGTAAAATTAGAACCATTTCGTAGAGCATTAGAAATTCATCAACCAAAATTATGGTTTACAAATATTAGAGTAAGACAGACAGCATATAGAAGCTCTAAAGATATACTTAGTTACAGTAAAGAAGGTATTTTAAAAGTTAGCCCTTTTTATTATTGGTCAGATATAGAATTAGATGCCTATCTAAGTAAAAACAATTTACCTAAAAATGAATCTTATTTCGATCCTGTAAAGTCGTCTCAAAATAGAGAATGCGGTATACATTTACAATAACCAAATAAATACTTTTTGAAGATGAATTCTATAACAAATGAAATACAAAAAAGAATCCTAATCCTTGATGGTGCAATGGGAACAATGCTTCAGCAATATAATTTTTCTGAAGAGGATTTTCGTGGAGAGCGATTTAAAGATTATCCGACTTCATTAAAAGGAAATAACGACTTACTGTCGCTTACACAACCCAAAGCCATTGCAGAAATTCATCTAAAGTATTTTGATGCTGGTGCAGATATTGTTGAAACAAATACGTTTTCTGGGACTACGATTGCTATGGCAGATTATCAAATGGAAGATTTGGTATATGAATTGAATTATGAGTCTGCAAAAATTGCAAAAGCAGTTGCAGATGAATTCACTAAAAGAGAGCCTAAAAAACCTCGTTTTGTAGCAGGATCAATTGGCCCAACAAACAAAACTGCAAGCCTTTCTCCAGATGTAAATAGACCGGAATATAGAGCAATAACTTTTAACGAATTACGAATTGCATATAAACAACAAGTTGAAGCACTATTAGATGGTGGAGTTGATCTTTTATTGGTAGAAACAATTTTTGACACACTGAATGCCAAAGCGGCATTGTTTGCAATAGATGAAGTAAAAGTTGAACGTAATATTGATATTCCAATTATGGTTTCTGGGACTATAACAGATGCTTCAGGAAGAACTTTATCGGGACAAACTGTCGAAGCATTCTTAACATCAATCTCTCATATTCCGTTATTATCCGTAGGATTTAATTGTGCTTTGGGAGCAGAACAACTACAACCATATTTAAAACGATTATCAAGAGAAACTAATTTTTATACTTCTGCACATCCAAATGCTGGTTTACCAAACGCATTTGGTGAGTATGATGAGACACCTCAACAAATGCAAGTATTTATTGAAAGTTATTTAAAAGACGATTTGATAAATATTATTGGAGGTTGCTGTGGAACAAGTCCAGCACATATCAAAGCAATTGCTGAAGTAGCAGCAAAATATCAACCAAGGAAAATAGCAGTTGAAATAGATGAATAAATATTTAACATTATCAGGTTTAGAGCCATTAGTTGTCACTCCAGAAAGCAATTTTATAAATGTTGGAGAGCGAACTAATGTAACAGGTTCTCGTAAATTTCTTCGATTGATAAAAGAAGAAAAGTATGAAGAAGCTCTAGCTGTTGCTAGAGACCAAGTTGAAGGTGGAGCGCAAATCTTGGATGTCAATATGGATGAAGGGATGTTAGATGGAGTCTATGCAATGACAACCTTTTTAAATCTCATTGCTTCAGAACCTGATATTTCTCGAATTCCTATTATGATTGATAGTTCTAAATGGGAAATTATTGAAGCAGGCTTGCAAGTTGCCCAAGGAAAGTGTGTTGTAAATTCAATAAGTTTAAAAGAAGGAGAGGAAGAATTTATTAGGCAGGCAACTTTAGTAAAAAGATATGGCGCTGCAGTGATTGTAATGGCGTTTGATGAAAATGGTCAAGCAGATAATTATCAACGACGAATAGAAATTTGCGAGCGTTCTTATAAAATATTAGTTGATATTGTCAATTTTGCACCTCAAGACATCATCTTTGATCCAAATATTTTTCCAGTTGCAACTGGAATGGATGAACACAGAAAAAATGCGCTTGACTTCTTTAGTGCCACAAAATGGATTCGTGAGAATTTACCGTATGCCAATGTTTCTGGAGGAGTGAGTAACGTCTCTTTTTCTTTTAGAGGAAATAATACAGTCAGAGAAGCAATGCATTCTGCGTTTTTATATCATGCAATTAAAAACGGAATGAATATGGGAATTGTAAATCCTACAATGCTGGAGATTTACGATACTATTCCGAAGGACTTATTAGAATGTGTTGAAGATGTTTTATTAGACAGAAAAGATGATGCTACAGAGCGTTTATTAGATTATGCTGAAACGGTTAAAGGAAATAAAAAAGAGAGGGAGGAAAAGATTTTAGAATGGAGGAGCACTTCTCTTCAAGAAAGAATTACACATAGTTTAGTAAAAGGAATTGACGCTTTTATTATTGAAGATACTGAAGAAGCGAGAGCCAATTCAGAAAAACCTATAGAAGTTATTGAAAGTAATTTGATGATTGGGATGAATGTAGTTGGTGATTTATTTGGAAGTGGAAAAATGTTCTTACCTCAAGTTGTGAAATCTGCAAGGGTAATGAAAAAAGCAGTTGCATACTTACAACCATTTATTGAAGCTGAAAAAGATGGCAAACAAGAGTTTGCAGGGAAGATTTTAATGGCAACGGTAAAAGGTGATGTTCATGATATTGGAAAAAATATCGTGAGTGTCGTTTTGGGTTGTAATAATTATGAGATTGTTGACTTGGGAGTCATGGTTTCTCCTGAGAAAATTATTAAAGTTGCCAAAGAAGAAAATGTAGATGTTATTGGATTGAGTGGATTGATCACACCATCGTTAGACGAAATGGTGTATCTATCTAAAGAAATGGAGAAAAATGATTTTTCAGTTCCATTATTGATTGGTGGAGCAACTACTTCAAAAGCCCATACTTCAGTTAAGATTGCGCCTAACTATGCTAATACTGTTGTTCATGTGAATGATGCTTCAAGAGCAGTTACTGTTGTTGGAAACTTACTAAAAAAAGACAATACCGTCGGCGGCGCCGCCGATATTGCGCCGCCGGATCACAGGCACGCTGCTCATGATGTAGAGTTGGGTGCAGATGGTGTCGGCCAGCCGCTCATAACTGGCGTTGGCGGGGCCGGCGGGCTTCTCGACCACAGTCAGGGCGCCGGCGCGCAGGGCGTTCATCGAGATCCGCAGGGAGGCGTCCTCGACGGCGTCGGCGATCACCACGATAGGGGTCGGATGGTCGGCCATGATCCGGGCCGTGGCCTCCAGTCCATCCATGCCGGGCAGCCGGATATCCATGGAGATCACGTCGGGCTGCAGACGCGGAATTTCCGTCAGCGCCTCCTCGGCCGAGGCGACGGCTGCGACCACTCGAAACCGCGGGTCGCGGGCCACGATGTGCTTCAACAGCTCCCGCACCACCAGGGAATCCTCGACGATCATCACCCGCACGGGCCCGCCGACGCTCACAGGATGCGCCCGATGGTCGCCAAGAGCTCCCGCTGGTCGAACTTCTGCTTGGTGATGTAGGCCTCGGCGCCCAGATCCAGGCCGCGACGCACATCGGCCTCGTCGTTGCGCGAGGTCATCAGGATCACCGGCAGACGGGCGAGGCCGGCGTCGGCCTTGATGGCCTGCAACAGGGAGAAGCCATCCATCCGGGGCATCTCGATGTCGGCCACCACCAGATCGATGAGCGCTTCGGATGAGCGCAGGGTGTTCAGGGCGTCCACCCCGTCCACGGCCAATATGACGCGATAGCCCTGAGCTTCGAGGATGCTTTTTTCCAGGGTCCGCGTGGTGATGGAGTCGTCCACCACCAGCACGGTGCGGACCTGTCGCGCCACGGCCTCTGGGGCGGCCAGTCCCAGGGCTGAGGCCGAAAGCCGGCGGGCGTTGCGCAGCCAGCGATCGATCAGCGCCTCGGGGTTGAGGACGAGAAGGGGGCGATCCTCGTCGAGGATCGTGGCGCCCAGGGTGAGGCCGGGCGCCAGCCGGCGGTCGTCCAGATCCTGGACGGTGAGTTCGCGCACATCGGTGATCTCGTCCACGGCCAGCAGCAGGTGACGCTCCCCGCGATGAATCAGGATCGTCGGCGTGGCGGCGTCAGACGCGGGCGGGATGAGGGC
>NVWM01000011.1 GCA_002733665.1 Lutibacter sp.
GGTGGGGCGGGGTTGGTAGCAGGGACGGTCGTAGCCCCCGGTTTCGCGGCCGATGGGACGTTGATTGACTCCGAGGCAGCCCTGCTTGAAGCCAAGGCAGTTGCCGAACACGGTAGCCGCAGCCTGCCATCGCCTCGGGACATGCTGCAGTACATGCAAGGCGTCTTGTGTGGGGTGGTGGACACGCTCCTCGGCCCAGGGTCGCAGGCTATTGTCTCGGCACAAGTGGTCGGCGGTGGTGTTGATGCGCAGTTCATTTTAGATTTCAGACAGTGCGCAAGGCTCTGATGCCGACGAAGAACAAAAGGAAGAAGGAATAACAGCGTGCGTGGTGGTGATTGGAAGGGAGGGGTTGAGCAACTGGGGAGCCCTGTTCTGTGTGCCTGAGGAAGTGGTGCAAAAAGTGTGTCTGCGTGTGGTTTGGCCTCCCTATTACTTTAGGATGACATCCTTTTTACTGCTGGTGGTAGGCAAAGAGCGCCTTTGTTGTGATGCAGTTGTGTGTGCGTGTGGTTGCTCTATTCGCAAACTTGCTTGCTTGTGCTTGCATAAGGTACATCCTTCTCTCTCCTTCTCTCACCTCCTTCCTCCTTGGTTTTTGCACTTCCTTCCGCTGCACAGTTTTCCTGGATCAGAATCATTGTCATAGCACACCGCATCCATCATGGGATGCGGTGCCTCATCAGAATCGACGTCAGGTACCAACCCTGTTGTTGGCGGTAGCAGCAAGACGTCGTCATCAGGAGCTGTAGCAGCAGCAGCAGCAGTAGTCTCTAGCCACAATGGCAACCACCACCACCACCAGCAGCAGCAGCCCATTAATGACGACGACGACGATGTGTTCGACAAGGTTATTGTGCGACTGGAGCACGGCTGCGTGCCAGAGATGGACATGGTCGGGCACTGCGACCCACAGGTTACCGTTTCCCTAGTTGACGTCGCACCGTTTCCAGACACGCTGTTCCACGGACGGCGGTGCAGCGCAGACCGCAGCGACGTAGCACCGCTGCTGACGCATACGTTCAGCGAGCGTAGCAGTGTGTCCAACCCGGTGTGGTACGAAGAGTGCATGCTTGTGTGCTACCGCTCTCGCCGAGGTGCTGCCGGCGCCCAGCCACCACCACCACCGCGTGGGCGGCTCCGTCTTTATGCCGTGGACAAGGACGCAGTCGGTGCCGACGACGTGATCGTTAGCGGTTTTGAAGTGGACCCTTGGAATTTGGATGGGAGCGGTGGTGTTAGTCTGGGCGGTGKWWAATGCAATTCTGCATAAGCAATTTGCCATAAAAGGAAGTTGCTAATTCGTTTTTCACCACTCGTTCTAATCATTAAATCAACGTCCGGCAAAGTAAATGTATATAAATGATTATTTATAACATTTTCATCAATTTCTTCGGTTGAAAGTTGATTATTAACAATTTTTTTAGATATATTTTTGAATGCATTAACAATTTCTTCTCTTGAACCATAACTTAAAGCTATAGTTAAGGTTAGCGAATCATTATTTTTTGTTAATTCTATAACTTTGTTTAATCCTTTTAATACAGATTTTGGTAAACTTTCCTGATTTCCAATAATTTGTAATTTGATATTGTTCTTGACCAATTCTTTTGCTTCCTTTTTTAAAGAGGTAAGCAGTAAAGCCATTAAAGTTTTAACTTCTGCCTTTGGTCTGTTCCAATTTTCAGTAGAAAAAGCATATAAGGTCAATGCTTTTACACCTGTATTTCCTGCAGCATCAATAACTTCTCTTACCGCTTTTACTCCGTTTTTATGCCCAAAAACTCTAGGTTTTCCTCTTAATTTTGCCCAACGACCATTGCCGTCCATAATAATAGCAACGTGCTTTGGTACATTTTGAGAATCTATTTGAGATTGTGTATCCATTAATTTTTGGGAGTTGTAAAACATGCAGGTCGTCCAAAAGTATAAACAAGGTTGATTCCTGAAAAAACATACCAATCATTATTATTTGGATTCCCAAATTTTAAATTACTAATCAATTCATGGTTATAATCAATCTCGTCTGTAAAAGTATATCTAGCTACCACTTCTAATCCTACGGCAAATGATTCTGCAATTTTTGTTTTATAGCCTAAACCAAATGGAATAGAATAGGATGTCTTATTACTATATTCATATTCATTTGGAGCGGTCTGTGTCTTAGCAATATTATAATTAAATGCTGCGAATTCCACTAAAATATATGGAGTGTGTTGTAAACTTCTAGACTCAGAGCCATATTCAAAATAAGAAAATTCCATACCTACAGCTAATTCTTTGACAGTATTGGTAAAACTTAAATTACGTAGTTTTCTACCAACATTTTTAGAATCTGCATCATCTGCTGTGATTTGAGCGTATGTTAATGTTCCTCTCAATGCAACTCTTGGGTTTAGATTGTATTTGTATATTATTCCTCCTGCAAAATCATTCGGATAGATATAACTTGTTGACCCAACATCTCCAATATAATTACTTCCACCAAGAAATATTCCTGCTTCATGAATTTGAGCAGTAGCAATCGTCGACATCCCAATGAATGTAATAAATAAAAACTTTTTTACCATAATAAAATAGCGTGCAAATATAGTTATTTCTATTTGTTTAAAATAAGATATTAAACACTTTCTGATAACTGTTTTTATCCTAAAATATTGTTTTAAAAGTGATTGTAAGGGCTATTTATTTCGCGTGTCTTCTCCCCAAAGTAACTTTTTGCGAAGCGTTTGAATAAAAGTATGATCATTTAATTCAATCATTTTGATAGTAAAAGGTGCTTTTTTAATGTAAATTGTAGTTTGATTATTTATAGTTGCAATTCGAGAATCTAGAGAAAGGAAAAACTCATTTTCTCGTCCGCTTACACGCATCTTTATTTCTGTATCATCAGGAATAACTAAAGGTCTTGCATTTAGGTTATGTGGCGCAATAGGATTTAAAACAAAACTTTTTGCTTGTGGTGAAATGACTGGTCCGCCACAACTCAACGAATATCCTGTAGAGCCTGTAGGTGTAGAAGTTATTAATCCGTCAGCCCAATAAGATGTTAAATATTCATTGTTAAGATATGTCTCTACAGTAATCATAGAAGCAGTATCTTTTCGGCTAAGTGTAATCTCATTTAAAGCAAAATTAAAATCTTCTAACTCTTCTATTTTCGGCTCGGTATTGATCATTAAAAGTGTACGTTCTTTTACGGCGTAATTTTTATTTTGAAGATTATCTACTGCTTCTGAAATTCGTTCTTTATTTACGGTTGCCAAAAACCCTAAACGACCAATATTTACACCAATTACTGGAATATTTGAATCTCGTAAATAAGTGATTGAACGTAAAATAGTACCATCACCACCGACCGTAAACATGCAGTCAAAAGAATCATTTAAATCTTTATAATTACTGAATGTATTATAATTCACATCAGTTTTAAAAGTAGATTTTATTAGTTCTAAAAAACGTTCTTCAATATAGATGCTTGCATTTTTTTTGTTCAATGCGTTAAGTAAATCTTCAACATATTGTTGCGCATCTTGGTTGAAATAATGTCCGTATATTGCAATTTTCATTGGTTACATGTTTAAGTATTTTTGAAGATAATCAGAACGACTTTTTAACTCTTCTAGCAATAAATCTTCTTTGTGTTCGGTTAACAAATTATATCCATATCGTCTAAACGATTGTATAATTTCGTTAATTTCTTCTGATGAAATTTTTAATGTTATCCTCACCAATTCATTTTTATAGCCTGATATAAAGATACCAATCAATTTTGCGTCATTAGATTCTACAATTTGCGAAATTTCACTAAACGAATAATCCTTTACACTTTTTTCTATTACAAGAAAAAAACCATCGTTATTTAGTAAAGGAGTGTCGTTAAAGAAATGTAAAACGTCAGTTAACTCGTAGTATCCAATATATTTATTATCTTTTGTTAAAACAGGCAGAATGTTGGTCTCACTAGCCGAAAATTTCTTTAAAATCTCCATCCAATTATCTTTAATTCCAATATGAAAATCGTCAAAAAGATACTTATATTCTTCTATTTTAGCGTCATTATTATCAATTGTTCGTACATCGCTTTCGAGTATTGAACCGATTAAATGTTCCTTTTTTACTATCGGAATATGAGAAAATGTCAAATCATTAAATAGTTTTTTGGCTTCTCCAATTGTACTATTTAAAGTCAATGCTTTTACATCTTTTGATATGTATTCTGATATTTTCATTTTGCACGAATATAGGTCAAATAAATCAAAAATTAATCCAAATTAACGTTCAACTCTTAATATAAGACAAATTTGCCAATCGTAATTCGTCAATCGTTATTTATAGACTATTTTTGTAAAAAATTTATCTGATGACAAAGTTAAGTGTAAATATTAATAAAATAGCAACATTACGTAATTCTCGTGGTGGAAAAACGCCTAGTGTTGTTGAAGCGTCAATTAATATTCAACAATATGGCGCTGAAGGAATTACAATTCATCCAAGACCAGACGAACGTCATATTCGTTATCAAGATGCGTATGATTTGATTCCGACTATAAAGACGGAGTACAATATTGAAGGAAATCCCATCAAAAAATTTGTCGATTTAGTGCTCGATGTAAAACCTACGCAAGTAACATTGGTTCCCGATGCTGTCGATGCAATTACCTCAAATGCTGGATGGAATACCATAGAAAATCAATCTTTTTTACAGGAAGTAATATCAGAATTTAAGAGGAATAATATCCGAACTTCCATTTTCATTGATGCCGATTTAAAAATGATAGAAAATGCTGTGAAAACGGGAGCAGATAGAATAGAATTATATACAGAAGAATTTGCGTCTGAATATGAAAATGGCAATAAGAATGCAATTGAAAAGTATGTAGAGGCGTCGAAATTGTCACACGAATTGGGAATGAAAGTAAATGCAGGACACGATTTGAGTTTAGACAATATTCAGTTTTTTGCTCAGCAAATGCCGTATTTAGATGAAGTTTCTATTGGCCATGCATTGATTTCAGAATCATTGTATTTAGGCTTAGAAAATGTGGTAAACATGTATTTGCATAGATTGAAGAAATTATAATTTGTCATTTCGAGCGCAGTCGAGAAATCTCATTATTTTATAAAGATTCTTCGTTTCACTCAGAATGACATCAAAAATAAATAACTGATTTTGGAAACAATTTTACATTCAAGAACTTTAGGAAAAGGAAAACCATTTTTAATTCTCCACGGATTTCTTGGAATGGGCGATAATTGGAAATCACTCGGAAATAAATTTTCCGAAGACTACGAAGTTCACTTAATAGACCAGCGTAATCATGGTCGAAGTTTTCATTCAGAAGACTTTAGTTTTAAATTTCTTGCAGACGATTTATTGAATTATATAAACCATTACAAGCTAGAAGATGTGATTCTTTTAGGTCATTCTATGGGTGGAAAAGCAGCAATGTTATTTGCTGTAACATATCCAGAAATAGTTAAAAAGTTGATAATTGCTGATATTTCTCCAAGAATATATCCGATGCATCATCAAGATATTTTAACAGCATTAAATGAAGTAGATTTTGATGTTCAAAAATCAAGAACAGCGATAGAAGAGGTTCTTGAAAAATACATTCCGCAATTCGGTGTGCGTCAATTTTTAATGAAAAACGTTGCTCGAAACGGAAAGGAAGGCTATAAATATCGTTTCAATTTAAAAACCTTAACCGAAAATTATAATGAGATAGTTGTTGGTTTGCCTTCAGATGCTCATTTTGAAAAGGAAGCACTCTTTTTGAGCGGAGAAAAATCAGGATATATAGGAATTGATGACGTTCCGTTGATAGAAACACACTTCTCAAAATCAAAAATCGTAACTGTCAAAAATGCAGGACATTGGCTTCATGCAGACAATCCAACGCAATTTTATGATGAAGTTGTCAGTTTTTTGGATAAATAAAGGTTTGGCATAGTATTCGTTAAATATTAATTGTTATTGCATATCGTCATTCTGAACTTGTTTCAGAATCACATCTCAAAATGAGTTTTTATGCGACCCTGAAATAAATTCAGGGTGACGAACATAAATCCATAAATTAAAAAAACAAAAAACATATGAAAATCATTTTAAGAATATTATTTACAGCACTAGCAGTAATTGCTTTGGCACATTTTTTACCAGGAGTTGAGTTAGCAAAACCAGAATCTGCAATATATGTTGCTATTGCTTTAGCCTTATTGCGCATTACTGTAAAACCATTATTAATCTTTTTTACACTGCCTGCAACCATTGTAAGTTTAGGCTTGTTTTTATTCGTCATAAATGCGGTTATTATTTTAATTGCCGATTATTTTGTAGACGGATTTGCTGTTAGCGGATTTTGGATTGCATTACTGTTTAGCATCTTGCTATCATTTTTACAATCAGTACTTTATTCGTTTTTAAAAGAAAAGAAAAAATAGTTGAAATTGAACCAATTATGCTTTGCAAAACAGTAAAAAAGCACTAATTTTGCATCCGCAATTGTTGAAAAATAAGTGTAAACAACAAGAAAGATTTATATAAAATAAAATCAAATGAACATTACCAAAGAAAGTATTGACAAGTTAAACGCAGTAGTGAAAATTGAAATTTCTGAAGCAGATTATTCAACTAAAGTTGCTGAAGTTTTAAAAGATTATTCTAAAAAAGCAGATATTCCTGGATTCAGAAAAGGGCATGTTCCTTTTGGAATGGTGAAGAAACAATACGGAAAATCAATCATGATTGATGAGGTTAATAAATTGATTCAAGATACATTGAACAAGTTTTTAACGGAAGAGAAATTAGATATTCTTGGTAATCCATTACCAAAAATGAAAGAAGATTTTTCTTGGGATGAAAAAGATTATTTATTTGAGTTCGAATTAGGTTTAGCACCTGAATTCGATGTAAATCTTGATGCAAAAAAGAAAGTAACACAATATGATATCGTTGCAGATGATAAATTAATCAACAAAGAAGTTGAGAATTTACAGCAACGTTTTGGTAAGATGTCTGCAAAAGATGTGATTGCTGAAGGTGTAAATATTACAGGAACATTTGTAAACGAAGAAAAAGAAATTGAGAAAAAATCAAGTTTCGTTCTAGAAGATATAAAAGGAAAATCAAACCAAAAG
This sequence comes from Lutibacter sp., assembly GCA_002733665.1. Classification (GTDB taxonomy): domain Bacteria; phylum Bacteroidota; class Bacteroidia; order Flavobacteriales; family Flavobacteriaceae; genus Urechidicola. The sequence goes on from NVWM01000011.1 coordinate 7,144, forward strand.
AAATTTATTGGCCAGAGAGTTAATGATGTAATTGAATTGAAGACTAAAGGTTTATTTGCTGACGAGCACAAATTAATGGGAGCAACTGGTTTGACTCATGAAGAAGTTCATGGCTTAAACATTCCATTGACTTTTACTGTTGAAGATATTACGTTTACAGAAAAAGCAGCGTTAGATCAAGAGTTTTTTGATAAAATCTTTGGAAAAGATAATGTGAAGACAGTATCTGAATTGAAAGAAAAAATCAAAGAAGACTCTGAAAGTCAATTTCAATCACAAGCAGATCAGCAATTGTTAAATGCAATTACGGAGTATTTTATTGACAACACAAAATTTGATTTACCAGCAAGTTTCTTAAAAAAATGGTTGGCAGTTGCAGGAGAAAATCCTTTAACTGATGAGCAGGCTTCAGAAGAATTTAATAAATCTGAAAAAGGATTGCGTTACCAATTAATAGAAGGTAAAATAATCAAAGACAATAACTTACAGGTTTCATATGAAGAGTTGAAAGACTATGCTAAAGGATTTGTCAAAAATCAAATGGCACAATATGGTAACATGAATCCTGAAGAAAAAGAATTGGAAGATATTGCCAATAGAGTTTTAGAAAATCAAGATGAAGCAAAGCGTTTGCAAGAGCAAATGATGAGTAATAAATTGTTGACTTTCTATAAAGAAAAAATGACATTTAAGACTAAGAAAGTTTCTTATGAAGACTTCGTAAAAGAAGTTTATAAATAAAAAGTAAACTGTCATTCCTGTGAGGTCACTGAGCGTAGTCGAAGTGAAGGTAGGAATCTATAATATTAAAAAAGCCCTGAGAAATCAAGGCTTTTTTTAGTTAATTAAGTTTTTTATAAAACACTATTCCTTAGCGCCATGGCTCTTTGCAGTTTCTATCCAATGTTCAGAAATTTCTTTTTTGTTCGCTCCTAAACCTCTAGCCAAATGTAATGCAACAGCCATCATTATAACAGATGCTTCATGAAGTTCTTGAAATGTTTGTAAACTTCCAAACTCCTCTTGTGCTTTTAATAGTATTAAATCATTATGTTTCTGAGCAAAAGTAATTGGGTTCTCAGTATCTTCGTTTATTACTGGTAGCATCAAGCAGTCTAACCATTCTTCACCTATTCTTTTTGCTAATAACTCGGGAAATTCGTTTCCTATCTCTCTCCATACGGTTAATGTTTTCGTTTCTCCAGATGCAGCTAATCCTGAATCTAGAAGTAACTCAAAAGCGATATCAGCAATATTTTGCATTATAATTAAATATTCATCTTGAGCCTTTTCAAATGGACCTGCTTTCTGCCCTTTAAGATATTCACCTACACTAAGTTTAGGTAATTCTAAAACTTCCGAGCAGTCTGTCAAGCAAGGGAATGTATCACCTTCGTAAATATAATGTGCTTTATTAAATTGTATTTGACGGCCTAGAGGATATAGACGGCAAGCTAATGGGCGACCCAAATGGACGCTACAACCGATACTATCTATATATTGACTGCATGCATTTTGTCCTTTTTTATCTGGCTTTCCGTTAAAGCGTAATTGAATACCACCAAAATCACAATACAAATCACGAAATTCTCTCGAAGTAATTTTCTTTTCTTTACTGAAACGTAACAACTCCCATGGATTAAGCATTACAGTTTTACCAAAACAGCATGTTCCAGATCTGGAGCACGTAAGTGGTAATATACTTTGAGTATTGAGTTTTGTTGTTTGCATTTTTTATACTCTTCTTAAGTTTTTAATTTAGTGCAAATTCTATTAAAGGTTCTAAATTACCATTATCTGCTTCTTTTAATGTCGTTATGTATTTTTCTCTTGTTTTATTAGCTTTTACCATATTAGATTTGTTCCAAGTAAATATTTCTTTTCCAAAAATTGATTCTATTATTATGTCTGCCATCATTCTGGAATGTCTTCCATTTCCGTTAGGAAAACAATGAATCTGGACAATTCTATGTTTAAATCTAATTGCTATTTCTTTTGGAGAATAAGTTTTGTTTTCTATCCAATACTTGGTGTCATCAATAAGTTTTTTTAATTCGACACCGATTTGACTCTGATTTATTCCAATATTTTTTTCAGATTTTCTAAATTCTCCTGCCCATTTCCAAACATCACCATACATTTTTTTATGTAAGTCTTTTATGAATTTTTCAGACACTATTTTATCCTGTTTTAAATTAGCTTGAATGGTCCATTCAACTGCTTTTTCAATGTTCAATTGTTCAAATTCGTCTAATTCTTTTTGTAAGGTTATAGATTTTATTAAAAGCCCATCTTTTTCTTCTTCATTTAAAGGAGTTTGACCTTTTTTATAATTTAAGGTTATTCCCATAGTGACTTTCTCATTTCTCTTTTGATTTCTGAGGCTAAGTCTACGATTGATTGTTTTATTTTTTCATCACTTATTCCTTGATCCTCTAATTTCATATTTTGATTGGTCCTCAACACAATTTTTCTTGCGAGTTTTAGAGCTTTGTTGTTAATTAAATTATCGATAGTCCCATCTTTTGGGACAAATCCATAAACAAGTTTTAATTCTAAAACTTCACCTACTTCTTTTAAGGAGTTTATTGATATAGAGCCTTTTGCTTCACTTTCTTCAATTTTTTTAACACCTTGTTTAGTTATACTTAATTTGGTTCCAAGTTGAGCCATTGTCATATTAAGAGTAGTTCTAATAGTATTTATCCATCCTTTATCTGGGATCAGGATCATTTCTGTTTTTTGAAAAGGCTCTAATTTTCGGTCCAATTGTTCAATTAAAAGCTGTTTTTTATTTCTCATTATTTTCAATTTTGTATTAGATTAAACTTATAGTGTTTTTAATAAGTAAACTTAATAGTTTACAAATATAACTAAAAGTAAACTAATATGTTTACAAAAAATAAAATAAGTAAAGAATTAAGTTTACTTACGAAGAGTATTTTAAATTAAAGCCAACGTTGAGATTAAAATTCACTTTAATGAATTTTACCAGAAAATAATTAATGTTAGTGATGAAACCTTGAAGAATCAAGGTTTTTTTTGTTTTATAATTGATTCATTGTTTCGTATAAAATTTATCAATTCCAAAGTTATATTCTCTTTATAAAAGAATTTGGTATAGCCTAGTTCTTTATGCCAATTGAATTTTATAAGATCATTGTCTATATTGTAGAGATCGGTATTATAATACTCTTTGGCTTTTATCGTAGTAATTTCGTTTTGATTCGATTCAATTTTTTCTCTTAAATCTTCCGAAGATAGAACAGTTGTCGGACATTTGAGTTGATTGTTTGGGTTGTAAAATGTAAATTCAAAGTAATCTACTTCATCTGAACTTCCCAATTCGAGCAAATTAATATGTCTATTGGTGATTGGACGACCCATTATATCTTTAGCGATTTTTCTGGCACTTATATTACCTGTAACAAATAGTGTTTCAGTTTTAGTTGGGAAAACATCTAATGGATCTGTTGGATTTACATAAGATTCGATATGTTTAATCTTTATTGTATCAATTTCGCCTTGATTACTTTGAAAAATAAGAATATCATTGGTCTGATAAGGTTGTAATTCAAGACTTTTCTGGTCAAGCATGACTCTTTTACAGCCAATAAACATAAAGAGGATAATGAATGATATGTATTTTCCCTTATTCATTTTAGTCAATTATAATTGTATCAATGTCAAGATAAAGTTTCGCTTTGACGTTTAGTTTTCATCATATTATATTTTCCACACCTTGAGGAGTTACATAAAACCCTTGACCCTCTTTTTGGCAAAACCCTTGAGAGATATTTTGGTTGAGTTGGTGACTTGGATTGGTAATTTTAATCTGTCGTGCAGCACGTAAAGCATCAGTTACTTCTTTCGTTTTTATCATTTGCTGCCCTTTGAGTTGTAACCAAACTGCTGTGCCTAAAAATCGTCTGCGTTGCTTGTCAATTGCATCACGTTTTCTTAAAAAAGTAGAGAGGTTTTCAAGATTAGAAGAGTCAATTTTTGGAGTTGTTTTCACAACTTGTGGTGTTTCTACAACTGCTTTTGGTGCTATTTTCTTACTTTCAGTAGCAAGAGAAGGAATGCGCTCTAAAACTTTATCTAATTGTTCGGTTACCCAATCTTGTTCGCCTTCGCCAACAAATTCGATATTACCAATTTTAAATTTTATACGCGCGTTTGCCATTTTTGTTTTAGATGATTAAACTTCCACTTCAAAAGTAAGGAAAAGAACCTAAAACATCAAACTTTATAAACAAACTAATATTTACTAAATTGTTCTTATCTTTACACCTTTATTATTTTAAACAAATTCAAATGGATTACGGAAAAGAATTTAAAAAGTTCGCAACAAAACACCACGGAATAAACAGTATGTATTATGATAAAATCGTAAGCAATGTAACTCCTTATATCATGGAAGAACGTCAAATGAACATTACGCAAATGGATGTTTTTTCACGTTTGATGATGGATAGAATTATATTTTTAGGTACTGGAATTGACGATTATGTTGCCAATATTATACAAGCACAATTATTGTTTTTAGAAAGTACAGATAGCTCTAAAGACATCTCAATTTATATCAATTCTCCAGGAGGAGGCGTATATGCAGGATTAGGAATCTATGATACGATGCAGTTTATAAAACCTGATGTTGCAACAATATGTACTGGAATGGCAGCTTCAATGGGAGCAGTGTTGATGTGTGCAGGAGAAAAAGGAAAACGTTCTGCATTACCTCATTCACGTGTGATGATTCATCAACCGTTAGGAGGTGCTTCTGGTCAAGCAAGTGATATTGAAATTACTGCTCGTGAAATAATGAAGTTGAAAGGAGAGTTGTATGATATTATTGCAAAGCATTCTGGTCAAACAGTAGAAAAAGTTCATGACGATTCTGATCGTGATTATTGGATGAAAGCTGCAGAAGCGAAAGCTTACGGAATGATTGATGAGATATTAGAAAGAAAGTAAAATGCTATAAGCAATATGCGTTAAGCATAAAGCCAAAAGCCAAAAGCTAAAAAGAATGGCAAAAGAAGAAATATTAGCATGTTCGTTTTGTGGACGTAAAAAAGCAGAGACAGATTTGTTGATTGCAGGTTTAGACGCACATATATGTGATAAATGTATAGAGCAAGCACACGGTATAGTGATTGAAGAGGTTGCAGATGGAAAAAAAGATTCACTTTCATCCGAAATTATCTTAAAAAAGCCAATAGAAATTAAGGCTTTTATAGATCAGTATATGATTGGGCAAACGGATGCAAAACGCGTAATGGCTGTTGCAGTTTACAATCACTATAAAAGATTATTGCAAAAAAACACTAAGGATGATGAAGATGAAGTTGAAATAGAAAAAAGTAATATCATTATTGTTGGTGAAACGGGAACAGGAAAAACATTGATTGCTAAAACAATAGCAAGAATGTTAAATGTGCCATTTGCAATAGTCGATGCTACTGTATTAACTGAAGCAGGATATGTTGGTGAAGATGTAGAAACATTATTGACGCGCTTGTTACAAGCAGCAGATTATAATGTTGAAAAAGCACAAAGAGGAATAGTCTTTATTGACGAAGTTGATAAAATAGCTCGTAAAGGTGATAATCCATCAATTACAAGAGATGTTTCTGGAGAAGGAGTACAGCAAGCCTTACTAAAATTATTGGAAGGAACAGTTGTGAATGTACCGCCAAAAGGAGGACGTAAACATCCAGACCAAAAATTTGTTGAAGTTGATACTCAAAATATTTTGTTTATTGCAGGAGGAGCATTTTCTGGAATTGATAAAGTCATCAGTAAAAGACTAAATCGCCAAGCAGTTGGGTATAGTGCATCTATTAGCGAAGATAAAATAGACAAAGAAAATTTATTGCAATATATTTTACCAACCGATTTAAAAACGTTTGGTTTAATTCCAGAAATTATTGGACGTTTACCAGTATTAACGCATATGGATCCTTTGGATGCCGAAACCTTGAGAGCGATTCTAACAGAGCCAAAAAACTCTATCATCAAACAGTATAAAAAATTGTTTGAAATGGATGGAATTACCTTAACTATTGATGAGAAAGCACTGCAATTTATTGTAGATAAAGCAGTAGACTATAAATTAGGAGCTCGTGGATTACGTTCTTTATGTGAAGCAATTCTTACAGATGCTATGTTTGAACTTCCTGGAAGCGAAACAAAAGAATTACGCGTAACTAAGAAATATGCAGATGAGAGAATTTCAAAAACTACCATCAAGCAATTAAAGGCAGTTTAGTAAAGTGTTTTGTGAGTGTCATTCTGAACGTAGTGAAGAATCTAAAGTAAGATACTTCGCTTCACTCAGTATGACAAATAAACAAATCCACATTTTATAAAATAAATGATTTCAAGAAACACCATAGACCAAGTATTTGAAACTGCTCGAGTAGAGGAGGTCATTGGTGAGTTTGTACAATTAAAAAAAGCAGGAAGTAATTTTAAAGGTTTGAGTCCGTTCTCGGACGAAAAATCACCATCATTTGTGGTGTCGCCTGTAAAACAAATTTGGAAAGATTTCTCTTCTGGAAAAGGAGGAAATGCGATTTCATTTTTGATGGAGCATGAAAAATATACCTATCCTGAAGCTATTCGTTATCTTGCAAAGAAGTATAATATTGAAATTGAAGAAACTGAGCAAACTGACGAGCAAAAGGAGCAAGCAAGTGAACGAGAAAGTTTGTTTTTAGTGTCAGAATTTGCAAGAGATTATTACCACGATACTTTATTGAACAATGAAAAAGGGAAAGCCATTGGTTTGACTTATTTCAAAGAACGAGGTTTTACTGATGAAACTATCAAAAAATTCGAATTAGGTTTTGGATTGGATGATTGGAATGCATTTACAGATACTGCCGTAAGAAAAGGATATGAATTAAAATACCTTGAAAAATCTGGATTGACAATCGTTAATGAAACACGTCAATTTGATAGGTTCAAGAGTCGCGTTTTGTTTCCAATCCATAGTATGAGTGGACGTATTTTAGGTTTTGGTGGAAGAACATTATCCAGCGAAAAAAAGATAGCAAAATATCTTAATTCACCTGAAAGCGACATCTATCATAAAAGTAAAATTTTATACGGAATTTACCATGCAAAGCAATCGATAGCCAAAGAAGATAACTGTTATTTGGTTGAAGGTTATACAGATGTTATTTCGTTTAATCAAAATGGTGTAGAAAATGTTGTGGCATCTTCAGGAACGGCTTTAACGTCAGATCAGATTCGATTGGTTAGAAGATTAACACAAAACATTACGATACTTTTTGATGGTGATGCTGCAGGAATTAGAGCATCATTACGAGGAATAGATTTGATTTTGGAACAAGGAATGAACGTGAAGGTATTGATGTTTCCTGATGGCGATGATCCTGACAGTTTTTCAAAACGAGTTTCTACGGATGAATTAAAGGAATATTTGGCTGAAAATACGCAAGATTTTATCAATTTTAAAGTCTCACTTTTGATGGAAGAGGCGAAGGATGATCCAGTGAAAAAAGCAGGATTGATTCGTGATATTGTAGTGAGTATTTCTAAAATTCCAGATAGAATACAGCAAGAAGTATATATTCAAGAATGTTCTCGAATTATGAATATTTCTGAAAATGTGTTGTTTAGTGAATTGGCACAAATAGATAAAAAAGAACAACGAGACGCTTCTAAAAGACCTGTTCAGTTAAGACCTGTTGAGCCTATTTTAGAAAAAACAGCACAAGTTGAAGAAGTAAATGAGCTGCAGAAATATGAAATGGAAATCATTAAAATTTTGTTGTTGCACGGAAATAAAGAAGTAGATTTCATTGATTTGCTGGCTGAAGAAACTGACGGAAATAAGAATGAAATATACACAAATATAGTTGCTCAGGAAATCTATTTAGAACTTCAAGATGATGAAATGGAATTTACCAATACATTGTTTCAGCAAGTGTATTTTGACGTAATAAACCAGTTAAATCAAGATCAAAAAATCAACGTAGATACATTTATCAATCACACTGATATAAACATTGCATCACTGATTACCAATATCTTAATGGATGACGAAAAACACTCGTTAAGTGATTGGAATCGTAGAGATATTTATGTAAAAGACAGAGATGACCATCTTTCAAAACTAGTTTCTGATACCGTTTTTAACCTTCGTAGAGTATTGATTGATGAAAAAATAACATCGCTTACTTCTACTATTTCAGAGCAAGATAGTAATGAATCAATTTTAGAAGAAATAATAAATTATTCGAATCTTAAAAAACGTTTGTTTCTACAATTGAATCGAGTTGTTTAATCCATCAACTCCTTTGGAATTATACAAACAGGAATTGGATCCATTTTATGTTTATTCGCGTTATTACGTTGTTTGAAAATTTCAAAAGCAATTCTTTCTCTTCCTTCAAAATCATCAGCAGTTTTCCCATTATCATTTTGTAGCATCGCCCATTCTAGTTCGTCATAACTAGCACCAATTTGATCTTCATCAGTTCGGCTATCGCCAAACAATCCATCTGTTGGCTTAGCAACTTGAATTGAAACAGGAACTTTAAGCACTTTTGCAATCTCATAAACTTCCGATTTCATTAAATCAGCAATTGGACTTAAATCTACGCCTCCATCACCATATTTTGTGAAAAAACCAACTCCGAAATCTTCAACTTTGTTTCCTGTTCCTGCAACTAAATATCCGTGAACTCCAGCCAAATAATACAACGTTGACATTCTTAATCTTGCACGTGTATTGGCAAGTGAAAGGTCAACGGCTGCTTTGTCTAAATCGAGCGGTAAAACTGTTTTAAACTCTTCAAAAGTTGATGTTAAATTGGTTTCCATAGAACTCACATCATCAAATCGTTCTTTTAACTGAGCAATATGTTCTTTGGCTCTATTTACTTGATTAATTCCTTGGTGAATCGGCATTTCAACACACAAAAGAGGAAATCCAGTTTTTGCACATAATGTTGAAGTCACTGCAGAATCTATTCCGCCTGAAATACCAATTACAAAACCTTTGACTCCTGCATTTGTTGCATAGTCTTTTAACCAATTTACGATATGATTTACTACTTTTTCAGAATTCATGATAAACTATTTAGTATTTTTGTGCGTTAATACAATTGAGTGTAAATATAATAAAATATATGGCAAGAATATTCAGGCTTTTATTGATTTTAGTGTTGATTTCGTCTTGTAAAGATGAGACAAGAAAAACGGTTGATGTTTCTGATATTGAAGTAGATTTTACAGTCGATAGATTTGAGCGAAAGTTTTATAATACTTCGGATGAAAATTTTGACACATTGAAAAATGAATATGCTTTTATGTTGTCTAATCAACATGACAGTGTTTGGTTGAATAAGATGCAGAATGAAGATGAACAGTATTTATTTAAAGAATCTGAGCAAATTTTCGAAGATTTTACTGAAGTGAAAGAAGAATTAACAAGTTTATTTAAGCATATAAAATATTACAATCCTAAGTTTAGAGCACCTAAAGTTATCACACATATTTCTGATTTAGATTTTGAATATCCTGTGATTTATTCTGATAGTTTGTTGTTTATTTCCTTAGATATGTATCTCGGAAAAGACAATATTGTTTATAGAAGTTTTCCAGGTTATTTATCTGAAAATTATAAAAAAGAGAGGATAGTTGTTGATGCTGCAAAGGATATAATTAATCAAAGTTATCGGAAATCAAGGAGCAGAACTTTTTTATATAGAATGATTAATGAAGGTAAGTTTATGTTTTTGATTGACAGTTATTTACCTACTGTTTCTGATGATTTAAAGATAGGGTTTTCGAGTGAAAAACTAGCGTTTTCAGAACATAATGAAATTGATATTTGGAAATATTTTATTCAAAACGAACTGTTATACAGCAACGATACAGATTTAAACAAACGATTTATAGAAAACGCACCTTTTTCAAAATTTTATTTAGAATCAGATAAAGAAACTCCAGGAAGAATTGGTGTTTGGATTGGTTGGCAAATTGTGCGCTCGTATATGAAAAATAATGACGTAACTTTGCAACAACTATTAACAGTAGAACCTGAAGATATTTATAAAAAATCAAAATATAAACCGAGACGATAGTTTTCAGTCTTCAGTTGGCAGTCAGCAGTTGGCAGTCATTTGAGCATAAACAAATAAACAAATCCACAATTTTTTAAAATGGCAGTAAAAAACACATCAAAAATAGAATTTAAAATAAGTCTTGACGAGAATAATATTCCAGAAAAAATACATTGGAGCGCAGATGATGGAGATGTAAAAAATGCAGAGACTAAAGCAATGCTAATTTCAGTTTGGGATAATAAGAAAAAAGATACTTTAAAGGTTGATTTGTGGACCAAAGACATGCCTTTAGACGAAATGCAACAGTTCTTTCATCAAACATTGGTTTCTATGGCAACTACATTTGAAACTGCAACAAACGATGATAAAATGGCAGCAACGATGCGTGATTTTTGTGATTACTTTGCTGAAAAGTTGGAGTTGAAGAAGTAAGTTCATTAAATGACAGACTCTATTCTTTTGCGTGAAAAACCAAAACTTAAATTTATCTTCCACGAAGACGGATTTGAAGTTGTTAATGAAAAAGAGATTGAAAGAAGAACTTATGTTTATGAATTTATCAATTCCTTTGAGTTTAAAAAATCACCGACTAATTGGTTTGTAACAATATTGAGCCTTATAGTTGATTTTTTTACTGGCGGAGCAACAGGAGGAATTTATAAAGACAAGAATAAGGAGGTATTTAATATAATTTATGAAGATAAATCATTAAAAATCGAATTGTTTAATTGTGACATCAATACTGCAAAGTTAATTGCACATAAAATTAATTCTAAAATCAACTCTTATACTCCGAAATCGTATTAATAATACTTCGATAATCTTCTGAATTATTGACAAAATCCATTTCAGAAACATCAATCACAAGCGTATTTAATTCTGTTTCAGATTTTATAAATGTTGAATATCCTGCGTGAATTTTTTCTAAATATTCAGGTTCAATATTTTGCTCATAATCTCTTCCTCTTTTTTTGATGTTCTCTAGCAATCGCTCTGTATTTTGGTAGAGATACACATATAAATCTGGTTTTGTAATCTCTTTATACATTACATCAAATACTTTTCTGTAGAGTGCATATTCATCTTTATGAAGCGATACTTGTGCAAAAATCAGCGACTTAAAAATATAATAATCTGAAACAATAAAGTTCTTGAACAAATCAAATTGTGCTAAATCCTCCGAAAGTTGGTTGTAGCGATCTGCCAAAAAACTCATTTCTAACGGAAATGCATAACGCTCCATATCTTCGTAATACTTTGGCAAAAACGGATTGTCTGCAAAGCGTTCTAAAACCAATTTTGCGTTATAATCATCACCAATCATATTTGCAAGGGAAGTTTTTCCAGCACCAATATTTCCTTCTACAGCAATGTAATTATACTTTTCGAACAAAGAAATAGGGCGAATAATTTCTAACTCTAATTTTTCAATCACAGTTTTATCATCACAGTTTTGCAAACACATCAAAATGGTTTGTTTTTCTATTGGATGTTTACGATTTGGAGCAATTTCCGTTAATGGAACCATCACAAACTTACGCTCCAACATTCTTGGATGAGGCACTATCAAGTTTGGTGCGAAGATTATTTCATCATCAAATAATAAGATATCAAGATCAATAACTCGAGAAGCGTATTGTTTATCTTCAGTACGTTTTCTTCCTAATTTTTGCTCAATTGAAAGTAGATTATTCAACAGATTTTCAGGATTCAAATTCGTGGAAATTTTTGCACAGATATTATAAAAATCTTCACCTTCAAAACCCCAAGCTTCAGTTTTATAAACAGAAGATATTTTTTTTACAGCACCAACCTTTTCACCAATCAAATTAATGGCGTCTTGTAAGTTTTGTAACTTGTCGCCTTCATTGCTTCCAAGTGATATATATGTAGTTCTTACTATTTTCAAATTTTTGTTTTGCGTGTCAATGCGTTTTGTCATTCCTGCGAAGGCAGGAATCTATACTAAGTTTGGGTTTGGATTCCTGCCTTCGCAGGAATGATATACCTTATACTTTTGAACAAAACCTGGAGACTATAATCTTTTTACTTTTATGGACTACAAAGAAAAGAAATGTAAAACGTAAAAGCGTATATTTGCTCCTCAATTTATAAACATTTTTTATGGACTTTTTTAGAAAAGTATTGGCAAGTTGTTTGGGAACAACATTGGCTATAATTTTAATTACATTTTTAGGGTTTTTCCTTTTAGGTATTGTCGCATCAAGTGTAGGTGATACTGATAAAATCACTGTCACTGGAAACTCGGTTTTAGAGATTAATTTAGGTGATGCAGTAAACGATTATACTCCAAAATCTGATAGTCCTTTTGATAAATTGTTTGAAGTTGATCAATACCAGTTGAGCCAAATCATAAATGCGATAGAAAATGCTAAAAATGATGATGATATTAAGGGAATTAGTATTTTAAACTTAACTGTAAATGCAGGAATCTCTCAAACGCAAACCATTCGCGATAAGTTGGTTGATTTTAAAACAACAGGTAAATTTATTACTGCTTATGCTGATTTCTATACACAGAAAAATTACTATTTAAGTTCAGTTGCCGATTCTATATATGTAACGCCTTATGGTGGAGTTGACTTTAAAGGATTGTCGAGCGAACGCCTTTTTTATAAAGATTTTCAAGAGAAATATGGTGTAAAAATGGAAGTTATTCGTCACGGAAAATATAAGAGTGCTGTTGAAGGATATCTTGAAAACGAAATGAGTGCTGCAAACCGTGAGCAGATTTCATCGTTTTTAAATTCTATTTGGAGTGAACTTGTTGAAGATATTGCTATCAGTAGAAATAAAACAGTTGAAGAGCTAAATTTAATTGCTGATGATTTATTAACAAGAAATGCAACAATGGCAATAGAAAATAATATGCTTGATGGTGCAATTTATAAAGATCAATACGAAGAGATATTGAATACTTTTGTTGGTGATGAAGCAAATATCGTGTCACTTGAAGATTATATAGAAACTGGAAAAGGGCGGATAAAATCATCAGCAAGTAATAAAATTGCGGTGTTATATGCACAAGGAGATATATTATATGGTAAGGGTGATGAGACGTATATTGGTCAAGAAAGCATGATAAAAGCCATCAGAAAAATTCGTGATAATGACAAAATAAAAGCAGTTGTATTGCGTGTGAATTCTCCTGGAGGAGTTGCATTGACAGCAGATTTAATTTGGCGTGAATTAGAAATCTTGAAAAAAGAAAAACCTTTGGTTGTTTCTATGGGTAATTTGGCAGCATCTGGAGGATATTATATTGCTTGTAATGCTGATGTAATTTATGCAGAACCAACTACAATTACAGGTTCGATTGGAGTGTTTGGGACGATTCCAAATTTTAGTGAATTGGCAGGAAATATGGGGATAAATGCAGAACAAGTAGCAACTCATAAAAATTCAATAGGATATTCGGCTTTTGAGCCAATGACAAAAGATTTTTATGATGTGACAAAAGAAGGCGTAGAGCAAATTTATACAACATTTGTAAATCGTGTTGCAGAAGGTAGGGATATGACATTTGATGAAGTAGATGCAGTTGCTCAAGGTCGAGTTTGGACAGGGAAAGAAGCCTTAGAAATAGGATTGGTTGATGTTCTTGGAAACATGAATGATGCTGTTGAAGCAGCAGCCGAATTGGCTGAGATTACGGATTATAAAACAACCAATTACCCAAGATATAAGAAAGATTTTGAAGATTCGTTTAAAGGTTTTCCTTTTATGAATGTCAAAGAGAAACTGCTTAAAGAAGAGTTAGGCGAAGAGAATTATAAAGCACTTAAGCAAGTTAAAAAGATGTCACAGTTGAAAGGGTTACAAATGAGATTGCCTTATGATATTGATATTAGATAATCGTTTTTGAAATAAAGACAGTAATTTAAGAATAAAAAAACGCCTTGATTTTTCAAGGCGTTTTTTGTTGAATGTATTTTAAATCTAAGTGTAATTTATATCAGTTTCTTATTGTTCGATTTGATATGTTTTCGTCATATTTCTTGATGAACTTATCTATCTTGTCTTCATCAATATTCCATTCAGAATCAAAAACCTTCTCATTTATTAATTGCGCCATAACAACTCTATGATGCGATTTGGATTCAAGAATTTTTTCTGAATTTGTAAAAAATACCTTTACATAATCATCATCCATATAATGAAAAGTTTCATTATCATTTATGTGAAAGTACATCAATTCATCATTAGAGTTTAAGTCATAGATGTAAAAATAACCAGCAGAGTATTTTAATTTTAAAACATTTTTTTTATTGACGACTACAAATCCTTTTTTATGCTTGAACTTTATATCTTTGTATGTAACTTCTTGTGCATTAGTATAAAAAGTTGCAGACATTATTAGTAAAAATATTCCAATTATTTTCTTCATTATTGTTTGGTTTTATTTGTTTTTAATGATTGAGATAACGCTTCTTTTAATATAAGTGTTATTTGTAATATGATAAGTAAAATTAGTAAAAAAAATTAAGTATTCTATGTTTTGTATTACGGAATATACCTGATAAATCATGTTTTTTAGGTAAATAACATGAGAGACATGGTTTTAACGCTTTGACTTCATGCAATATAAATTATTTTTTCTCATACGTCACAAAACTATAATCGTATTTATTTTTCTCGTCTGCTGAGAATTTTTCTCTTCTAGTTTCTTTCCATTTTCCTATATTAATTTCTGGAAAGAAAACATCTGCATCAAAAGAATGATGGACTTCGGTAATGTCTAATTTATCAGCCAACTCAATTGCTTGCTCGTAGATTTGAGCACCGCCAATTATAAACGGACTTGCATCGTTTTTGGCAACTGCGATTGCTTCTTCTAATGAATTTACAACAATACATCCTTCTGCCTTGTACTCTTGATTTCGAGTAATAATTACTGAAGTTCTATTTGGCAAAGGTTTTCCGATAGACTCATACGTATTACGTCCCATAATAATATGGTGTCCAGTAGTTGTGTTTTTAAAACGTTTTAAATCTGAAGGTAAATGCCAAATCAAATCGTTGTCTTTTCCTAAGGCATTGTTATTTGCAATTGCAGCAATTAATGTAATTATTTGTTTAGGTTTAGACTGTTTTTTTTCTTGTTCGTTGTAGAATTGACTTTCTGCTTTGTGTTGTGCTTCTCGTTCTAATTTTATTTTAATTTTTTTGATGCGTTTTTCCTGTTTCGCAACCAACTTCTCTGTTTGTTTACGCTCCCAATCTTTTCCCATAAATCGTTTGGTGATAAACACATTTATAAAGTGTAAAATCCAAAAGAATGACCATAATAGAATTGCCCAAATAAACCAATCTTTTAGGTAGTCTTCACCAATAGCAAAAACCCTATCTAGCACAAATAAAAACAACGAACCAACTACAAAAATAACAAAGTGTAAATACAGTCTCTTTTTTTGTTTGGTGCGCTTTCTAGCGTTTTCGTATAGTTCGTGTTGTTCTTGCATTATTTATTGTTGATGTGATTATTTGTTGATTTGTGTAATTGTTTTCTGCTATTTAGTTTAACAAATTTATAAATCGTCATTCGTAATTCAAAATTACACCGACACTTTTCCTCTAATTAGTGGATGTGGGTTGTAGTCTATCAATTCAAAATCATCAAAAGTAAAATCAAAAATGTTTTTTATTGATTTGTTTAACTTCATTGTTGGCAATGTTCTTGTATCTCTTGATAATTGTAAATCAATTTGCTCTTTATGATTGTTATAAATATGAGCATCTCCAAACGTGTGAACAAACTCTCCGTATTCTAAATCACAAACTTGTGCAATCATCATAACTAATAACGCATACGAAGCAATATTGAATGGAACACCTAAAAAGATATCCGCACTTCTTTGATATAATTGACAAGATAATTTACCATTGGCTACATAAAATTGAAAGAATGCATGACAAGGAGGTAATGCTGCTTTGTTGTTTGATACGTTTTCAGAAAAAGAAATAGAAGTGTCAGGTAATACACTAGGATTCCAGGCCGAAACAATCATTCTTCTACTGTCAGGATTGTTCTTTATTGTGTTTACAACATCTACAATCTGGTCGATTCCATCACTATTCCAATTTCTCCATTGATGTCCGTAAACTGGACCTAAATCTCCATTTTCATCAGCCCAAGCATCCCAAATTTTTACACCATTTTCTTGTAAATAGCTAATATTAGTATCGCCTTTTAAAAACCATAATAATTCATGAATAATAGACTTTAAATGTAATTTTTTGGTTGTAAGCATAGGAAACCCATCTGCTAAATCAAATCGCATTTGGTACCCAAAAACACTTTTTGTCCCTGTTCCTGTTCTGTCGGTTTTCTCTATTCCGTTTGCTCGAACGTGTTTTATTAAATCTAAGTATTGTTTCATTAAAACTGTTTATTTGTTTAACTGTTTATTTGTTTAACTGTAAACGATTCAACAAATAAACGATTCCACTTTTTTTATTATCCAATAATCATTCCTGCAATAGTTGCAGAGATTAATGAAGCAATTGTACCTCCGAGTAATGCTTTCATTCCAAATTTTGACAAAGTTTTACGCTGTCCTGGAGCCAAAGAACCAATTCCTCCAATTTGTATTCCTATGGATGCAAAGTTTGCAAAACCGCATAACATGTATGTTGCCATAATTATTGATTTGTTATAAGTAAGATGCGTAGCATTGGCAACATTTTTTAAGTCGGCAAGTTGTATGTAACCTACAAATTCACTTGCAGCTAACTTTATACCAAGTAATTGTCCCATCATCATCATGTCTTCTTTAGCAATACCAATAAGCCACATCAGAGGAGCAAAAACAGTTCCTAAAATAGCTTCAAGAGAAAATTTTGGATACGGAGTATTTGCTGCCATCCAATCGTTTATTGAAGTTACATCTCCAACCCAACCTAAAATCCCATTTATCATTGCAATAAAAGCAACAAAAACAAGTAGCATTGCTCCAACGTTTACTGCTAATTTCAATCCTTCAGTTGTACCATTAGAAATAGCATCAAGGATGTTAGTTCCAATTTTTTCTGATGATACTTTTACATCTGTATTTACTTTTTCTGTTTGCGGATATAATATCTTAGAAATCACGATTGCTCCAGGAGCAGCCATCACTGATGCTGCTAAAAGGTGTTTTGCATACACCAATCTTAATGCAGGATCATCACCACCAAGAAACCCAATATATGCAGCAAGTACAGCACCTGCAACAGTTGCCATACCTCCAATCATTACCAAAAGCATTTCAGATTTATTCATCTTTTCTAAATAGGCTTTGATTAGTAAAGGCGCTTCAGTTTGACCAAGAAATATATTTCCTGCAACACTCAAACTTTCCGCTCCAGATATTTTAAGCACTTTTGCTAATGACCAAGCCATTGCTTTTACAATTTTCTGAATGATTCCTAAATAAAACAAAACAGATGTTAAGGCTGAAAAGAAGATTATTGTTGGTAATACTTGAAAGGCAAAGATAAATCCAAAAGAATCAATATTCATCATACCGCCAAATAAGAACTCACTTCCTGCTCTTGTGTAATCTAACACATTGATAAATACTTGACCAACGGCTTCAAAAATTGATTGAACAAAAGGAATTTTTAACACTCCAATTGCAATGATTAATTGAAATGCTAAGCCAAAACCTGCAGTTTTCCAGTCTATTGCTTTTTTATTATTACTAAATAAATATGCAATAAATATTAAGACTACCATTCCTAAAACACCTCTCCACAAAGAACTGAATGAAAACCCTTGACTTGGAATAATTCCATTAACTACTGCTTCTTGAGCATTACTTATAAAAAAACTAAATAAAATTCCAATGGTTAAAATGAGTTTTTTGTTCATATTATTTCTTATTGCGTTTATTAATTTCGTCTCTTATTTGTGCAGCCAATTCATAGTCTTCATTTTCTACGGCTTCGTTTAGTTGTTTTTCTAATTCTTTTAAAGTTTCGGAGCCATAAGAAGTTTCTTCAACGGTTTCAGTAATTAAATCACCAAGAACAAGATTCTCTTCATCAACTGTATCTTCCTCTTTTAATTTTAGATAAACTCCTGCTTTGTCTAAAATGTTTTCATAGGTAAAAATAGGTGCTAGGAATCGTGTTGCTAAAGCAATAGCATCTGAAGTCCGTGTGTCAATAATTTCTTCAATTCCATCACGTTCACATATCAAACTTGAATAAAAAACACCGTCAACTAACTTGTGAATAATCACTTGTTTGATGATGATATGAAATCTATCAGCAAAACTTTTAAATAAATCGTGTGTTAAAGGTCTTGGCGGTTTTATTTCTTTCTCAAGTGCGATTGCAATTGACTGTGCTTCAAAAGCACCAATAACGATAGGAAGTGTTCTCGTTCCATCAACTTCACTAAGCACCAAAGCATATGCGCCACTTTGTGTTTGGCTATATGAAATCCCTTTTATGTTTAATCTTACTAAACTCAATTGTTGAATTATTTTTTATTTTGAAATAAGGTCTCGACTGCGCTCGACCAGACATTTTTCTTACTGTCTCCTCGAGCGCAGTCGAGAGGTTTTAGACAGTATACATAACTAAAAAACTGTCTAATTTAAGACTTTGATAAATCTAAATTAGACAGCCTTTCGAGGCACAATTTAATAAAAATTATGCGTTATTTGCTTTAAAACTTTTCAACTTTTCAATTAATTTAGGAACAACTTCAAAAGCATCACCAACAATACCATAATCTGCAGCCTTAAAGAAAGGTGCTTCAGGATCGGTATTGATAACAACTTTTACTTTTGAAGAATTAATTCCGGCAAGATGTTGAATTGCACCAGAAATTCCGATAGCAATATATAAATTAGAAGAAACAGGCTTTCCTGTTTGCCCTACGTGTTCACTATGAGGTCTCCAATCCATATCAGAAACTGGTTTAGAACAAGCAGTTGCTGCACCTAGAACTTCAGCAAGCTCTTCAATCATTCCCCAATTTTCAGGACCTTTTAATCCTCTACCAGCAGAAACTACAATATCAGCATCTGCAATAGTTACTGTTCCAACTGTTTTATCTATTGATGTAGAAGTCATTCCACTTTCAATAATTGATGGAGAAAAATCTTCTGTACTTCCGCTACTTGCGTTTTCGTGTAATCCAAAAGAGTTTTTAGCCAATCCAACGACTTTTACAGTTGTGTTTATTTCGGTATTGTTAAACGCTTTGTTTGAAAACGCTTTTCTTTTTACTACAAATGGACTAGTACTACTTGGTGCTGCAACTACATTTGATGCAAAACCTGCATTTAAACTTACAGCAACCATTGGAGCAACTGTTAATCCGTTGGCGCTTGAGTCGATAATCACAACAGATGCATCTTCTTTTTCTGATGCTTGTTTTATAACATTAGCAATAACTTTTGCATCTAAACTTTTTAACGCATCATTTTTTACTGATAATATTTTTTCTGCTCCATACGTATTTAATTCTGATGTTTCATCTGCATTAATTGTTAGCACAACAAGATTTGTACCTAATTGTTCTGCAACTTTTTTTCCGTATGATGTTGCTTCAAGAGCAACTTTTTTAAATTTTCCTTCCGATGATTCGGCATATACTAAAACTGACATTCTATATAGATGTTAAATTATTAGACAATTGATTAAATTACTTTGGCTTCGTTGTGCAATAATGAGATTAACTCATCAACATTATCAGCATCAACCATTTTACAAGCACCTTTTGGTGCAGGTTTCTCAAAACTTGCAGATGAAGTTGTACCATCAAAATCTACAGGTTCAACAACATTTAAAGGTTTTTTACGAGCCATCATAATTCCTCTCATATTAGGAATACGCAAATCTTTTTCTTCTACCAATCCTTTTTGCCCACCAATAACTAAAGGTAAACTTGCTGATAAAATTTCTTTTCCACCATCAATTTCGCGGCTTATTGTTGCAGTAGTTCCTTCTATTTCTAGACCTACACAAGCATTAGAAAAATTAAAATCTAAAATTGAAGCCAACATTGCTGGAACCATCCCTCCATTATAATCAATTGATTCTTTTCCTGCCAAGACTAAATCGTAACCTCCATTTTTTACAACTTCTGCTAATTGTTTTGCAACAAAAAAGCCATCAGTTGCTTCGGTATTTACTCTAATGGCATCATCAGCACCAATTGCCAACGCTTTTCTTAAAGTAGGTTCTGTAGTTGCATTCCCAACATTTACAACAGTTACAGATGCTCCTTGTTTTTCTTTAAACCACATTGCACGAGTTAATGCAAACTCGTCATAAGGATTGATTACAAACTGCACACCATTTGTGTCAAATTTAGTGTCGCCATCTGTAAAATTTATTTTTGAAGTCGTGTCTGGAACATGACTTATACAAACTAAAACTTTCATTTAAAATATATTTATTTGAACTTATTATATTAAAATTTAGATGTTTTTAAACATCGGCACGAAGGTACTACTTTTTTTTCAATTTACTATGCGCGCATAGTAAAATATTTTTGTTTAGAAAACAATTGATTTTATTCTGAATTATCTATTTTTGCGTATCCAAATTTATTATAAAATGAAGACAATACAATTTAGAGAAGCGATATGCGAAGCCATGAGCGAAGAGATGCGAAGAGACGAAACTGTTTTTTTGATCGGAGAGGAAGTTGCAGAATATAATGGTGCTTATAAAGCATCAAAAGGGATGCTTGATGAGTTTGGTGCAAAAAGAGTGATTGATGCGCCAATTGCAGAACTAGGTTTTGCTGGGATTGCTGTTGGTTCTACGATGGGAGGAAATCGTCCTATTGTAGAATATATGACTTTTAATTTTTCATTAGTTGGTATTGACCAGATAATAAATAATGCTGCTAAAATTAGACAAATGAGTGGAGGGCAGTTTCCATGTCCTATTGTTTTTAGAGGTCCAACTGCATCTGCAGGTCAATTAGGTGCTACGCATTCACAAGCATTTGAAAATTGGTTTGCCAATACTCCTGGATTAAAGGTGATTGTACCTTCAACTCCTTATGACGCTAAAGGATTGCTAAAAGCAGCAATTCGTGATGATGACCCAGTAATTTTTATGGAATCTGAACAAATGTATGGTGATAAAGGAGAAGTTCCGGAAGGAGAATATGTTTTGCCAATAGGAGTTGCAGATATTAAAAGAAAAGGAACTGATGTAACTGTTGTTTCTTTTGGAAAAATTATAAAAGAAGCATTTAAAGCTGCTGATGCACTTGAAAAAGAAGGAATTTCTGTAGAAATTATTGATTTAAGAACTGTGCGTCCTATGGATCACGCAACTATTTTAGAATCAGTGAAGAAAACAAATAGATTGGTAATTCTTGAAGAAGCATGGCCATTTGCAAGTGTAGCATCTGAAATTACATACCAAGTTCAAGAAAATGCATTTGACTATTTAGATGCACCAATAAAAAGAATTACAACTGCTGATACTCCTGCACCATTTTCGCCTGTGCTTTTAGCAGAATGGTTGCCTAACGCAAATGACGTTATTAAGGCTGTTAAAGAAGTGATGTACGTAAAATAAAGATAAATTATAATCGTTTATAACCTTTCAGGCATGATGTTTGAAAGGTTTTTTTAATTATGAAAAAAATATTATTAGCCCTAACACTATTTTGTAGTATTACAATCTTTGCTCAAGTTAAAATTGGTGGAGTTGTAGTTGACGAACAAAATAATACAATCCCTTTTACAAATGTTGTGTTTGTAAACTCTACTATAGGAACTGTTTCTAACGAAAATGGAAAATTCTATTTAGAATCGGATAAAAACTTTAATGAAATAGAAGTTTCTTTTCTTGGATACGAAACAAAAAGGTTTACTATTAAGAGTCGAGATTTAGATCTTCGCATTGTTTTAAAAGAAGAAGCCAGCCAATTAGATGAAGTAGTTATATATTCTGGAAAAACAAAGAAAAAAGGAAATCCTGCGATTGCAATTTTAAAGAAAGTTTGGGCAAAAAAGCACAAGAACGGAACACATCTTTTTGATCAATATGAGTATGAAAAGTATGAGAAAGTAGAATTTGATATGAATAATATCGATAGTACTATGATGAAGCGAAAGATTTTCAAAAACATGGAGTTTATCTTTGAAAGTATAGACACTTCACGAATTACAGGAAAAGCATATCTTCCAATTTTTATTAATGAATCTGTAAATAAAACCTACGGAAATAATAAAAGTGAGAAGGTGCGTGAAGATTTAATAGCCAATAAAAACTCTGGTTTTGATAACAATCAGTATATTATATCATTTATCAAAGATTTATATGTCGATTATGATATCTATAACAATTACATTAAAGTTTTTGACAAAAGTTTTGTGAGTCCACTTTCAAAAACTGGAGTTTCTACTTATAATTATGTGCTTACAGATAGCGCATATATTGATAATAAATGGTGTTACAATATCTTGTATTATCCAAGGCGTAAAAGTGAATTGACCTTCAAAGGAGATTTTTGGGTAAACGATTCCACATATGCTGTGAAAGAAATAAATATGCAAGCCAATAAAAGTGCAAACATAAATTGGGTAAAAGATATTTATATTGAGCAAAATTTTGATGTACTTAATGATTCTGTTTTTCTTTTAAAGCGTGATTATATCATGTCAGATTTCAGTATCGGAAAGAAAGATAAAGCAAAGGGAGTGTATGGTAAACGTACAACGATGTATAAAGATTATAAATTTGATGATGATAAAGGTGAAGAGTTCTATAAAGAAGAAATAGATATTTACGAAGAAGAAATTTATGCAAAGGCAGATGATTATTGGTCAGAAAATAGGCAGGAAAAATTAAATAAGAACGAACTTGGAGTTTATAAAATGTTAGATACATTGAGTAAAACTAAGAAGTTTAAAAAGATGTATAGTCTTGTTTCAATTTTAGGCTCAGGATATATTGAAATGAATAATTTTGATTTTGGACCTATTTTTTCAACTGTTGGAACCAATGATGTCGAAGGTGTTCGCCTGCGAGTTGGAGGTAGAACCTATTTTGGAAGAAATGATTTATGGAGACTTCAAGGTTATACTGCATATGGATTTAAAGATGATCAGTTTAAATATGGTATTTCTGGAAAATGGTTGGTCAACAAAAAAAAGCGAATTATTCTTGGATTAGGAAACCGTAGAGATATTGAACAAATTGGTGTGAGTTTAACAACAACCAATGATATTTTAGGGCGAAGTTTTGCATCTTCATCTTTCTTCTCTAGTGGCGATAATAGTAAATTGACTTCTATTAACTTAACAAATGCATTTGTATCTATCGAGCCAAAAAAGAACTTGATTGTTAAGGCTGGCGCTTCGTATAGAACATTAAAATCTGCTTCACCAACTTTTAATCTAGATTATATAGATGAAGATGGAATTCCGCAATCTGATATTGCACAAGCAGAAGCAAATATTTCTGTACGATATACGCCAAAATTGAAGACGATTGGTTATGGTGTAGAAAGAGGCGAAGCAGATACAAGACATCCAACTTTTTTCTTAAATTATTCAAAAGGATTTAAAGGGGTTTTTAATAGTGATTTTGATTATCAAAAAATCCAATTTTATTACCGACAACCAATTCTTATTGGTGGTTTAGGACGAACATTTACCACTTTTGAGGTTGGTAAAACTTTTGGTGAACTTCCTTTAGGATTGTTAAATGTTGTTCCAGGAAATCAATCGTATTTCAATATAGAAAACACTTATTCGTTGTTAGATTATTATGAATTTACTACTGATGCGTATGCATCTTTACATTTAGAGCATAATTTTAATGGACGTTTTTTCTCAAGAATTCCACTATTAAGAAAATTAAACCTTCGTGAAATTATAGGCTTCAAGGCAGTTACAGGTAGTATTTCTGATAAAAATGTAGCAATGAGTGCTCCAGCATTTTCAGCATTGCCTTTAGCATCATTAGATCCAAATGTGATTGCGCCAAAGAACAAACCATATATTGAGTACAGTGCAGGAGTTGGAAATATATTTAAAGTTTTCAGAATAGACTTTATTTGGAGAGGTTCGTATCGTGATGTGCCAAATGCAAATAACTTTGGAATAAAAGGCTCGTTTGGGTTCTATTTTTAGCCGTACATTACTGCCTCACATAGCGAGAATTCCAAAAATATGGACCTCCACTAAAAGAAGTGTTTCTATGTTGCATCATTAGAATACCAGTTTCTTGATTCCACGTGCCACCTAAAACAGTGCCAATATCATAATTTGGATAATAAAATAAGTCGTCAGAGTAAGGAACATTACTACAATTTACTTCTATATATCCTGGATTGAGAAGAACAATACTTTGTGCACAAGTGGCTAAAAATAAACCATCAGCACTTGTTAAATGCCATTTACCATTATTTGCTTTCGTAATATTAACGGTTATAGAAGAAGAAAAGATATTATTTAGGCAAAAATCATTTGTGACTTGATAGTTGCCAGTTAAATCTACAAAACATTCATAGTTTATGGTAAATACACCATGCACTTCAATATTGCTATCAACTTCTTGAGCAATAAAAGTAATTTCTTTTGTGGTTGAGGTGTGCATTTCTTCGGTAAGAATTTCTATATCTATGTGTTGCGTAAAATTGTTAAAATTATTGAAAGTATATGATGAACTAGATGTAAAATTAAAATCAACTCCTTCAATAGCAGTTGAATTTTGCGTATCAACACGAAGTGTAAACTCTATAGATTCATTAAAATAATAGACTTGAGAGTTTACTAAACGAACAGTTACTTGATCTTGATATGTAGAACCATCAGAAATATGTGAAACGGTATTTGATTCTGCAACGAATTCAATAATTGGTGTTGGTAGAATACGATCTGTATTAGTTTCGTCATCATTGCTACAAGAAAAAAGGAGCATTAATAAAAATACTGGTATAATTGATTTCATAGCGTTAGTTGTTTGACTATTTAAAAGATGCAAAAATGTTAAAAGGGTTGCGCGAAGTTTTGAGGTTTCCTTGTACAAGCCTAAATGTTTCCGTACCTTTGCTGCCCTAAAAATACGCAAATTATGAGTCCAAAAGAAAAAAAGACATTTGATGTTTTAATTGAAATCCCTAAAGGAAGCAGAAACAAGTACGAATATGATTTTGATTTGCATAAAATACGATTTGATAGAATGTTATTTTCTTCAATGATGTATCCTGCAGATTATGGTTTTATTCCAGAAACATTAGCGTTAGATGGCGACCCTTTAGATGTGTTAGTTTTAGGAGGAGAACCAACGTTTCCTATGTGTGTGGTAGAGGTTAAGCCAATCGGAGTTTTCCATATGGCAGACGAAAAAGGTCCAGACGAAAAAGTGATTTGTGTTCCAGTTTCAGATCCTATTTGGAATAACCTAAATGATTTATCTGATATGAATCCGCATCAAATTAAAGAGATTGAACATTTCTTTCAAGTTTATAAAGATTTAGAGAAGAAAAGAGTTGATGTAGGAGGTTGGGGAAATGTAGATGAAGCTTATGATATTCTACATAAATGTATTGATAGATATGAAAATAGTGACCATAAAAAGAATGGGAATTTTACCATATAAAAAATAAATTACAGTACAAAAACCTCTTAAAATTAGACTTTTAAGAGGTTTTTTTATTCCCACTATTTTTAGTACATTTGCCGAGCAAAATTTTAAACTAAATAAACAATAATATATATGGAATCAATGATGATTTATATGCCAATAGCGGCAGCAGCAATTGGATTAGCGTACATGCTAATAAAAAGATCTTGGGTAATGAAGCAAGATGCTGGAGATGGAAAGATGAAAGAAATTGCAGATCACATTTATGAAGGTGCTTTGGCATTTTTAAATGCAGAATACCGACTATTAACAATTTTTGTTGCAGGAGTAAGTATTGCTTTATTTGTAGTTTCAATGTTTGTAGAGTCTACACATTGGTTAATAGTAATAGCCTTTATTCTTGGAGCAATTTTTTCTGC
Organism: Lutibacter sp.; assembly: GCA_002733665.1. Taxonomy (GTDB): domain Bacteria; phylum Bacteroidota; class Bacteroidia; order Flavobacteriales; family Flavobacteriaceae; genus Urechidicola. The sequence continues at coordinate 33,248 of NVWM01000011.1, forward strand.
TTTTGCAGGAAATGTAGGGATGAAAATTGCAACAAAAACAAATGTAAGAACAACACAAGCAGCAAAAACAAGTTTGCCAAATGCATTAAAAGTTTCTTTTGGTGGAGGTACCGTTATGGGATTGGGAGTTGCAGGTCTTGCAGTTCTTGGTTTAACAGCATTCTTTATTTTCTTCTTTAATTATTTTATGGATGGTCAATGGACATCAGTAGATGATATGACCAAAGTATTAGAAACATTAGCAGGATTCTCTTTAGGAGCAGAATCTATTGCATTGTTTGCACGTGTTGGTGGAGGAATCTACACAAAAGCAGCAGATGTTGGAGCGGATTTAGTAGGTAAAGTAGAAGCAGGAATTCCAGAAGATGATCCAAGAAATCCAGCAACAATTGCTGATAATGTTGGTGATAATGTTGGTGATGTTGCAGGAATGGGGGCAGATCTATTTGGTTCTTATGTAGCAACAGTATTGGCAGCAATGGTTTTAGGAAACTATATTATTAGAGATAATGGTGGAGCAATTGCTGACGCCTTTGGAGGTATTGGTCCGATCTTATTACCAATGTCTATTGCGGGAATTGGAATTATTATTTCTTTGATAGGTACAATGTTTGTAGGTATCAAAAGTAACGATGCAAAGGAATCTCAAGTAATGGGAGCATTAAATAAAGGAAACTGGATTTCAATAGGTTTAGTAGCAATTTCAAGTTATTTCTTAATAATATGGATGTTGCCTGAAACAATGAAAATGCACTTCTTTGGAGAAGGTTTAATTGATATTACTGCAATGCGTGTATTTTATGCTGCACTTGTAGGGTTAGTTGTTGGTGCAGTTATATCAGCAGTAACAGAATATTATACAGGATTAGGTAAAAGCCCAATTTTAAAAATAGTACAACAATCAAGTACAGGAGCAGGAACAAATATTATCGCAGGTTTAGCAACAGGAATGATTTCTACATTCCCAACAGTATTGTTATTTGCTGCTGCAATTTGGTCTTCGTATGCTTTTGCAGGATTTTATGGTGTTGCACTTGCAGCATCTGCTATGATGGCAACTACTGCTATGCAGTTAGCAATTGACGCATTTGGTCCAATTGCTGATAATGCAGGAGGAATTGCTGAAATGAGTGAGCAAGATCCTATTGTGAGAGAACGTACAGATATATTAGATTCAGTTGGTAATACTACTGCTGCAACAGGAAAAGGTTTTGCAATCGCTTCAGCTGCATTGACATCTTTAGCATTATTTGCTGCGTATGTAACATTTACTGGAATTGACGGGATTAATATTTTTAAAGCACCAGTTCTTGCAATGTTATTTGTAGGAGGAATGGTTCCTGTAGTATTCTCTGCATTGGCAATGAATGCTGTTGGTAAAGCTGCTATGGAAATGGTAGAAGAGGTAAGACGTCAGTTTAGAGAAATTCCAGGAATTATGGAAGGAACTGGAAAACCAGAATATGATAAATGTGTTGCTATTTCTACAAAGGCTTCTTTAAAAGAAATGATGTTACCAGGAATTTTAACTATCGGATTTCCATTAATCATAACATTTTTACCAATGTTATTTGGAATGGATAATATGATGATTGCAGAAATGCTTGGAGGTTATATGGCTGGAGTTACAGTAAGTGGAGTTCTTTGGGCAATCTTCCAGAACAACGCAGGAGGTGCTTGGGATAATGCTAAGAAATCTTTTGAAGCAGGAGTAGAGATTAATGGAGAAATGACTTTTAAAGGTTCTGAAGCACACAAAGCAGCAGTTACTGGAGATACAGTTGGAGACCCATTTAAAGATACTTCAGGACCATCAATGAACATCTTGATTAAATTAACTTGTTTGATTGGTTTGGTAGTTGCACCTATTTTAGGAGGGCATTCTGCTACAGCTACTCATAATGAAGTTCAACATGAAATGGAAATTGTTGTTGATGCAACTGATGATAATGCTAAAGCTGTAATTACAACAACTAAAACAGTAGACGGTAAGACTGTAGTTGAAGATAAAATTATTGAAGGTACTACAGAAGAAGTTGAAGCAAAAGTAAAGGCTTTAAAAGAAGATGTAAAAGTTGAGATTAAAAAGGGAGAAAAAGTTATAAAAGAAGTTATTGAAGAGGTTGAAAAAAACTAATTCAATTTAACTTTACGATATAAAAAAAGCCAGCATTTGCTGGCTTTTTTTTGTTGGGTGTTTATTTTTTTATACAGCGGAATCTAATACTAGGTTTAGTTTGTATTTTCCGTAAATTATGGTATAATCACCATTTGGTTTTATAATTAAATAATTTGTGCAGTATAAATAATCTTTAAAAATCTCTCTTATAAAGTCAAACTTGTCTTCATGTACTGTTATGTTGTCTGATGTAAATTTATATCCTTTTTCAGTAATAAAATAAGGTTTTACTATTGGATATCTTTTGAGCATAAAAAAGTATTTGTAATTAGAAATTTCACTTTCAATTTCTTTTTCACAAGGATTGAAATAAAAATGAATTAAAATATTTTTAGTTGTATCGATTGGTTCACTTACTGTTTCACCGAGAAGTCTGTAAAAGTTTTTTAAAACATTAGATTTGATATTTCCTTTTTTTCTCCGATATATTTGATAACCAATAATTGCTGTATCGTTTTCAATAACTCTTTTATTAATAAAACGATCTTTTGCTTTATTAAACTTCTTCTTAGATATGAGTTCCTTTTCAGGATTAAAGAAGAGTTCTTCTTTTGTAATAGTTTGGCTATAGGAAATGACACTTAGAGTCAAACAAGTAAAGACTGTTAATAGAAATTTAAAATTCATAGCAATTGAATTTATATAAACACAAAGAATATTTTAAAACAATCCATGAATCTGAGCATCAATACGCTCAATAATAGAAGATAAATCCTCAGGATTGTCAACAAAATTTAGATTGTCAACATCAATAATTAAAAGTTTCCCTTTACTGTATTTAGTAATCCACGCTTCGTAACGTTCGTTCAATCTGCTTAAATAATCAATCGAAATAGAATTTTCATAATCACGTCCACGTTTGTGAATTTGTCCAACCAATGTTTCGATACTCGCACGTAAATAAATTAATAAATCTGGAGGTGTTACTAGTTTCTCCATCAATTCAAATAAGGAAGAATAATTTTCAAAATCACGATTTGTCATCAATCCCATAGCATGAAGATTGGGAGCAAAAATACTCGAGTCTTCATAGATTGTTCTATCTTGAATGATGTTTTTCCCAGTTTCTCTTAATTCTAATATTTGACGAAAACGACTGTTTAAAAAATAGACTTGTAAATTAAAAGACCAACGTTCCATTTCTCCATAAAAATCATCTAAATAAGGGTTTTCATCAACCGATTCATAATGAGGGTCCCATTTATAATGTTTTGCTAACAGTTTTGTAAGTGTGGTTTTTCCTGCGCCAATATTTCCAGCAATTGCTACGTGCATAGTTTTAATTTTTGTATCTATTTTTAAGAATGGTTGTTTATAGAATGATTAGAATGCTAAATTAATCATTTTTTTGATGAATTATTGTTTCTTCAAGATTTAAATATTGATTAAAAATCAAGGTTTTTTTCTTGCCAATAAGTTTTACGAAATTAAAACCACTTTCCATTTCGATTGGTTCAAAATCAGTAATTATCTGTGAGGAAAATGTTGTTTTTTTTGATTTATAATTATATAATTCGAGTTTGTTCTTATCAAGATTAAAAATCCAAAGTGTATTTGCGATCCCTTTTTTTGCAAATAAAAGAGAATTTTGAAAACGAATAGACTGAATTAAATTCAGTCTATTATCTAATACAATAACCATGTTAAAATCCCTGTAAAATAACACGACTTCTTGAGAGTTTATAATATCTACAGAGTAAACTTTTCCTAACGATATGTTTTCGTAAAATGATGTTTCATAATTACCTTTCTTAAACAACACATTATTATACATAGTATAAGAAGCTCCTAAAATATCAACGCCAATAGTGTCAACCTTTTGTTCATTGTTTTGAGCAAGTGATGAAGAGAATATAATTAAAAATAAAAATTTCAAAAAGGAGTGCATACTTCAAATATAGTGATTTTTGAAATTAAAAAACCATTTTATATCCAAAACCACGAACGTTTATAATTTGAATAGTATCGTCTTGTTTTAGTTTTTTTCGAAGTTTTGAGATAAAAACATCCATACTTCGTGCATTAAAAAAATCATCATCTCCCCAAAGTTTGTTTAAGATAAATGAGCGCTCCAAAACTTTATTTTTACTATTAATTAGATGAAAAAGTAAGTGTGCTTCTCGATGTGTAAGCTGAATAGTTTCGTTATTTTTAAATTGAAGTGTTTGTTTTGGGAAATTAAAAATATAATCACCTAGATAAAGTACTTCTGTGTTTTTTTGAACTTTTGAGCGATTTAGTAAGTTATTAATTCTGACAATCAATTCCTCCATGCTAAAAGGCTTTTTTAAATAATCATTTCCGCCAATAGAAAATCCCTGAACAACATCTTTAGTTTGAGATTTGGCTGTCAAAAATATGATAGGAATCTCTTCATCTTCCATTCTAATTTCTTTTGCCAAAGTAAATCCATCTTTTTTTGGCATCATCACATCTAGCACTAATAATTCTGGTTGTTGTTCTTGATAAACTTGCAATGCTTCTTCACCGTTTTCGCATAGCAAAACATTGAACTCTCTTGTTTCAAGACTTTCTTTGATTATTTGTCCTAATGCGGTCTCATCTTCAGCAAGAAGTATTGTTGTTTTACTCATTAGGAAGCGATATTTTAAAAGTGGTTAATCTATTTTTCAATTCAAGTTCAATAATTCCTTTATGTTCTTCTATGATTTTTTTACAATAATATAAACCAATTCCGAACCCTTTTATATCATGAGTATTTCCTTTTGGGACACGATAAAATTTTTCAAAAATTTGTGTTGATTGTTCTTTAGATAAAGAATTTCCGCTGTCGGAAATATCAATCGTAAAGATATTTTTTTGCTGTTGTAGGTTTACAAAAACATCATTTCCACCGTATTTTATTGCATTATCGAGGATGTTATTAATGGCATTTTCAAAATGAAAGTTATCGACATTTGCCAATACAGGAAGTTCTGATTTCTTATATGTAATAATTTTTTCGTTTGATTGTAATTGAAATTTGTCAACTAGCGTTTGAACTAAATCAGAAACATTAACTTTATCTTTATTTAATTCTAAATTTCCACTATCCAAAGTTGCAGTTTCCAATAGTTTTTCTACCATAAAATTAAGTTTTGACAATTGATTATTAGAAATGTCAAGATAGTTATTGGTCTTTTGTTTATTATCAATCACATTGAAGTTTTTAATACTTTCTATAGCAACACCAATAGTAGCAATTGGCGTTTTAAATTCATGAGTGATATTGCTAATCAAGTCATTTTTAACTTCTGCAAGTTGTTTTTGATTCGAAATGGTATTAAGTAAAAACAATAAGCATCCAATGATAATACCTGAAAGTAAAAGTGATAATAAGAGACTTCCAAGCATCCTTTTAAGAATTGATGTTGTTGAATTTATATAGCGTAATTCTAAGGTTGAATGTGTATTTACAAAAGGTGAATTTGAAACAATACTTTCAAATTTTCCTGAAAAATTTTCTAAGTTTGATGTCTTAATATATTTCTTTACTGTTATAGGGTTTTCGTCTATTAGTTTTAAACCGTATTGTAGCGTAATGTTTTTTCTTTGTAATTCAAAACTTAATAAACTGTCTATTTCTTTCAATTTTATATCATCCATTATAAATGAAAATAAAATTTTGGAAGTAAATTGTCTTAAATCAAGTGAGTCAATTTTATTTTTAAAAATCGCTATTTGATTCATATCTATTGAAGAGTCTAATTCTTTTAAAATTATAGGCTCAGTATGCCCAAATGTAGGTTGTAATAATTTTTCTTTTGATTTTCTTGGAATTGAATCTCCAATTCCTTGAACCCAAACTTCACTTGTATACTTGTCATTGGAGATTGAAATTTCCATTTTTTTAGCTGAACCTGAATTAGATTTGAAAGTTCTAAACACATCATTTTTTGCGATTTCAGCAAAGTATTTTTCAACAGCATTATCAAAACTAGCTTGTATTTGATTTGTAACTTGTTGCTTGTTTACCTCATAATTTTTGACATTCCAATATACTTGAGCAGCAATAGTTGCAATGATTGCAAGAGTTATAAAGTAGATAATATTTTTGTATTTCTTTTCTAACATTGGTTCAAATGTAAGGACTTTTTTGACATTTTTGTGCTGATTAACACTCGTTAACACTCATTAACATTGAGTTGTAAAAAGACAATCTACATTTGTAAGCGTAAACATAAAACAAAAACAATGAAAAAATTAATTTTAAAAATCGTTCAATTTTCTTTTTTATTTGTGCCACTATTCTTATTGGCACAAGATTTCCAAGGGAAAGCATATTACCAATCAAAAACAACGATTGATTTAAAAATGGAAAATGATCATATGAGTGAAGAACAGGCAAAAATGATGCAAGAAATGCTAAAAAAACAATTTGAAAAATCATTTGTATTAACTTTTGATAAAGAAGCATCAATATATAAACAAGAAGAACAATTGGATAAGCCTACAGGAGGAAGTTCGGTTGGTGTGCAAATGATTATGATTGGTTCGTCTGTCAACGAAAAACTATATAAAAACACAAAAACGAAAAGATATGCAAGAGAACAAAATTTATTTGGGAAACCTTTTTTGGTTAAAGATGAGTTAAAATCTCAAGATTGGAAATTGGGAGATGAATCTAAAATGATTGGAAAATATCTTTGCTTTAAAGCAACTGCTGTTAGAGAGGTAAAAAGAATGGAGTTTGAATCAAAGCATTCAGAAGATGAAAAATCAGATGAGGTAAAAGAAGAAATGGAAGAACAAAAGATTACTGCTTGGTATACTTCAGATATTCCTGTGAATCATGGTCCAGATAATTATTGGGGACTTCCAGGACTTATTATGGAATTGAATGTTGATGAAACGCAATATATGTGTACTAAAATTGTGATGAATTCTAAAGATAAAATAGAGATTAAAGAGCCTACAAAAGGTAAGGTTATTAATTCAAAAAAATTTAATGAATTGATGGAGAAAAAGATGAAAGAGATGGAAATAAATAGAGGGAGAGAAAGTAGAGGCGATGGAAATAGAATTAATATCCAGATTGGTGGATAATTTTTTATTATATGATTAAACCTTTTGAGATTTTCAAAGTCTTACCTTCGGTACAATTATAAAATAGTTAAATATGAAAAGTATATTAAGGGTAAGTATTCTCATTTTTTTAATTTCAAATACAAGTTCGTTTGCACAAGGCTTTCAAGGAAAGGCTTACTATCAAACCAAGACAACATTTGACATGAAGATGGATAGTAGTAGAGTTTCTACTGAACAACAAGATAGAATTAAAGAGATGATGAAAAAGCGCTTCGAGAAAGTGTATGAGTTGAGTTTTAATGCTTCAGAATCTATATATAAAGAGGAAGAGCAATTGGAACAGCCAGGAAAAGGTGGATTTCGAATGATGGGAAGTTTTGGTTCTGGTAAAAATTATAAAAACACAAAATCAAAAACGTATGCCGAAGAACAGAATTTAATGGGAAAACAATTTTTAGTAAAAGATAGTTTGAAAGTGATGGATTGGGAATTTCAAGATGAGTCTAAAATGATAGGAAAACACTTATGTTTTAAAGCGATAGCAACTAAACAAGTAGAACAGAATGCTTTTAGTTTCGGTAGAAGAAATCGTAATAGATCAGAAGAAGAAAAACCAAAAGATTCTCTTAAAACAATTGAGATTGTTGCTTGGTACACTGTTGATATTCCAGTAAATCACGGGCCTGATGAATATTGGGGACTTCCAGGATTAATATTAGAAGTAAATGCTGATAAAACTCAAATTGTTTGCACGAAAATAGTTATCAACCCAAAAGAAAAAACAGAAATAAAAGAGCCAACAAAAGGTGATGTTGTATCTAAAAAAGAATTTGAAAAAATACGAATGAAAAAAATGAAGGAAATGCGTGAAGTGTACGGAGGAGATAGACGAAATGGAGGAAGCGGCCGTAGAATAATGATTGGAGGATAACCTTTCAATAAACTAATCAAAACTAATCAATGAAAAAAATAATTTTTGCGTGCCTATTTTTAACCTCAATAGTGGCATTCTCTCAAACAGTCAAACTAGAAGGAACTATTAAAGATAGTATTGGAAATCCATTAGAGTTGGCAAATGTAATTGCGCTTGTAAAAGGAACGAGTAAAGTAGAATCGTATTCAATTACCAATGATAAAGGGCGTTATAGATTAATACTTCCGTCAAACGTAACATATTCTTTACGAATAAGTTATATAGGTTTTGAAACTTTTAATGAAGAAGTTTCAATTGCTGATAATGCATTAGATATAACAAAAGATATTACACTAAAAGAAGAAGGGAACACCTTAGATGCTGTTGAATTGACTTTTGAAATGCCTGTAACTATTAAAGGAGATACTATTGTTTATAATTCAGATTCTTTTACCAACGGAACAGAAAAAAAATTAGAAGATATCCTAAAAAAACTTCCAGGAGTTGAGATAAATGAAGATGGTCAAATAGAAGTAGAGGGAAAGCAAGTACAGAAAGTAATGGTTGAGGGAAAAGATTTTTTTGATGGAGATTCTAAACTTGCATCAAAGAATATTCCTGCAAATGCAATAGATAAAATTGAAGTTTTAAAGAATTACAATGAAGTAGGTCCTATGCGTGGAGTTGGTGATGATTCTGACAATATTGCTATAAACATTAGACTGAAAGAAGGAAAGAAGAACTTTTGGTTTGGTGAGATTACCGCAGGAGTTGGTACAGAGGATGGTTATTTAGCGCATCCAAAACTGTTTTATTATAGTCCAAAAACAAGTATAAATATTATTACAGATGTTAATAATATTGGTGAAGTTCCATTTACATTTAGAGACTATTTTAAGTTTACAGGAGGCTTTAGAAATATGATGCGTAAAGGAGGAACGAGTTTTAATATTTCTTCAAATGGTCTAGGGTTTTCAATGACGCAAAATAATATGGCTAAAGATATTGTTTCAAGATTTGGAGCATTTAATTTCAGTTATTCTCCTAAAAAATCATTGACATTTAGTGGTTTTTCTATCTTAAACGATTCTGAAACTGAATTGTTTACCGAAAACAATATTAACAATATTGTGACCAGCACTGTTGAAGATAGAACAACATCAACACTTCAAAGAACAAAACTTGCAATGCTAAAGTTGAGTGCAAATTACGTTCCTAATGAAAGCACACATTTTGATTATGATGTTTTTATAAAGAAATCTAAAGAAACAGAATATGAGAATATTAATTCGATTATATCTCTAAATTTTGAAGATATTGAGAATCGTAAAACTCAAAAACCTTCATCTATCAATCAGAATTTGAATTATTATAAAGTGGTAGATGACAAGAATATTTTTTCTGTAGAAATGCAGCATTTGTATCAAAATGAAAATCCACTATTGAATTTAGTGCGTAGTTCACAGCCTTTTGAAACTGTTATACCTACATCACAAGAAAATCTTTATGATTTGTCACAACAAAAAGATATATCGACCAATAAATTTGATGGAAAAGTAGATTACTATTATATCTTGAATAAAAAAAGCAATCTGAATTTTACATTAGGAAGTACGTTGAGCAAACAAAATTTTGATTCTAATATTTTTCAAATTTTGGATGACAACTCTCAATTAGATTTTGCGGATGTAACACTAAATAATGATGTAACCTATAATTTTTCTGATGTATTCTTGGGACTGCATTACAAAGCAGTATCTGGAAAGTTTACATTTACTCCTGGATTTTCAGTTCATAGTTACACAACAAAAGACCAGCAGTTAGGAACAACGAATAAGAATTCTGATTTTAATATTGTTCCAGATTTATCAATTCAAGTAAAGTTAAAGCAATCAGAAAACATACGTTTTAACTACTCAATGTCACGCGAATATACTGATGTAAATAAATTGGCTGAAGGTTATATTTTTAATAATTTCAACTCTTTATCAGAAGGAAATAGAAATTTGGAGAGTGCTCTGTATAATACATTTTCATTGAGTTATTTTAGTTTTAGCATGTTTAATTTCACCAATATAAATGCTTCTATTAACTATTCTAAAAAGACAAATGACATTAAGAGCAGAACAAATTTTATTGGATTGAATCAAACATCAAGTGAGCCTTTTAATTCTAATTTGGCTGATGAGACTTGGTCTGCAAGAGGACGATATGGAAGACGTTTTGGGAAATTTAAAATCAATGCTAGAGCCAATTTTGGTTTCTCTAAATTTAATGGGTTTGTAAATAACCAACCAAATATTTCAGAGTCATTTACGCAAACATATACAGGATCTATTGCAACTAATTTTAAGAAAGCACCAAACCTTGAAATAGGATATACAAAGATATTTAATGATTATAAATCTTCACTAAATGATAATAAGTACACAACAGACAAGCCTTTTGCTAAACTGGATATTGTGTTCTTAAAAGACTTTAGTTTTGTAACCGATTATAGTTATTATAATTATAAGGATGATAATAATTCGGTAAAAAACACCTATTCATTTTTAGATACGAGTTTGTATTATCAAAAAAAGGATAGCAAATGGGAATTTATTATTTCTGGAAAAAACTTAACAGACAACGCTTCTATAAATCGAGATAATTTTAGCGAGAATTCTACAAGTTCGTCAAGTTATTTTGTACAACCAAAACGATATATGTTTACGGTGAAGTATAATTTGTAATTAAAAATACCCTTTGAAATTATTCAAAGGGTGTTTTTAATTTTTTATAGAATATTTACTTTATTATAATTTTCTTAGTAGTTACTGAATTTAAAGTGTTTATTTTTAAGTAATATATACCTGAACTCAGTTTAGAAGTGTCAACTTTATGAGGTTCAATTAAGTTTGTATTCTTTTGATAGAACACTAAACTACCAGTTGAACTAAATAACTTCAAAGTAACTAGATCACTTTTATTCCATTTAATATTAACATATTCTGATACAGGATTTGGATATATTGAAATATTGTTAATTTCAAACTCATTTACACTTAAACTAGCATCATATAAATCAGATTTCCATAAGCCTCTCCCGTATGTTCCTGCATAAATTTTTGCTGTTTCAGTATTTATTTCTAATTCGCTAATTTGAACATTAGGTAAACTATTGCTGAATGGAATCCAGTTGTTAGGTGTGGCATCATCTATATAATATACTCCATAATTCATTCCCACATATAATCCATTATTATCATTATTTTGCCAAACAAGGGCAAGCGCGTTAAAATCTGGTAAATCATGTAAATATGATGTCCAATTTATTCCTCCATCAGAAGAAACATATACCTTTTGATCACTATTTGTTGCAACAGCAATTTTGTTAGCGTCAGTAGGATGAATAGCAATTGAATTGATATTACCTGAATACCCATTTAAAGAGTTCCAACTATTTCCGCCGTTATCAGTTTTATATAAACTACTACCTCTTGCAGCAAATAATATATTATTATTGCTTTGAGCAATTTTTAAATGATTTAAATTCCCACCAAAATTTTGTGAAGTAGAAATAGAAGTCCAACTAGAACCACCATTTATAGATTTATAGACTTCATCATAGCCAGAATAAATTACATCTTGAGTTATAGGATCTTGTTCGAAAGGTGTAATCCAATTTCCTGATTTTCCCTCAGGACTTGAAATTCCGTTATAAGATGCTCCTCCATTATAAGACTTATATAGAGATCCGCTCTGTGATGTGCCATAGAGAATATTAGAATCATTTTTATCAACAAATGACTCCATACCATCAGCACCTAGCCAATCTGTCCAATTCCCATTAATATCCATTACCGATGTCCCATTATCTTGAGCGCCACCAGAAATAACTTCTGGATTAGTTTGACTAACTCCAATCTTATAAAACTGCCTTATTCCAAGTCCAGATGTTAAGTCGGTATAGTAGTCAGTATTAATTATTAACGGATTTTCGGCAACAAAAATACCGCCATCACTTCCAACATAAAGTTTTCCATCTACATATTCTAAAATATCAATATCTGCATGACAATAACCAACATTTGCTGCTGCAGCATTAGTATGTGTCCATTGAGACGTTAAGTTAAAATTATCTCCTCCATCTGTAGACATCCAAGATAATACACCTGCAATATGAACTTCATTTGCATCGTTTGGATTTACAGTAATATCCATATCTCTTGGTGCTTGTCCAGAATTATCAGACGCTGTAGAACTATATCCAAAATAATTTTTCCCTGCATGATTTAGTTCTGTAAATGTGTCTCCATCATCAGTCGATTTATATAAAGCACCAAAAACACTTCCAGATGCTTCTAAAATATACACAATACTATCATCATTTTCTGAAACTCCCATCATTTTTGGTCCGCTATTTAAAATTGAATCAGACGACTCAAAACTGTTTTCAAAAAGAATGCCTAATGTTGTATCCTCTACACTAACATCATCAAGAGTTACTCCTCTACCATAATTTGATTTACCTTCAAAAGCAACATAATATTCTGCCGAAGGATTTGGTAAATCAATTATTATATCTTGCCAAGAAGTTATTTCACTTGTATAATTTGCTAATTCTATCCAGTTCCCAGCAGTAGATGTCTTGTATAAAATTTTTAATTCATCTATATCTCCAGCCCATTGAACATTACTATATGAGAATTTAAGTTGTGGGTTTGTAGAGCCAGTTAAATCTAAGGCAGGAGAAATTAACTGAGTAACTGGATGGCTAAAATTCCCAATGTAAAATAATCCTAATCGTGACCCAGTTTTTGGAGCTACAGTATTATTTTGATTTGAAGCTGCTGAAGTCCAAACAGTTGTTCCTGAAATAAATTCTTGTGTATATACATTTAAAGGGTCATCTGTCATAAATGTAGCGCCACCATCTATTGATTTGAAAAACTTATTTCCAGAAGCATAAATAATAGCTGTGTTTCCAGGTTTAAATTCTATGTCATAGCCATTTGTTGCTAAAGGATGAATTATAGACCAATCTTGACCTCCGTTAATTGATTTAAATATACCACCACCTTGTGCACTACAATATAATTTTGAACTATCTGTTGGGTCAATAAGAATTTTGTTGACATTGCCATTTCCAGTATCGGCAAATAAATTCCATGTTGAGCCGCCATCTGTTGATTTAAAGATGTTTCCGCTTGAAGATCCCCAAAAATAAGTCATAGAATCATTTGGATCAATTGCTAACGCATAAACATTTAAATTTGATAAATTATCTGTAAGAACTGTCCATGTTGAACCACCATCAATACTTTTCCAAACACCACCAGTATTTGCACCAACAATAATATGATTTGTGTCTGTTTTGTCTACGACAATTGAAGTGATTCTCCCAACTCCAGGATTCCATCCACTAGTGCGATTCCAAGAAGTTGGTCCTAACTCTTCCCAATTACCTGTTGTAGTACTAAGCGATGATTCAGCATTTCCGTTTATATAATTATTATATCTCTCTAACTCATTAAAGTAAAAACTAGGAGCTTTTAACATCCCATTTTCACTCATATTTCTTAAAGCATTGTATTCCCAGCGTTTATATGGTTTATAACCCTTTCCTCTTTCTGTACCTACAATATTAAAGTAAGTTTCAGCCTCTTGTTGAATTTCTTGAACTGTATATGTTCCAGTTGCAATCATTCTTTTGTATTCTTGTGACCAAGAATTTTGAATAAAGGTTAATAAAATAAGTAAGTAAATTTTCTTCATTGGAAATAGGGTATAAAATATTAGTTGATTGATGCAGTTATCATAAAACTCATAATGATTTTTTTATTTAATTTTAAAAACCTCTTTTACTTTATCTACATAATCCAATTTTTCCCAAGTAAAGGTTTCAACTTCTTGCGTTACAATTTTTCCGTCAGGAGATTCAAAATGTACTGTTTTAATTTCAGGAGTTCGTCCCATATGACCATAAGCCGCAGTTTCAGAATATATAGGAGTTCTTAATTTCAATCTTTTTTCTATTGCTGCTGGTCGCATATCAAATAGTTTTTCAACAATTTTTGATATTTCTCCGTCAGACAAATCAATTTTTGAAGTTCCGTAAGTATCAACATTGATTGATGTTGGTTTTGCTACACCAATTGCGTAAGAGACTTGAATTAAAATTTCGTCAGAAACTCCTGCAGCAACCATATTTTTTGCAATATGTCGTGACGCATACGCAGCACTTCTGTCAACCTTACTTGGATCCTTTCCAGAGAATGCTCCACCTCCATGTGCACCTTTTCCTCCATAAGTGTCAACGATAATTTTACGTCCTGTTAGTCCAGTATCTCCATGAGGTCCACCAATTACAAATTTTCCAGTAGGATTTATGTGATATGTGATTTGGTCATTAAAAAGAACTTGAATTTTTGTAGGTAATTTTGCAATAACTCTCGGAATTAAAATTGAAACTAAATCATTTTTAATTTTTGCCAACATTCTCTCATCTTCATCAAAATCATCGTGTTGAGTTGAAATAACAATTGTATCAATTCGTTGAGGTACATTGTCGTCAGAATATTCAATCGTAACTTGACTTTTTGCATCAGGTCTTAAATAAGGAACTTCGCTATTTTCTCTTCGGATTTCTGCTAATTCAACCAATAAGCGATGACTCAAATCTAATGCTAAAGGCATAAAATTTTCAGTTTCTTTGGTAGCATAACCAAACATCATTCCTTGGTCACCAGCACCTTGCTCATCATAACTTCCTCTCTCTACACCTTGGTTTATTTCTTTTGACTGTTCATGTATAGCACTAAAAACGCCACAAGAATTCCCGTCAAACATATATTCACTTTTTGTATAACCAATTTTGTTGATAGTATCTCGTGCTATTTTTTGAACATCTAAATAAGTTGTTGAATTTACCTCTCCTGCAAGTACCACTTGACCTGTAGTTACAAGGGTTTCACATGCAACTTTAGAATTTGGATCAAATGCTAAAAAGTTATCAATAAGTGCATCTGAGATTTGATCTGCAACTTTATCAGGATGCCCTTCTGAGACAGATTCTGATGTAAATAAATATGACATATAGTTTTTATTTGTATTTAATATGAAATCTAAAATAAAACCCTAAAAAAAAGTAATATACTGTTTTAGCTTTTTTTATTTTTTCTGAATTTTTTCAGAATTAGAGGTTGCAATCAGTTCAAATTTTTCCTCTATAGATTTCATCTGCGAAATTATAAAATTAATATGATTAATTGTTTTTTTTATAAAGAATTCTTTTGCCGAATAATATGAACAAAGAAAAGACTGATGCATGTCATACTTTAGTATTCTAAAATAGTATATTTTTGCATATTAAAGTTAAATAATAAAAATGATTAAAACTGACATATTAATAATTGGCGCGGGTCCTGTTGGAATGTTTGCAGTTTTTGAAGCAGGATTGTTAAAGTTGCGATGTCATTTGATTGACGCTTTACCACAAGAAGGAGGGCAATGTTCAGAGATTTATCCTAAAAAACCAATTTATGATATTCCTGGATTTCCAGAAGTAATGGCTGGAGAATTAATTGATAATCTCGCCGAACAAATAAAACCTTTTGAACCAACATATACTCTTGGTGAACGTGCTGAAACAATAGAAAAGCAAGAAGACGGAACATTTATAGTAACTACCAATAGAGGGACGAAGCACAATGCTCCAATAATATTTATTGCAGGAGGTTTAGGTTCTTTTGAACCAAGAAAACCACCGATTCCTAATATAAAAGAATACGAAGATAGAGGTGTAGAATACATTATTCGCGATCCAGAAATATATCGAAACAAAAAAGTAGTAATCTCTGGAGGAGGAGATTCTGCGTTAGATTGGTCTGTTTTCTTGACAGACGTTGCAAGTGAAGTAACCCTCGTTCATAGAAGAAATGAATTTAGAGGCGCATTAGATTCTGTAGATAAAGTCGCAAAGTTATATAAAGAAGGTAAAATTAATTTAATTACCGAAGCTGAAGTCAAAGAAATACGTGGAGAAGAAAAAGTGGAATCATTATTGATTAAACATAAAACTAAAGGAGATATCATCAAAGAAACGGATCATTTTATTCCGTTATTTGGTTTATCTCCAAAATTAGGGCCTATAGCAAATTGGGGATTAGAGATTCAAAAAAATGCAATTATAGTGAACAACGCATTGGATTATCAGACTAATATTCCAGGAATATTTGCGATTGGTGATGTAAATACATATCCTGGAAAGTTAAAACTAATTTTATGTGGATTTCATGAAGCAACAATTGCAGTTCAGTATGCATATAATATTATCTTTCCAGACAAAAGATATGTGATGAAATATACAACGGTAAATGGTGTAACAGGATTTGATGGAGAAACCAAAAAAGCAGACGCAACAGTTGTAAAAAGTATTATTTAGAATGGATGATTTAGATATTACCATAAAAATTACAGATAGAGAAGGAGTTAAGCATGAGATTCAAGCGCCAACTGATATGGCAATGAATGTTATGGAGGTTATTCGTTCGTACGAATTAGCGCCAGAAGGAACGATTGGTATTTGTGGCGGAATGGCAATGTGTGCATCTTGTCAATGCTACGTCCTATCTGATCATGAATTACCAGAAATGGGTATTGATGAAGATATGATGCTTGCTGAAGCATTTTATGTAGAAGATAATAGCCGTTTAGGCTGTCAGATTCCAATAATTAAAGATTTAGATGGTCTTGAGATTCAATTGGCTCCTGAAAGTGAGAGCGAATAGAATCAAAATTTGTAAGGAAATAACTTTTTTGAATACTATAATAAAGAAAAATGATTAAATAGTTGAAAATTAGGTTTGATATTTGATTACTTTTGTAGTGTAAAACAGATTAATAATAAAAATTAAAAGATAAATTATGGCATTAGAAATAACAGATGCTTCATTTGAAGAAGTAGTATTAAAGTCAGATAAACCAGTATTGGTAGATTTTTGGGCAGCATGGTGTGGACCTTGTAGAATGGTTGGACCAGTGATAGAAGAAATCGCTACTGATTACGAAGGAAAAGCAGTTGTAGGAAAAGTAGATGTTGATGCTAATCAAGAATTTGCAGCAAAATACGGTGTAAGAAATATTCCAACAGTATTGTTGTTTAAAAACGGAGAAGTAATTGACAAGCAAGTTGGTGTGGCTCCAAAAAACACATACACTGATAAAATAGATGCGGCTCTATAATTTTATAGACTCCAAAGATAATTGAAGAGGTTTAACATTGTTAAACCTCTTTTTTTGTTTCTGATTTTAGTATATTTACCTTTCTGTATGAACTTGAATTCTATAAAACATATTGCCGAATTAAAAAACATTGAACTACTTGCTAAGCAAGTGGTAGAAGGGTTTATTACAGGAATGCATAAAAGTCCTTTTCATGGTTTTTCGGTAGAATTTGCCGAGCATAGACTGTATAACAAAGGCGAAAGTACACGCCATATAGATTGGAAATTATTTGCAAAAACAGATAAACTATATGTAAAAAGATATGATGAGGAAACAAATCTTCGCTGTCATATTATTGTCGATAATTCATCATCAATGCATTATCCGATAGTTAAAAACCCTTCGTTAGATAATCTTAATAAAATTAGTTTTTCAGCAATTGCATCTGCTGCTTTAATGGATATTTTAAAGCGGCAACGAGATGCTGTTGGATTAAGTATTTATTCTGATGACTTTGAATATTATGCTCCTGAAAAAGGAAGTGATAGACATAGAGGAATGCTGTTAAATCAATTAGAAAAATTGCTGCAAACTACTTCAGATAGAACAACAGAAACATATAAAGTATTGCATCAGATTGCTGAAAAAATTCATAGGCGTTCATTAATATTTTTATTTACTGATATGTTTCAGACAACTAAAAGTGAAGATGAATTGTTCAAAGCATTGCAGCATTTAAAGCATAATAAACATGAAGTTGTGTTGTTTCACACCTTTGATGGGAAATTAGAACTTGATTTTGATTTTGACAATCGTCCAAAACGATTTGTAGATGTTGAGACAGGAGAGCATATAAATTTATATGCAGATACTGTCAAAGAAAAGTATAAACAAGGGATTGAAAAATATTTTAATGATTTGAAAATTAAGTGTATGCAATATAATATTGACTACATTCCAGTTGATATAAACAAAGGGTTTCATCAAATTTTAATCTCTTATTTAGTCAGTAGAAAAAGATTTAAATAAATTTTTCACAAAAGGCTTTGTAGATATAAAAAACGCTATTATATTTGCACCCGCTAATAGCAACGGTCTGGTAGTTCAGTTGGTTAGAATACCTGCCTGTCACGCAGGGGGTCGCGGGTTCGAGTCCCGTCCAGACCGCGAAAAGCTTCTCAAATTTTGAGAAGCTTTTTTTGTGGTTCTTAATTTCTTTAATTACTCAATTAAATGTAAATTATTCTTACATTTATCGTTGATTTATTTGATAAATAATTTTCTTCAATAAAAGCTATGATATTTAACGAAGACTCTAGAGTTAAAATACCCTCTATTCTACATTTAATACAATTGGGTTATAAATACCTTTCATTGAAAAATAATGATTGGGATGAAAGCACAAATATATTTACAGATATTTTCTTCAAACAACTACATGTAATTAATCCTAGTTTGTCTGAAAGAGATATTCAAAAAGTCTATGATGAAGTTTCATTATCATTAGAAAATGAGGATTTAGGGCGTGCTTTTTACAAAAAATTGATTGATCAATCTGGAGTTAAATTAATAGACTTTGAAAATTTTGATAATAACTCTTTTCATGTTGTAACAGAGCTCCCCTATAAAAAAGATGACGAAACCTTCAGACCAGATATCATTCTTTTAATCAACGGAATGCCTTTGGTTTTTATTGAAGTTAAAAAACCAAACAATCGAGATGGTATTTTAGCAGAGCATAAACGCATGCAAACGCGTTTTCAAAATAAGAAGTTTCGGAAATTCATAAACCTTACCCAACTCATGGTGTTTTCTAACAACATGAAATACAATGATAAAGACACGCAAATGCTAGAAGGTGCTTTTTATAGCACCACCAATTATTACAAACCTATTTTTAACTATTTCAGAGAAGAAGAAACATTTAATTTAGAGACACTTCTGAATCCTATCACAGAGGAAGAAGAAAATTTTGTTTTAAAAGACACCAATCTTTTAAGTATTAAAAGCAATAAAGAGTTTACCTCTAATAAAAAACCAAATACTCCAACCAATTCAATTTCCACATCTTTATTTCAAAGAGAACGTTTAAAATTCATTCTTCAATATGCTTTCGCTTATGTAGAAGAAGAAAAAGGTTTAGAAAAACATGTGATGCGCTATCCTCAATTATTCGCAACAAAAGCCATAGAAAACAAATTAGAAAATGGTATTAGAAAAGGAATTATTTGGCATACACAAGGTTCTGGTAAAACAGCATTGGCATATTTTAATGTAAAACATCTTACAGATTATTATCAGAAGAAAAATATCATTCCAAAGTTCTATTTTATTGTAGATCGATTGGATTTATTAACGCAAGCATCCAAAGAGTTTACTGCTCGTGGATTGGTTGTTCATAAAGTAAACAGTAGAGATGAGTTTACAAGAGATATAAAATCTACCAAGGTAATACACAATAGTTCTGGGAAAGCAGAAATAACAGTTGTTAATATTCAGAAGTTCAAAGATGATCCTAATGTTATAAAAAACAACGATTATAATTTAAGTGTACAGCGTATTTTCTTTTTAGATGAAGTACACCGAAGTTATAATCCAAAAGGAAGTTTTCTAGCCAATTTAGAATTAGCAGATAAGTATTCTATTAAAATCGGTTTAACAGGAACGCCTTTATTAGGGAAAGAATACAATTCTAAAACCTTATTCGGCGATTACATTCATAAATACTACTATAATTTATCCATTAAAGATGGATATACTTTGCGGTTAATACGAGAAGAGATAGAAACCAACTATAAGTTAACATTACAAAAAACACTTGAAGAAATTAAAGTACTACAAGGTAATGCTGATAAAAAAACAGTGTATGCGCATCATAAATTTGTAGAACCTATGCTAGACTATATTGTAAAAGATATGGAACAAGCTAGAATTGCTATGAATGATAATAGTATTGGCGGTATGGTTGTTTGTGATTCTTCTGATCAAGCAAAAATGATGCATGAGATTTTTCAAAATAAATATGCACCACAATCAGAATCTCTTTTAAATTTAGCAGCAGAAGAATCTGAGAGTTATGGAAATAAAAAGAGAGGAAACAGCAAGATAAATTCAGGACAAGTCATTTTACATGATATTGGTACTAAGCAAGACCGTAAAGATTGGGTGTCCGATTTTAAAGCAGGAAACATAGATCTTCTATTTGTTTATAATATGCTTTTAACTGGTTTTGATGCTAAACGCTTAAAGAAACTTTACATTGGTCGTAAAATAAAATCACATAATTTATTACAAACACTAACTCGTGTTAACAGGACTTACAAAACTCATAAATATGGTTTTGTAGTTGATTTTGCTGATATTCAAAAAGAGTTTGATAAAACCAATCAAGATTATTTTAATGAGTTGCAAAGTGAGTTCGGAGATGAAATGCAACATTATAGTAATCTGTTTAAATCTGCTGAAGAAATACAAGTAGAAATCGAAGAAATCAAAGATGTGCTGTTTAAATTCGATATTGATAATGCAACCGTATTTGGTGAGCAAATTTCAGAAATAAATGAACGAACAGAAATACGCCGAATAGCAAAAGCCTTAAATAATGCAAAGGAATTATATAATCTTATCCGACTTTCAGGGAATTTTGAGTTGCTTGAGAAATTAGATTTTAGAAAACTAACAGTTCTCGCACGATTAACCAACGATAGATTAGCGTTAATAAATACAAGAGAAGCATTAGAAAATAATGTGGAGACCGATAATATCTTAAACACGGCTTTAGAAGATGTTATTTTTGCTTTTACCAAGATTAAAGAAGAAGAAATGGTATTGGCTGACGAATTGAAAAACGTCTTGCAGAAAACTCGTGAAATACTCGGTGGAAATTTCGATCCTCGTGACCCTATTTTTGTATCGTTACGTGAAGAGTTAGAACGTTTATTTAAAAAGAAGAATTTAAGCGAGGTAACCAAAGAAGAAATGGAAGCCAATATTAAAGCTTTAAATGCAATTTATGATAAAGCCAAAAAGTTAGAACGTGAAAACCAGTTGTTGAAAGCAAAATATGATTATGATGCTAAGTATGCACGTATTCATAAACGCCTAATGGAAAAAGATCCATTAACGGATAATGAGCGTAAATTGTTTGACGCACTAATTGGATTAAAGACAGCCGTAGATAAGGAGATTTTACAGAACTCTAAAATTCTAGAAAACGAAAGTTATGTAGAAAAAATGGTGATGCGTATTGTAGTGAATCAATTCAAAAATGAACAAGATATTGACATTAATACTACCGATGTGAAACGTATTAACCGTATTATTGTTAATGAATACATGAACGAATACAACGGAAACGTTGCCTAATAGCCACTTAAAAATCATCACTTTAAGTGATTGTACTCACTAAATAGCATAACTATTAGTGAATATAGATGTAAAATAGTATATTTGTAAAAAAAAATGTATAATCGGACGTTAAAAAGCACACTCAAAAGCAAAATAAATAAGGGCAAAGCCATTATACTGATTGGTCCTAGACAAGTAGGAAAAACAACCTTACTAAAAGAAGTAATAGGTGCTAAAAAACACCTTTTCTTAGACGGAGACGATTCTACAGTTAGGAACTTATTAAACATCCCTAATACTGAGCAAATAAGAAGTATTATAGGCTCTAATAAATTAATTTTTATTGACGAAGCGCAAAGAATAGAGGGTATAGGGTTGACCTTGAAAATCATAACAGATCAATTTAAAGATGTGCAAGTACTTGTAAGTGGCTCATCATCTTTCGATTTATCCAATGCACTTAATGAACCCTTAACAGGAAGAAAATGGGAATACGAATTATATCCAATAAGTTGGGAAGAATTTGAAGATAAACATGAATATTTAGTTTCAGAACAGCAATTAGAAAACAGACTATTGTATGGCTTCTACCCAGATATTTTAAATAATCCTGGAGAAGAAAAAGAACTTTTAAAACAATTGGTAAACAGTTATTTATATAGAGATATTTTAGCGTATTCCAATATTAGAAAACCAGAAGTACTTGAGAAACTAGTGCAAGCCTTAGCACTTCAGTTGGGGAATGAGGTAAACTATAATGAACTGGCTCAAATAGTTGGTATTGATAAAAATACTGTTTCTAATTATATAGACATTCTTGAAAAAGGATATGTGATTTTTAGACTCAATAGTTTTAGTAGAAATTTGAGAAATGAAATTAAAAAAAATAAGAAAATTTATTTTTATGACAATGGTGTTCGGAATATGGTATTAGGAAACTTCAGTCCATTAAACTTACGCCAAGATACTGGCGCATTGTGGGAGAATTTCTTAATTTCAGAAAGACTCAAGCAAAACAAATATAAAAATAAGGATACCAAAATGTATTTTTGGCGTACCAAGCAGCAACAAGAAGTAGATCTAGTAGAAGAACATAATGGCAGTATTACAGGTTTTGAATTCAAATGGAACGCCAAGAAAAAATTAAAATTGCCAAAGACTTTTGTAAACGAATACAATGCAAAAGAAATAATAATAGATAGAAAGAACTTTAGAGAGTTTACCACAATATAAGTGACATAATTTATGACTAACACAGCGCAATTTGAAACCCAAACCAAAACACTCATAGACGATCTTAAAAGCGTCTGTGCAAATTACGGCTTGGGAAATGATGGAAACGAATTTAAAATTATCACACAAGTATTTCTATATAAATTCTTAAACGATAAATATGTTTACGAATTAAAACAATTGGAGCCTGCATTAGCAAAAACAGAAAACTTTGATGACGCAATTGAAAAGTACTCCGAAGATGATTTAGAATTCTTAAGCATGCAGATTAGTGAGAACACAGCTCGCATTGCACCTAAAAATTTATTATCTCGTTTATTTAAACAGCAAAACAAAGACCAGTTTGCTGATATTTTTGACCAAACACTATTAGATGTTGCCAAAGCAAATAATGATATATTCTCGGTACTTACGCAAGGTGGTGAAAAAATTGTACTGTTTGAAAATATAAGTAAATACGTAAGTGATAATAGAGACGCTTTTTGCAAAGCTTTAGTAAACAAACTTGTAGGTTTTAGTTTTGAACATATATTCACTCAAAAGTTTGACTTTTTCGCAACCATTTTTGAGTATTTGATAAAAGATTACAATACCAATAGCGGTGGTAAATATGCTGAATATTTTACTCCACATGCAGTTGCGAAAATTATGGCAGCTTGTTTAGTAACTGATACCAACGTAAACAATGTAACCTGTTATGATCCGAGTGCAGGATCTGGGACGCTTTTAATGAATATTGCACATGCCATAGGAGAAGATAAATGTACTATTTACTCACAAGATATTTCTCAAAAGTCCTCTGCTCTATTGCGTTTAAATTTAATTTTAAACAACCTCGTACATTCTATACGAAACATTATACAAGGAAACACCATTTTAAAACCGTATCACAAGCAAGACAACGGTCAACTAGAGCAGTTTGACTATATCGTGTCAAATCCTCCATTTAAGTTAGATTTTAGCGATTATAGCGCAGATTTAGACAGCAAAGCCAATAAGGAGCGCTTTTTTGCAGGAATACCTAATATTCCTAAAACCAAGAAAGACTCGATGGCTATTTATTTGTTGTTTATACAGCATATCATGCACAGTCTTACTGCTAAAGGGAAAGCCGCAATTGTTGTACCAACAGGATTTATAACTGCACAATCTGGTATTGATAAAAAGATTAGACAAAAACTAATAGAAAGTAAAATGTTGGCAGGAGTAGTAAGTATGCCGTCTAATATATTTGCAACCACAGGAACCAACGTAAGTATTTTGTTTTTAGACAAAACCAATACCAAGGATGTGGTTTTAATTGATGCTTCTAACTTAGGAACAAAAGTTAAAGATGGTAAAAACCAAAAAACCGTTTTAAGCGAAACTGAAGAACAACAAATTATTAATGTTTTTAATGCAAAAGAAGCAAAAGATGATTTCTCTGTCATAGTTTCTTATGATGAGATTAAAAACAAAAACTACAGTTTAAGTGCTGGGCAATATTTTGAAGTGAAAATTGAATATAAAGATATTTCTGCGGATGAATTTGATACTAAAATGAATGACTTTGAAAGCACTTTAGAAAATCTGTTTACAGAATCTAAAGGTCTAGAAAAAGAGATTCATAAGAATTTAAAAAGTTTGAAATATGAATAATATTTCAAAAACAACATTAGGAAATTTAATTGAATTTCAAAGAGGTTATGATTTGCCTAAATCAAAAATGATTGATGGAATTTACCCTGTTCGTTCTTCAAACGGAATACTTGGTTACCATAATGAATATAAAACTAAAGGTCCAGGAATTACAATTGGACGAAGTGGAACAGTCGGAATTCCTCATTTAATAAAAACGAACTTTTACCCACATAATACGTCGTTATTTATTAAAGATTTTAAAGGAAATGATGTAAACTATATTTTTTACTTCCTTAAAAATTTAAAACTGAATGATAGAAAGAGCGGTTCAAGTGTACCTACAATGAATAGAAATCACTTACATCCTTTAGATATTTTAGCGCATTTGAATATTACAACCCAAAAACAAATAGCCAAAGTCCTTTCAGATTTAGATACTAAAATAGAAATCAACAATAAAATCAACCAAGAATTAGAAGCAATGGCAAAAACGTTGTATGATTATTGGTTTGTACAATTCGATTTTCCAGATGCGAATGGTAAACCTTATAATTCATCTGGTGGAAGAATGGTTTTTAATGAAGCACTAAAACGTGAGATTCCTGAGGGTTGGGAAGTGAAATATTTAACCGAAGAAATGGATCTTCAATATGGCTTTCCTTTCAGTACAAAGTTATTTAATTCTGAAGAAAATGGAGTTCCTGTAATAAGAATAAGAGATATTTTAAAATGTTCTATTTCAAACCACTCAACACAAGAAGTTGATGAAAAATACAAATTAAACAAGGGTGATATTTTAGTCGGAATGGACGGTAATTTTCATATTAATTACTGGAATAAAGAAGGTTGTTATTTAAATCAAAGAAGCCTGCGAATTAGATCTAATGAAAATTCTATTACTGAAATACAAACTAAATATTCAATTGAACCATATATAAAAGCAAGAGAAAAAAATGTTTCAAGAACTACTGTAGCTCATTTAAGCGCAAAAGACGTTAATGATTTAAAGGTTTTAAAAGCAACAAACGAAATACAATTAAAAGCAAATAAATTCTTTAAATTAACTTTAAATAAAATAGTTTCTAATCGAGACCAGAATCAAAAACTCTCAGAATTAAGAAATTGGTTATTGCCTATGTTAATGAATGGTCAGGTTACTGTTGGCGAAGTAGAGCAAGAGTTGGGTATGGTTGCAGAAGAGAGTGCTAAGTATGGAAATAAAATTGGTTAACCAAAGCATAAAAAAAGGTTTTAAATTTTATAGCGCAGTACAACTACTTTTTTTAAAACGCTTTAGTATATACTCTACTCTTTATAGTTGATGATAGTATCAAAGAAGTTGTCAATTCACCATACACAGTCAATTTTTCATTTAACTCTTCTAAATGTTTAGGATTTCTTACAACACCTTTCATCAACATGCAATCGTTTCCTGTTAGTTTATGACATTCTGATATTTCTGGAACGTCTTTTATATATTCTTCGAAGTTTTTGACCTGTCCAAAACGAATTTTTATAGATATATAAACACCTAATGAATATCCTAAAGACTCCATATTAATATCAGTATTATAACCATTAATAATTCCGGCTTCTTCCATTTTTTGAATCCTTTCTGAAACGGTAGGAGATGAAAGTCCAACTTTTTTGGAGATTTCAGTTAATGGAACTCTCGCATTGCATTGTAATTCTTCTAAAATTTGTAAGTTAATGGTGTCTATTTTCATTAGTTAGGTTTAATGTTAATATTTCATTTAAAATTAAGGTTATTTTTGGATAATACAAAATATATTAATTTTTTATGTATGTTTATTGTGTTAATTTCGAATATAGAAATTACTTAAAAATCAACAAATATGACAACACAAGATTTGAATTCATCAGAATTTAACGAATATTACAATCGATATATTGATAAACTTTCAACGAATTTATCTTTAATTGAAGGTTATAAAACTGGTAAGAATACTGTTTTGAACTTTTTCAAGTCAATTCCAAATGATAAATTGGAATATCGTTATGCTTCAGGTAAATGGACAGTTAAAGAAGTGCTTCAGCATTTAATTGATACTGAGCGTATTTTTATGTATCGTTGTTTTAGAATAGCAAGACGTGACACTACTTCTTTGGTGGGATATGATCAAGATATTTATATAGAACCTTCTAAAGCGAATAATAAATCAATTGAAGAGTTGTTAAATGAATTTGAAATTAATAGAAATAATTCTATTGCTATTATTAATAGTTTATCTGATGACGATTTGAAGTTTGTTGGTGTTTCAAGTGAGAGTCCATTGTCAGCCAGAGCAGCAGCATTTATAATTTTGGGTCATGATATTTGGCATATGGAAGTAATTAAAGAAAGATATTTGTAAGATGTTAGAGTTAAGACCAAATTGCGAACATTGTAATAAAGATTTACCAAATACTTCTGACGAAGCTATGATTTGCACTTTTGAATGTACTTATTGTAAAGAATGTGCTTTGGATGTTTTCGAAAATGTGTGTCCAAGTTGTTCTGGAAATTTTGTTCAAAGACCAATTCGTACTTCAAAAATGATTCAGAAATATCCTGCTTCTACAAAGAAAGTTTTCAAGCCTAAAGACTTAGGGAAAGCAAAAATAAATACAGAAATATTTATAAACATTGAACCAGAAAAAAGATGAAATATCAGTTCGAAAAATATAAAGACAGGAAGATAGAGTTTGTAAAATCAGTCAGTGCTAATGATTGTAAAGTAAAAGTATATACAATTACCAATAGAGAAAACTTTGAATCCATCGAAATATTTGAAAACACTATAAAGCAACTTCCAAGTTGGACTGATAATATAATAAATTCAAGTTTACCAACTTACAAACATGCTTTTTTGATGGTTCATGAGGCACGTCCAGGTGTTCTGATTATATTATGTTGGTGGACTGGCGAAAATATGCTTGAAACCAATATTTATTTTGCAGACTTCGACAAGCCATCAGAAATAAATCCATCTCTTTATAAGTCAAAACAATTGGTTTGTATTTGGGAAATGGAAATTTATGCACACGAACGAAAAGCATGGATAAAACATGTACTGTCTAACCCAAATTCACCCAAATTTGATGATTATATGAACGATTATTTAATTAAATAGTTATGCCTGAAATTAAAATTCGTTTTACAAAAGAAGAAGATATCAATCAAATCATAGATTTATGTGAAGCACATGCAAACTATGAACAATGTGAATATGAGAAAGACGGGAAAGCAGAAAGATTAAGTAATAGTTTGTTTTCTGACAATCCTAAACTGTTTTGTTTAGTAGTAGAAAAAGAGAATCAATTAATTGGATATGCAACGTATATGAAACAGTACTCTACTTGGGATGCAAACGAATATATTTATATGGATTGCTTATTTATGAATGAGAATGCACGTGGACATGGTTTGGGCGAAAACTTGGTCAGAAGAATTCAAGAAGAAGGGAAAAAACTCAATTGTAATTTAATACAATGGCAAACTCCAGATTTTAATGTTAGAGCCATAAAGTTTTATAGGAGAATTGGTGCGAAATCAAAAGAGAAAGAACGTTTCTTTCTTGAAATATAAAATTTATTTCATTTTTTAGGCTAACTGCTTGTATATCTAATTTTTATTTTTAGATTTGTCACTTACAACGAAGAACAATGAATTTACAAAACAATTGGAACGGTTTCTATTTTTACTTTTATTTTTTTAATAAGAGTTGAGACTTTGCGCCATATTGTTAACAATATATCTGAAAGTCTCGAAATATCGAGGCTTTTTTTTGTGAATAAAAGAGCGTATGAACCGAGCGTGTTAAAAACTTTGTCATTTAATGAAAATGATTAATAGCGAACACATGCTTGTACTGAGCGAAGTCGAAGTGTGACAGTTAAAAACAATAGGAATAACACATGAATAAAATAGCCATTCAAGGAATAAAAGGATCTAATCACCATATAGTTGCCAATAACTATTTTGGAGAAGATATTGTATTAGATGAATGCTTGTCTTTTGATGTTTTGGTAGATAGTTTGCTAAGCGGAAAAAGTGAGCAAGCAATCATGGCTATAGAAAATACAATTGCTGGTTCTATAATTCCTAATTATGCGTTGATGGACAAATATGACTTACATATTTCAGGAGAGTATTACTTAAATATTCATCATCAGTTAATGGCAATTCCAAATCAAAAAATTGAAGATATTACAGAGGTTTGTTCACATCCGATGGCATTATTGCAGTGTAAAGAGTTTTTTAAAAATCACAATCATATCAAACTAATAGAAGGTGTAGACACATCAGCAATTGCAAAAAGAATTTCAGAAAATAAAATAAAAGGGTTGGCTGCAATTGCACCTAAACTTGCGGCAGATATTTTTGGATTAGAAATTATCGAAGACGAAATTCAAACTATTAAAGATAATTCTACTCGTTTTGTGATTTTGCAAACTACAAAACCTAAAAATGGTAAAAGTGAGATTAATAAGGCATCTTTAAAATTAGAATTAGATCATAAAAGAGGAAGTTTAGCGGCACTATTAAATATGATGAGCGATTGTAAATTGAATTTGACTAAAATACAATCGTTACCTAAAATTGAAACGCCTTGGAAGTATGCTTTTTTTGTAGATGTTACGTTTGATGATTATAAAGATTATGAAAAAGCAGTGAAAATTATCGAAATAATGGCTTTAGAATTTAAAATTTTGGGAGAATATAAAAACGGAAGAATATGATACAATTTGCAGACCGTTTAGAAACAGTACAAGAATACTATTTCTCAAAAAAATTGAGAGAAGTTAGAAGTTTAATTTCTGATGGAAAACCTATTATTAATATAGGAATTGGAAGTCCAGATTTAAAACCTTCAAAAGAAGTTATTCAAGCAATTCAAAATAGTTTGAACGATGTAAACGCTCATAAATATCAAAGTTATCAAGGTTTGCCAGAATTTAGAAATGCAGTTTCTGAATTTTATGAAAACAAGTTTAATGTAAATTTAGATTCTGAAAATGAAATTTTGCCATTAATGGGAAGCAAAGAAGGAATTATGCATATTTCTTTGGCTTTGCTGAATGATGGAGATAAAGTGCTAATCCCAAATCCTGGTTACCCAACATATAGTTCAGTAACGAATTTGGTTGGAGCGAAACCAGTTTATTACGATTTAGATGAGCATACTAATTATCAGCCTAATTTTGAAAAATTAGAAAAGCAAGATTTATCTAAAGTTAAATTATTGTGGGTAAATTATCCGCACATGCCAACTGGTGCAAATGCTCTTAAAAGTACGTTTGAAAAGTTAGTTTCTTTTGGGAAGAAACATAATATTGTCATTGTAAATGACAATCCTTATAGTTTTATTCTGAATGACAATCCTCAAAGTATTTTACAAGTAGATGGTGCTAAAGACATTGCTTTAGAATTAAATTCGTTGAGCAAATCTTTTAACATGGCAGGATGGCGTGTTGGAATGTTATTAGGAAATGAACATTTTTTAAATCAGATATTGAAAGTGAAAACTCAAATGGATTCAGGAATGTTTTATGGCATTCAAAAAGGAGCGATTGCGGCTTTAGAATTATCAAACGACTGGTTTGATGGCTTGAATAAAACATATAAAAAACGAAGAGACTTAGTATGGAAACTTGCTGATAAATTGAATTGCACATACGATAAAACTGCTTTAGGAATGTTTGTTTGGGCGAAACTCCCAGAAGGAAAAACTTCTGAAGAGATGGTGGATGAATTATTATATGAAAAGAATATTTTCATTGCTCCAGGAACAATTTTTGGAACAAAAGGAGAAGGATACGTTCGGTTTTCACTGTGTGTTACAAATGAGCAAATAAAAGAAGCAATCAATAGGCTATAAGCAAAACGCTTTAAGTTTTAGGCATATTGCTTAGAGCATAAGGCATAAAGCAAACTTTAAAGATGAACATATTTATAATAGGAGTCGGATTAATTGGCGGAAGCATGGCTTTAGATATTCAAGGAAAATATCCTGAAGCAAAAATTTTCGGAATAGATTCAAATAAAGAGCATTTAAATGAGGCTCTTGAATTAGGAATTATTCATCAAAAAGCAACATTTGAAGAGTTGGGTAAAGCATCACTTGTGATTGTTTCAATTCCTGTTGATGTGCAAATAAATGTTATTCCAAAAGTACTAAATTTAATAAGTGATGATGCATTAGTTATGGATGTAGGTTCGACAAAGTCACAAATCTGTGAAGGAGTAAAAGATCATCCGAAAAGAAGAAATTTTTTAGCAACACATCCTATTGCTGGAACAGAATTTTCTGGACCATCAGCAGCCATAAAGGGGTTGTTTGAAGGAAAGACAAATATTATTTGCGAAGTAGAAAAAACAGCATTCAAATTGCAAGAAAAAGCACTTGAAATTTTGACAAATATAGGAATGAGAATTAGATATATGGATCCAAAATCGCACGATAAGCATATTGCGTATATGTCTCATCTGTCACATATTAGTTCTTTTATGTTGGGAAAAACAGTTATTGAAAAAGAAAAAAACGAACGTGATATTTTTGATATGGCTGGAAGTGGATTTGAGTCGACAGTTCGTTTGGCAAAAAGTTCTCCAGAAATGTGGACGCCCATTTTTGAGCAGAATAAAGAAAATGTGATAGAAACATTAGAAGAATATATAAATAATTTAGAAGAATTTAAAACATTAATGCAGCAAGATAACTTTTCGGAAATATATCAAAAAATGAAAAGCACAAATTATATAAAACAAATATTAAACGGGATTAAATAATACCTTAAAAGTAGAAAAATGAAGAATACAAAAGAATTAAGAACATGGTTGGATGATATGAATTTAGCACATCCTCTAGTAATAGCAGGGCCTTGTAGTGCAGAAACCGAAGAGCAGGTTTTGAAGATTGCACACGAATTAAAAGATTCTGATGTAAATTATTTTAGAGCAGGAATTTGGAAACCAAGAACAAGACCAGGAAATTTTGAAGGTGTGGGAGCATTAGGTTTAAATTGGTTGAAGAAAGTAAAAGAAGAAACAGGAATGAAAACTTGTACTGAAGTTGCAAATGCAGCACATGTTAAATTGGCTTTAGAAAACGATGTTGATTTATTGTGGATTGGTGCGCGCTCTACGGTTTCCCCTTTTATCATGCAAGAAATTGCAGATGCATTGAAAGGAACTGATAAAATTGTACTAGTTAAGAACCCTGTTAATCCAGACTTGGCATTATGGTTAGGCGGAATTGAAAGGTTATATACGGCAGGAATTAAAAATTTAGGAGCAATTCATAGAGGGTTTTCGACTTATGAGAAATCGAAGTATAGAAATATTCCTGAATGGCAATTGGCAATTGAGTTTCAAAACCGATTTCCAGATTTACCATTAATTTGTGATCCTTCACATATTACTGGAGACAGAGAAATGATTCAAGATGTTTCTCAAAGAGCTTTAGATTTAAATTTTGATGGTTTAATGATTGAAACTCATTTCGACCCTGAAAACGCATGGAGTGATGCTGCTCAACAAGTTACGCCAACAAAGTTGAAATCTATCATGGAAGAGTTGAAAATTAAAAAAACTACTGATACTGATTCTAGTTACAGAGAGTCATTAGAGAATCTGAGGGCTCAAATAAATGTAGTAGATGATCAATTAATTGATTTGTTAGGAAAACGTATGAAAACTGCTGATAAAATTGGTGAGTTGAAGAAAGATAAAAATGTAGCTATTTTACAATCAAGGCGTTGGAATGAAATTTTAGGGAACATGATACTTGAAGGAAAAAGTAGAGGTTTGAGCGAAGAATTTGTTTTAAGAATGTTTAAAGCAATTCATCAAGAATCTATAAATCATCAAGAAAAAATTATTAATCATTAGTAAAAGTTGCATCTTTGCAATCAATGACAGGAATTGTATATAAATCTACAGGAAGTTGGTATTTGGTGAAATCAAATGATGGAGCATTTTTTGAATGCCGAATCAAAGGGAAATTTCGTATCAAAGGAATTAAAAGCACAAATCCCGTCGCCGTTGGCGATGTTGTAGGTTTTAATGCTGAAGATACTAATAATAAAAGTATTGGAGTTATCAATGAAATACATGATCGAAAGAATTATATCATTCGTAAATCGGTAAATTTATCAAAACAAACACATATAATCGCTTCAAATATTGATTTGGTTTTTTTACTGATTACTATTGATAATCCCCCAACATTTACAAGCTTTATAGACCGTTTTTTGGTATCTGCAGAGGCATATCATATCAAAACTATTTTGATTTTCAATAAGATTGATGCCTACGAAATAGAGCAGCGTGCAGAAGTAATGTACCTCAAAGAGATATATGAAAAAATAGGTTATCAATGTGTTGAGGTTTCAGCAACTGAAAACAAAAATGTAGCTATAATCAAAGAACTGATGCTTGGTAAAACAAGTATGTTCGTTGGTCATTCTGGAGTTGGAAAATCTACTTTAGTCAATGCTATTGAGCCAAAATTAGACCTGAAGACGAAAGAGATTTCAGAACAACACATGCAAGGTCAACACACAACTACATTTGCAGAGATGTTTGACTTGAGTTTTGATGCGCGTATTATTGATACTCCAGGAATCAAAGGATTTGGAGTTGTAGATATTGAAAAAGCAGCAATTGGAAACTATTTCCCAGAATTTTTCGCATTAAAAAACAATTGTAAGTTCAATAACTGTATTCATATCAATGAGCCAAAATGTGCTGTAAAAGACGCATTGGAAGAAGAAGAAATTTCTTGGTCAAGGTATAAAAGTTATATACAGATTTTAGAAGGCGAAGAAGAGCATTATAGAACAGATACTCGAGAAAAAGAATAAATTTATATGTCATTCTGAGCGAAGTCGAAGAATCTGAAAAGGAAATGTTTTATGAAAGTAGTTATCCAAAGAGTTTTAGAAGCATCAGTAACTATTGATGGTGAAAAGGTAAGCCAAATTAAAAGCGGATTATTAATTCTAGTTGGTATTGAAAGTGAGGATACTTTAGAAGATATTAAGTGGCTCTCCAAAAAAACCATAAGTCTTCGTATTTTCAATGATGAGAATAATGTAATGAATAAATCACTTATTGAAGTTGATGGTGACGCAATTGTTGTAAGTCAGTTTACATTACAAGCATCAACAAAAAAAGGAAATAGACCATCTTATTTAAAAGCGGCAAAACCTGATGTTTCAATTCCGTTATACGAACAATTTGTTGCGCAAATGGAGCAAGATTTAGGTAAGAAAATTCAGACAGGAAAATTTGGTGCAGACATGAAAATAGCACTTGTAAACGATGGTCCTGTAACTATTATTATTGACAGTAAAAACAGAACATAAGCCTTACTTTTTTTAATCGTTTTTTCGTATATTGCATTAAAAATGCATGCTAATGATTAAGAAGACAACCCTTTCAATTTTATTCACAATTTTTATTTTTTCAATAGTAACCTCTCAAAACCTAGAATTAAGTGCTTTTCTGGTTCCAGATGAGTTAAAAGAAAATGCCAATTCGGTTATTCGATTTGAAGACTTGCATATAGATATGACGTCTCAAAGAGATATGACTATCACAAAAAAAATCGCAATAACTATTTTTAATAAACAGGCTGACGATAATGCGGATATTTCATTGCCTCATAACGGAAGAACAATTATTAAATCTGTAAAGGTATATTATTACGATGCTTTTGGTAAAGAAATAAAAAAAGTAAAGAAAAAGGATTTTAAAGATTATAGCGCTTCAGGTGGTTTGTTTTCAGATGGTAGGTATTTATATTATAGTTACACCCCTACAACGTACCCTTATACAGTTTATTATGAATATGAAATAAAAACTTCGAATACTGCATTTATCCCTCAATGGTTTCCTTTAAATAGTTATTATCAAAGTGTACAAAAATCAGTTTATACATTTGAGTATCCATCAAATATTAAATTGTTGAAATCTGAAAATAATTTTGAGGGTTATGATATTGCTAATGTTGAAGAAGCAGGGAAAATAACCTATAAAGGCGAGAGTATTAAAGCTATAGAAAGAGAACCAATTACCCCATCTTTTTCAAGTTTTGTGCCTAACGCTAAATTAGGAGTTAGTAAGTTTAATCTTGAGGGTGTTAATGGAGCCGCAAATAATTGGCAAGAATTCGGAAAATGGTATTACGAAAACTTAATACAAAGCACATTAGATTTGCCAGAAAAAACAAGAAATGAAATTAAAAGTCTCACAGCATCAATTGAAGATCCAATAGAAAAAGCAAAATTTATTTATAAATATGTACAAGACAAGGTTCGTTATATAAGTGTCCAAATAGGAGTTGGAGGGTTTAAGCCAATGAGAGCAAGTGCAGTAGATAATTTGAGTTATGGAGATTGTAAAGCTCTAACTAATTATACTGCATCACTTCTAAGTGAAGTTGGTATAGAGTCATATCATGCGTTAATTTATTCAGGTTCTGGTAAAAAAAGCATAAATTCTGATGTTGTTTCTCAACAAGGAAATCATATGGTTTTATATGTGCCTATTTCTAATCAAGAGTTGTGGTTAGAATGTACTAGCCAAGGAACACCATTTAACGATAGTGGAGATTTTACAGATGATAGAGATGCATTGATTATTACTCCAGATGGTGGAGAAATAAAACATACAAGGGTATATGATGATAAAGAAAATCACCAAAAAATAGTTGGAAAATATATCTTGAGCAATGAAGGTCATATCAGTGCAGAGGTTAAAATGGTTTCTTCTGGAACTCAATTTGATAATCATTTAGGTTATGAAGGCCGTTCGAATAAAGAATTAGATAAGTCATATAAAGAGTTTTGGGATAATATCAATAATATGACAATTGATAAAATAGTTGTTAAGAACAATAAAAAAGAAGGAAAATTTGAAGAAGATTTATCTTTTGTTGCAGATAATTATGGTGCAGTAAGTGGAGAAAGAATGATACTTCCAATTAATGCATTTAATGTTGTTAGTTATACTCCTAAACGTATAAGAGATAGAAAATTACCAGTTGAAATTACTCGTGGATATTATAAAGTAGATGTAGTGATAGTTGAATTGCCATCTGATTATAAAATTGAGGCAATGACTGAAAATATAGTTATTGATAGTAAATATGGAGAATATAAATTAACCATTGAAAAACAATCAGAGAACACTCTTAAATATACAAGAGAATTTTTATTAAAAAACGGAAAATACCCAAAAGAAGAATATAAGGATTATCGAAGTTTTAGAAAAAAAGTAGTAAGAAGTGACAAATCAAAAATTGTATTAATAAAAAAATAAATATTGCATATGAAAAAAGTATTATTAACAATGCTATTATTAGCATTTGTACAAGTTAGTTTTAGTCAAAATTATAAAATAGGAAAAGTATCAAAAGCAGAGTTGGAAGAAAAAACACACCCTTCAGATCCATCGGCAGATGCGGCATATTTATATAAAAATAGGAGAACGTATTTTGATTATAGAGAAGGAGAAGGTTATGTTGTAGTTACAGAGGTTCATGAACGTATAAAAATTTACACAAAAGATGGTTATAATTGGGCAACAAAAACAATTTCTTTTTATGCTCCAGAAAGTGGTGATACAGAAAAAGTTAGCATAAAAGACGCAAAAACTTTTGCTTTGATTGATGGTAAAGTTAAATCCTATAAATTAGGTAAAAGTGATATATTTAAAGAAGTTAAAAATAAATATTGGTCGAAAAAGAAATTTACGATGCCTAATATTACTGAAGGCTGTATTTTAGAATGGAGATATAAAATAACTTCACCTTATAAAGGAATAGAAGACGTAGTTATGCAATATTCAATTCCAATAAAAAAATACGAATCTAGTATTGAAGTTCCTGAATATTTTAGGTACAGTGTGAAGCAAATAGGATACTTGCCAATAAATGTTGTGTCAACTAAAAAGAATAGTTCAATTAATTTTTCAAATTCTTCTAGAGTTCAAAAAGGAGGGTTGTATACTGAAACTTCATACAGTAAATTAGATTATAACACAAATGTTGCAAAAATAGAAAAAGATAATATTCCAGCACTCATTGAAGAACCGTATATAAATGATATTGATAATTATAGGTCATCAATAAAGTATGAATTAGCTACCATAAAATGGCCAAATTCACCTGCAAAACATTTTGCACAATCATGGGAAGATGTTGCCAAAACCATCATGAAAAACTCTGAGTTTGGAGGCCAGTTAGAAAAAACTGGACATTTAAAAGATGATATTACTCAGTTAAGTGAAACCTTCACAACGAATACTGAAAAAATTTATGGTGCTTTAGAATATGTAAAAAGTAAAATAAAATGGAATGATTATAAAGGAAAATATACAGATAATGGCTTGAGAAAAGCGTACAAGGAAGGAATAGGAAATATAGCAGATATTAATTTAACACTTGTTGCGGTTTTAAGAGAATTAGGGATCAATGCAAACCCAGTTTTAGTAAGTACAAGAAATAATGGAGTACCTACTTTTCCAACACTTTCTGGATTGAATTATGTGATAGTAGCTGTTGAATCACCTCAAGGAACTGTTTTGTTGGATGCATCAGAGAAATATAGTTTGCCAAACGTATTGCCATTACGCGTACTAAATTGGAGAGGAACAATTGTAAGGAAAGATAAGTCGGTAGGGTTTGTAGATTTAAGTTCGTCAATGATTTCGGCAGAAGAGTCAACACTAAGTTATAAAATTTCTGAGGATGGTTTGATTGAAGGTATGAATAGAAGTAAATCTAAAAACTATGCAGCATTAAGTTATAGAAATAGATACGGAAGTTTAAAAGAAGATGCTATTATTAGTGAAATAGAAGAGAACAATGATGATATTGAAATATTAAATTTTAGACTTTCTAATATTGATGACCTCTCAAAGCCTGTGGTTGAATTATATAAGTTTGAAAAAGAGGAAGGTGCTGAAATTATTGGAAATAAAATGTATATAACTCCTATGCTATTTGAAACCACGGATGAGAACCCTTTTAAAATAGAGACTCGAGAATATCCAATTGATTTTGGAACACCTTGGGAAGAGAAAATAAATGTAACTATTGAAATTCCTGAAGGATATAGTTTAGAATCACTTCCTGAGAATGTTGCAAAAGGAATGAGTGAAGATTTAGGATCGTTTATATATTCGATAAAAAATCAAGGAAATAAAATTCAAATAGCATCATTGATAAAGTTAAACCAAGGAATTATTTCTGCAAATTATTATCAAGAAATAAAAGAAATGTTTAAACAAATTGTTGCAAAACAGACAGAAAAAATTGTTTTGATAAAAAAATAATCTTAAATATATTCCTTAATTAAAAGCCTAAGAATTGTGAAATTTTTAGGCTTTTTTTGTTTTTAAAAGAATATATTCGCGCTCTAAACTAAAAACAAATAAAAATGAAAAAATTAATTTTAACAATGTTAGTTGCTGTATCAGTAATGGCTTGTAAAGTAGATAGCAAAAACAAAGTAGAAACTAAAGATGCTAATAAGGTAGAAGAAGTAAAAGAAGCAACTGCTTATGCAGTAATTACAGATAAATCTACGCTAACTTGGAAAGGATTTAAACCAACAGGATCTCACAATGGTACAATTGCAATTTCAAAAGGGAAATTGGATTTATCAGGTGATGATTTAGTAGGAGGAAAATTTATTATTGATATGAATTCAATTGTAAATTTAGATTATCCCGTGGTGTTTGCGACCTTGTTTATCTTCTCGCTCATAGGGTTGGTGGTCTCGCTGATTACAGACCTTGTTTATATGACCATCGATCCGCGTATCGATTTTGACTCGCGGGAGGTGTAGGGATGTTTGGATTGATCAACAAAGGCCTCCGCGCAACCGGGCGAGCCCCTATCCGCGTGACACCGCTCAACCAACGACGTTGGCAAAACTTTAGAGCGAACAAGCGCGGGTTCTATTCACTATGGATATTCATGGTGCTGTTTGTCATTTCATTATTGGCACCCGTGCTGGCCAATGACAAACCATTGCTGATCTCGTTTAAAGGCGAGCTCTATATGCCCATCACCAGCTTTTATTCGGAAGTTTATTTTGGGGGGGAGTATCAGACGGAAGCCGATTACACCGACCCCTACGTGCAAGAACTGATTGAGAAAGCGGATGGCTGGATGATTTGGCCGCTCGTGCCTTTTTCATACGACACTATTCAGACCGACCTGCCGACCCCTGCCCCTTCTGCGCCGACAAGCGACAATTGGTTAGGGACGGATGATCAGGGGCGCGATGT